>DATGJR010000091.1:0-4703 GCA_035295065.1 Steroidobacteraceae bacterium
CGGGACGCTCCTGGCCGCCGCCGGCACGTCGGAGTACTCGACCGTCGCCACCACCTGCCCACCGGCCCCCGCCGCAAACAACATCTCCGTGCCGCCCGGCGAGAGGCTCACGATGCGCAGCGGCGGCGCCTTCACCGTCACCGCCTTACCCTCGTCGTCGGTGACGGTCCGCAGGGCAGAGGGCGCCGCGAGAGCCGCCAGGAAGGGAGCGCCGAGCGCCAGGACGAACGAGTACCGCACAGTGCCGGTACTGTACTCGCCTCCCGCTAGGCGGCGCGCGACTCGGCGCGCAGCGCCTCGCCTCCCGCGGTCTCGAGCACACGCGCCACCGCGTGCACCGTGGCCGCGATGCGCACGGCGCTCTGCACCGCCTCGCGCTCCAGGCCGTGCTGACGCAGTTGCCGCTCGTGCGCGGCAACGCAGCTGCCGCAACCGTTGATCGCCGACACCGCGAGCGCCAGCAGCTCGAAATCGGCCTTCGGAATGCCCGGGTTGCCGATCACGCTCATGCGCAGTCGCGCGGGGAGCTTGGCGTACTCCGGATCCTCGACCAGGTGCAGGAAGCGGTAGTACACGTTGTTCATGCCCATGATCGCCGCTGCCGCGTGCGCCGCCGTGACGTGCGCGGCATCGAGATGCGAGGCCGCGAGGGCGCCGAGCTCGCGGCTGAAGGCAGCATTGCGCGAGGCGAGCGCCGATGCCAGCGCCACGGCCCAGATCTGCCGCTCATCGAGTCCCGGCGCTCCGGCCGTGGTGAGCACGCTACCCAGGTTCAGCTGCAGGTCGCGCGCGTACGCGGGGAGGCTGTCGCGAAGTGTTTCCAGGGTCCTCATCTCAGGCCGCCTTGAGGGTCTCTTCGCCCTTCTGCCAGTTGCAGGGACAAAGCTCGTCGGTCTGCAGCGCATCGAGAACGCGCAGCACTTCCTCCGGGTTGCGGCCGACCGAAAGATCGGTGACGTAGACGAAGCGGATCACGCCCTCGGGATCCACGATGTAGGTGGCCCGCTGGGCGACGCCTGCTTCGGGGTCGAGGATGCCGAGGCTCCCGGCGAGCTCGCGTTTGATGTCGGAGAGCATCGGGAACGGCAGGTCCTTCAGCTCCTGCTTCTCATTGCGCCAGGCGAGGTGCACGTACTCGCTGTCGATGCTGACGCCGAGCAGCTGCGCATCGCGCGCCTTGAATTCCCTGTCGAGCTTGCCGAAGGCGGCGATCTCGGTGGGACAGACGAACGTGAAATCCTTGGGCCAGAAGAACATCACCTGCCACTTGCCGGGGAAGCTCTCGTTGCCGATGGGGCGAAACGCCGTCTTCGGATCGCTCGAAACGACGCCGGTGAGGGCAAAGCGGGGAAAACGCTGTCCAATGCCTGACATGTGCACTCCTCTTTGGGATCGGATACCCCCTCGCGGGGGAATGTGCAGCATGGTGCCGCCCGGGCTCTTATCAATCCAATCGATTGATTTTATAATTTCGATAGAGGCCATGTATGAGCACCGCACCCCCCTCCCGCCCCGAGCTCAAGCTCAAGGATCTGCGCTACCTGGTCGCGGTGGCCGATCAGCGCCACTTCGGGCGCGCCGCGGCCAGCTGCTTCGTCAGCCAGCCGACGCTGTCGGCGCAGCTGAAAAAGCTCGAGCAGTCACTCGGCGTGCAGCTCATCGAGCGCGCACCCAACAACGTCTGCCTCACACCGGCGGGCGAGGAGATCGTGGCGCGCGCGCGGCGCATCCTCGAGGCGAGCGATGAAGTGGTGGCGCTGGCACGCAGCCAGCGCGACCCCCTCGCCGGCCGCCTGGCGGTCGCGCTGCTGCCGACCATCGGACCGTACCTCCTGCCGCGGGTGCTGCCGTCGATCCGCAAGGCGCTGCCGCGGCTCGAGCTGCGCCTCTACGAATACCGCACCGCCCCCATGCTGGAGAAGCTGCACGCCGGGGAGCTGGACGTCGGCATCCTCGCCCTGCCGGTGGAAGCCGGCGGTCTCGAGTCGCGCGAGCTCTATCAGGAGCCCTTCCTGGTGGCGCTTCCCGAACGCCATGCGCTGGCCGCGCACGAGCGCATTCGCGTCGCGGATCTCAAGGACGAACCGCTGCTGCTGCTGGAGGACGGGCACTGCCTGCGCGATCAGGCGCTCGAGGTCTGCAGCCGCGGCGGTGCGCGCGAGTCGCAGGATTTCCGGGCGACGAGCCTCGAGACGCTGCGGCAGATGGTGGCCGCAGGCGCCGGCGTCACCCTGCTCCCGGAGCTCGCCTGCCGCGGCGCCTACCGCAGCGCGCGCGGCCTCACACTGCGGCCGTTCGCGAAACCGGTGCCGCAACGCTCCATTGGAGCGCTCTGGCGCCGCAGCACCGCGCGGCGCGCCGCCATCGATGCGCTCACGCAGGTGATCGCCGAGCACGCGCAGTGAGCGCCGCCGGGCCACGCGCGGCCCGGGCGAGCGCGATAGCGACGAGCACGATCACACCGCCTGCGAGCTGCAGGGGCAGCAACTGCTCGCCGAGCAGCACACGGGCATAGACCGCCGCGGCGATCACCTGCAGGTAGAGGCCGACCGAGCCGAACGTCGGGCGCAGGTGCGCGAGCGCATAAGCGATCAGGCTTTGGCCGAGCGCCTGCGCCGAGAGCGCCAGTCCCGCGAGCAGCAGCCAGCCGCGTCCGGTGTCGGGCAGGAATTTCTCCCCCAGCGCGAAAGGCACCGGCAGCAGCAGGGCGCTGAAGATGAGACTGCTGGCAAACATGACCGCGCCCGTGCCGTGGCGCTCACGCAGCCGCGCCACCACGAGAATATAGGCGGCATAGAACCAGGCCGCGCCGAGTGCGAGCACATCGCCGCCGAGGGCATGGCCACCGCCTGCGAGCTTCGGGGTCACGATCAGCAGCAACCCGCCGAAGGCGAGCAGCGTCGCGAGCAGAAAGCCGAGCCGCGGGCGCTCGCCCCACAGTGCCCACGCGAGAATGCTGACCACGATCGGGGCGGTGTTGGCCTCGAGCGTCGCCGCCGCAACCGACGTGTGAGCAAGCGAAAGGTGGTAGAGCGCGATGTCGGCGGCAAAGAATACCCCGGCCCAGAAGAACATCGGATCGAGGAGCGGCGCATGTGGCCGGGGGCTCGCTGCGAGCCTCGCCGGACGCCGCTCGAGCAGCGCCCACACGGCAAGCGGCGGCAGCGCCAGTGCACCGCGCCAGAAGGCGCTCGCCACGCTACCGGTCTCCGAGAGGCGCACGAAGATGCCGGAGCTGCCGATGGCGAGCGCGCCGGCAAACAGCGCGAGCAGTGCAATGAGCTCCGAGCGTTCCGCTTTTGTCATGGTTGGTTGTGAATGATCATAGTCGGTCGCCTGCGGACCGTCTGGCATAATCGCGCCGTGCGCTTGCCAAACCTTCGGACGTTGCCCCGCGCCGCACTGCTGGCGCTGCTCGCCTGCGCGACGTGCGCCGCGCCGCTGCACGCGCAGGCGCCACCACTTACGGTGACGGACGCCTGGGTGCGTGCGACTCCCGGCGCCGCGGTTGCCGCGGCCTACATGACACTGCACAACGCCGGCGCGCGGGCGCTGCGCATCGTCGCGGTTCGCTCGAGCGCCGCAGGCCATGCGATGATCCACGAGACCCGCCTCGAGAACGGCCAGTCGGTGATGCGGCCCCGCGAGCCGCTCGATATCCCGGCCGGTGCGACCGTCACGCTCGCCCCGGAAGGCCTGCACGTCATGCTCACCTCGCTGGTACGGCCGCTCGCGGTCGGCGAGCAGGTGCCGCTCGAGCTGCTGCTCGAGGGCGGTGCGCGCGTGGCCGTGAGCGCACGGGTGCGCCCGTTGAACGCCGAGTGACTGCCGCGGACCTGACGCGGGATCACGTCACTCCCTACGACCGTTTCGCCTGGAGTGACACGCAGATCGAGGCGTGGCTCCTCGAGGGCGCGCACGCCGCAGAGCTCGAGGCCTATTTCGGTCCCGCCGAGCATCGCGCCCTCACGCACCTCGCGCGCCGCGCCCACCGTGCGCCGCTCCTGAAGGACGCGCCGCAGGTGCTGATAGTGCCCGGCATCATGGGCTCGCAACTCGGCTTGCGCAGGGCGGCGCCGCTGCCCAACGATATTCTGTGGCTCGACCCCATCGACATCCAGCAGGGGCGTCTGTCGCTGCTGCGAGTCGGCGCCGGCGCATCGATCGTCGCGTTAGGGCCGGTGCTCTACTCGCATCTGCGTCTGAAGCTTGCGTTGCGCGCGCGCGGCTTCATCGCCGCCTTCCACGACTATGACTGGCGGCTGTCGGTCGCCGACCTCGGTCGCTCGCTGGCCGAGCGCCTCGCCAACTCCGGGCGCACCGCCCTGGTGGCTCATAGCATGGGAGGACTCGTCGCACGGGCGGCGTTGGCGCAACCCGGGGGCGCGCGCGTCGAGCGGGTGATCCTGCTCGGTACACCAAATCGCGGCTCCTTCGCCGCGGTGCAGGCGCTGCGCGGCACCTATGCGGTGGTGCGCAAGCTCGCGAGGCTCGCCGCACAGCCGTCGGCGGAGGCGCTCTCGAGCGAGGTCTTCAGCAGCTTCCCGAGCCTGTATGACATGCTGCCGAGCGGCAGCTGGCGCGGCAGCGGGAATTTCCTCGATGCCGCTGCGTGGCCGCACTCCGGACCGCGGCCGCGCCCGGAGCTCCTCGAGCAGGCGCGTGCCACACACGCGCTGTTGGCGCCGCCCGATGAGCGTTTT
>DATGJR010000092.1:0-12270 GCA_035295065.1 Steroidobacteraceae bacterium
GTACCACCCCAGGGGCGCCGGAGCCGGGCAACACTTTGTGGCTGGTTTGGCCGCTCAGCTCGAGGCCGGGAGGTCCTTCAGGCTGAGCAACGGGCCGATGAACTTCTCGTAGTTACGCCAGCGCTGCACGGAGGACTGGTAGATCTTCTGTCGCACCTGCCAGACGCTGGCTGTCGCCACAGCGCGTTCGGTCTTATGGAACTCGAGGCAGCGGTCGTCCCACGTCAGGCCGACGAAGTCGAGAATACGCCGCGTCCACTTCTCCTGCTCCACCACCAGCTCTGAATAGGGGACCTCCAGCAGTGTCCCCGCCGGGAGCGATGCGCGCCAATGCGCAACGAGGCGATCGTGCTGGCGGTAGTAATGAGCCAGGTCCGCCAGGTCCATCGCGAAGTTCATACCGGGCGAGAATTGCTGAAAATAGCAGGACAGGCAGGTATCGATCGGATCGCGCCGTACGTAGATCAGTCGGCTCCTGGGGAAAACGAGATGGATGATTCCCAGGTAATCGGCATTGACCGGTGCCTTGTCGATCACACGCAGCGCGGATTTCGACTGCTCGTCGAGACCGCGCAGATAAGACTCCGCCAGCTTCTTGCCCAGAGCGCGGTCGGGAGGCCCCTGGCGCAGGGCGGCTTCGTGCCTTGAGACAGCCACGGTCCAGAGGGAAAGTTCCCCCGCCCCATATGCAGAGGGATGCGATGCGATGATCTGCTCGACGAGTGAGGTGCCGGAACGGGGCATGCCGGTCACCAGAACCGGCCGCGTGGAGTCCGAAGCGCCCTCCACTGCGCGCGAGAGGACCTCGGGCGTGTACGCGTTGATGAAATCGCTCACATAACGCTCGTGGCCGCTGCGGTCATAGGGGATTGCACGCTGCTTCTGCAGCTCATTGGCACGCTGGTACTTGCTGAACGCCTTGGCGAAATCCCCCACGTCGTCGAGATATTTTCCCATCGCGAAGGACAGATTCGTTTCGTCGATGGGCGCAAGGCCCGCAGCGACGATCTCCTCCGCGCGTTTGAGCCAGGGGGCATCGGCGGGCGTCATCCGGCGTAGCGACACGAGCGCCGCATGAGCCGCTGCCGAGCCGGGCTCTATCTCCAGCGCTCGCCGGTAGGCGGCCTCCGCCTCAGCAAAGTGTCCCTCGAGTGCCTCGACCTGCCCCAGGCCGACCAGGGCCTGGGTATTCCGCGCGGCTGCTCGCAAGGCCTGCTCGTAAAACTCCCGGGCTTCGCGCGCGCGCCCGAGCAGCATCAGGCTCATTCCGAGGCTTACTCGTGCCTCGAGATATGCGGGTTTAGCTTTCAGCGCGCGACGCAGAGGGTCCTCGGACTCCTTGTACCGTCCGACCGACTGCAGCACGCCGGCGAGATTGAGGAGCGCTTCCGGAAAACCGGGCCTGAGCCCGATCGCCCGACGCAGCTCCTCCTCCGCTTCTTTGTAGTATCCCAGCTGCGCGAGCGCCGTGCCGAGGCCATGGTGCGCAACAGCGTCGCGCTGGTCGCGGTTCACCAGATCCTGGAAATACTCCCGCGCCCCTGCAAACTCGCCCCGCGCGAGCGCTTCCTTGGCGCGGGCATGCAGCGCCTGGGCATCGCGCATATCGGCCCGGCGCATCGAGCCCTGGGGACGCTCCCCCGATACGGGGCCGGCTGCCGTGAGCCGTATTACGAGTGCCTGTGTCAGCTCATCGACCAGCTCCCGCTCGACACCTTTCTCGAGCAGCCGCCATTTGAATGAGTTGGCGAGCTTCGCGCGCTTGAAGACATTCAACTGCAGTGGCCGGGCTGCCTGATCGACTCGCTGCAGGAACTTCTGCAGGAATTTCTGTAGCTCTGGCTCCTGACCGGCCTGTCTCGCGCGAGTGCGCGGAAGTTTCGAGCCTGACTGCAAATAGAAATCGTCTGCCAGCGCGGCTCCGGCCGCGGTCGCTTCGCGAGCATCCAACCATTTCAGCAGCATGCAATTTAGTACCGTGTGCGCGGAATTACGTCAAATGCTACCCGTTCAGGGGTCGGAGATTCGCGAACTCAATCTCAAATCCACCGCGCACGACGCCCTAGCGGCCGGCCATTCGCTCAGCCATGGCTATGACCATGATACCCAGTGCAATGAGCAGCACCTGGACGGCGCTGGTGGATGGGTCGGCGCGCCGGTGCAGGCCCGGTATGAGCCCGGCGACCGCGATATACAGGAACCCGGCGGCGGCGAAGGCCAATGCGTAGGGCAGCAGCCCGAGCGAGCGCTTGAGGGCGAGCCAGGCGACCCCGGCGCCGAGCACCGCTGCGATGCCGGTCGCGAGGTTGAGAAAGAGCGCCCGGCGGCGGCCGAATCCCGCATGTACCAGCACGGCGAAGTCCCCGACACGGTGCGGAATTTCGTGCGCGGCGACCGCGAGCGTGGTCACGAGCCCGAGCGGGCGGCTGGTGAGAAAGGCGGCCGCGATCAGCACGCCGTCGAGGGCGTTGTGCACGCTGTCCCCGACCAGAACCAGCACCCCGGATGCACGCTGCCGCCTGGCATGCGCGTGCACGCCGTGATCGTGCCCCTCGTGCCCGTCCTCCAAGTGCCACCACAGGACGAGCTTCTCGATGACGAAGAACACGCCCAGCCCGACCACGAGGGTCAGCCCGATCGCGTGCGCGCCCGCCACCCCGGCGCCGGCAATGGCTTCCGGGAGGAGCGCGAGCAGCGCGGCGCCCAGCAGTGCCCCGGTAGCGAAACTCACGAAGTGCGGCAGCAGCCGCGCCGCGCGTTGCTCGGGGATCCACAGCAACACCACGGCAAGTGCGGCGCTCGCGATCCCGCCGAAGGCGGCACACAGCAGGGTGAGAGCGATGAGCGGCATCGGACCCGCTGTCTACTCGAGCCAGATGAGCGCGGCCATGCGCCCGCAGCGGCCATCGCGACGGAAGGAAAAGAACTTCGTCGGATCGGCGAAGGTGCACCACTCGCCGCCGGAAATCTCTGCGATGCCGAGTGTCGCGAGCCGGCGCCGCGCGAGTGCGGCGAGGTCGCATTGCCAGCGGCCGCGCGCGTTCGCCGCGAAGGCCGCGTCTGCCCCTGAGTCGTGCGCCATGAACGCGGCACGCACCTCCGCTCCGACTTCGAAGTGCCGCGCCGAGATGGCAGGCCCGAGCCAGGCGATGAGACCAGCCCGGGGCAGGCCAAGACTCGCGACGGTCTGCTCCAGGACCCCGGCGGCGAGCCCGCGCCACCCGGCGTGCGCCACCGCCACGGCGGAAGCATCGCGTGCCGCCAACAGTACCGGCAGGCAATCGGCCACCTGTACCGCGCATACCCGCCCGGGGGTGCGCGTCAGCACGGCGTCGGCGGGCAGGCGCGCCGCAACACGCCTCTCATCGAGATCGGCCACGTGCGTGCCGTGGACCTGCTCGATCCACTCGGGCTCTTCGGGGAGGGCGAGCCGCTCGCGCAGTCGCCGCCGGTTCTCGGCAACTGCGGCTGGATCATCGCCGACATGGGCGCCCACGTTGAGCGAGTCGAAGGGCGGCGTGCTCACCCCTCCGGCACGTAACGTGAAAGCCGCGCGCACCGCCCCGGGCACACGCCACCCCGGCCTCAGCACTGCCAGATCCGCCGCCGCCTCCCTCATGCCCGATCCTGTTCGAGAGCGGCGAGCAGCTCCTTGAAATCCGCGGGGGGCGCTGCCTGCCACTCCATGTGCCGGCCGGTGAGAGGGTGCGTCAGGGCGAGCCTCTCAGCGTGCAGCGCCTGACGGCGAAAGCCCGCGAGCGCGGCCGCCAACGCCGGAGTGCACCCCGCCGGAAGGCGCCTGCGGCCGCCATAGAGCGGGTCCCCGACGATGGGAAAGCCGATGTGCGCGAGGTGTACGCGGATCTGGTGCGTGCGGCCGGACTCGAGCTCGGCCCGCACCAGGGTATGTGCCCGGAAGCGCTCGAGAACGCGGTAATGTGTGACCGCCGGGCGGCCGTCGTGCCGCACCGCCATGCGCACGCGCTGGGTTCGGTGGCGGCCGATGGGCTCGTCCACCGTGCCTCCCCCGGTCATCACTCCGGTGCATATCGCGAGGTACTGCCGGGCGATCGCACGCGCGGCGAGCGCGGCGGCGAGCGCGGCGTGCACTTCCGGCGTGCGAGCGACCACCAGCAGACCCGAGGTGTCCTTATCCAGACGGTGCACCAGCCCGGCGCGCGGCACGAGCGCGAGCTTGGGGTCGAGACCGAGAAGAGCATTCTCCAGCGTATGCCGCGGGTTGCCTGCCCCGGGGTGCACGACGAGTCCGGCCGGCTTGTCGATGACGAACAGAGCGCGGTCCCTGAAGACCACCGCGAGCGGCAGCTGCTCTGCGGCGACCTCGGTGCGACGCTCGAGCTCCGCGCGGACCGAGATACGCTCCCCGCCCAGTACCCGATCCTTGCCGCGCAGCCTTCGGCCGGCCGCAGTGGCCGCCCCCGAGTCGATCCAGGCTTTCAGCTGCGCGCGCGAGTATTGCGGCAGAGCGCGGGCGAGCGCCTGATCGAAGCGCAGTCCCGCCGCCGAGGCCGGTAGATCGAGCTCATGCGAGCGGAACTCCCGCGGTACCTCCGCGGTCGGAGGGCAGGTCGGCGGATTCGCTATACTGCGTCGATTCGTTCGGCGCGAAGCCAAAAGAAAGGTCCTTCCCAGATGCTCTTGTCCGGTCCGGTGCGCGGCTGCGTGGTCGCGTTGTGCGTGGTCCTGCTCGCCGTCTCCGGTTGTAAATCCCATCGCGAGAAGGCCCTGGCGAAGCAGACTCCGGAGCAGCTCTACAAGACCGCCAAGAAGGCCCTGAACAACAACAACTACACCGGCGCCATCAAGAGCTACGAGACTCTCAATGCGCGCTTCCCCTTCACCGACGAGGCCCGCCAGGCGCGCCTCGACCTCATCTACGCATATTACCGCGCCGGCGAGAGCGAGTCGGCCACGGACGCCGCCGATACCTTTATCCGCGAGAACCCGACCCATCCGCGCGTCGACTATGCCTATTACCTGAAAGGCCTGGTTGACTTCGAGCGCACGCCTAACGCGCTCGAGAGAATATTTCACGCCGATCTGACTCAGCGGCCGCCGACCAACGCGCGCAAGGCCTTCGCCTCCTTCAAGATCGTGGTCGAGCAGTATCCGAAGAGCGAATATGCACACGACGCGCTGCAGCGCATGGTCTATCTGCGCGACCGCCTCGCGAGCTATGAGGTGCACGTGGCGCGCTATTATTTCAAACGCGGCGCTTACGTGGCGGCCGCCAACCGCGCCAAAGGCGCGGTGGAGCAGTATGACGGCGCGCCCGCGGTGCGCGAGGCGCTCGCGCTCATGATCGAGTGCTACGACAAGCTCGGGCTCCAACCGCTCGCCGCCCAGGCGCGCAGCGTCTATGCCGCCAACTTCTCCGCGAGCGTGGCGCAGTCGGAAGCGGTCACTCGCCGGGCGTGGTGGAAGTTCTGGTGAGGCGCTCGCACCGCCACGCGCTCAGCAGTCAGCGCCGATAGCCGCTGGTGATCGGGTAGCGCCAGTCGCGGCCGAAAGCGCGGCGACTGACCCGTACTCCGGGAGGCGCCTGGCGGCGCTTGTATTCGTTGCGCTTCACCAGGTCCAGCACCAGCGAGACGGTCGCGCGCTCGAAACCGCGAGCCTCGATCTCGTCCACCGACAGGTCCTCCTCGATGAAGGCCTCGAGAATCGGGTCCAGCACCTCGTAGGGCGGGAGCGAGTCCGAGTCCTTCTGGTCCGGCCGCA
Source organism: Steroidobacteraceae bacterium (assembly GCA_035295065.1). Taxonomy (GTDB): domain Bacteria; phylum Pseudomonadota; class Gammaproteobacteria; order Steroidobacterales; family Steroidobacteraceae; genus 13-2-20CM-66-19. Next base: position 5,743 of record DATGJR010000092.1, read on the forward strand.
GCTCCGCGGACGGCGCCCGTTCGATCACCCGCTGCGGGATCGCGCGCGAGCGCGAGTTGCGGTAGTGCGCCAGGCGATAGACCAGGCTCTTGTTGCAGTCCTTGATGGGTGCGAAGCCCCCCGCCATGTCACCGTAGAGCGTCGCGTAGCCGACCGCCATCTCGCTCTTGTTGCCGGTGGTGAGCAGCATCCGTCCGGTTTTGTTGGAAATGGCCATCAGCAGCACCATGCGGCAGCGCGACTGGATGTTCTCCTCGGTGGCGTCCGGCGCGCGGCCCGCGAACTCGTCTTTGAGCGTCGCCAGCGCGCTCTCGAACAGTGCCTCGATCGACAGCACGCTATATCTCACGCCGAGCATGCGCGCCTGCTCCGCGGCATCCTCGAGGCTCATGGAAGAGGTGTAGCGCGAAGGCATCATGACCGCCTGCACGCGCTCAGCTCCGAGCGCATCCACCGCGATCGCCAGAGTCAACGCGGAGTCGACGCCGCCGGAGAGGCCCATCACGACCCCGGGAAAGCCATGCTTGGTGACATAGTCGCGCACCCCGAGGGTCAGAGCCCGATAAACGCTCGCCTCATCGGCAAGCTCGGCAGACACCTCGCCTGCGCGCGGCACTACCCGGCCGCGCGCGTCGCGCTCGAAGTGCGCGAGGTAGGTTCCTTCCTCGAAGGGCGGCGCGCGCAGCACGACCGTGCCCTGGGCATCCATCACGAAGGAATTCCCGTCGAATACCAGCTCGTCCTGCCCGCCGACGAGATTCACGTAGGCGAGAGGCAGCCCCACATCGCGCACGCGCTCGGCCGCGATGCTCTCGCGCTCTCGCTGCTTATGGATCTCGTAAGGTGAGGCGTTGATCACGGCCAGCAGCTGCGCGCCGGCGGCACGGGCCAGCTGCGCCGCCTCGCGCTCCCAGATGTCCTCGCAGACCAGAAGTCCCACGCGAAAGCCCTTCACGTCCGCGACGCTGGGCTGGGCGCCGGCACGGAAGTAGCGCTTCTCGTCGAACACTTTGTAGTTGGGCAGCTCCACCTTGCGGTGGATGGCCACGATCTCGCCCGTCGCGATGAGCGCCGCCGAATTGTAGATGCCCGCGCGGGTGTATTCGGGAAACCCCAGGATGACCGCGCCCTCGCTCGCTTGCGAGCGTACCTGCGTCAGCCCTGCCTCGATCTGGCGGCGAAAGCCGCGATGAAACAGCAGATCCTCAGGCGGATAGCCGCTCAAGGCGAGCTCGGGGAAGAGCACCAGATCGGCACCGAGTGAGCTGCGTGCAGCTCGCGCCGTGGCGACCATGCGCGCGGCATTGCCCTGCACATCGCCAACGAGGAGGTTGAGCTGTGCGAGCGCCAGACGCAGGGTGTCGGTCATGATGCCGGCGCTCTCAGCGCCGCCGGGCTCTCCCCGGGCGCCGGGTCTTGGGCGCGGCGCGCCGCTTCACGCGCGGCCCGCCCCTGCGGCGGGGAGCAGCGGGCACTTTCGCGGCGCGCGGGGCGCGCGCTGCAGGTGCAGCACGCGCACTCGCCCTCACGGCTGCGCGTGGCGCCATCGCGCCGCTGCGCGCGCGGCGGCGCTTGAGCAGCTCCGCCATCGTCGCGCCGAGCTCCGCGGGCGACTTGACGGTGCGCACGCCCGCCGCCTCGAAGGCCGCATACTTGTCGGCCGCCGTCCCGCGGCCACCGGCCACGATGGCACCCGCGTGGCCCATCCGCTTGCCCGGCGGTGCGGTCACACCTGCGATGTAGGCGACGACCGGCTTGCTCACGTACTTGCGGATGTAACGCGCCGCGGCCTCCTCACCCGTCCCTCCGATCTCGCCGACGAGAATGATGCCCTCGGTGCGGGGGTCGCGCTCAAAGAGATCCAGCACGTCGATGAAGCTCATGCCCGCCACCGGGTCGCCGCCGATGCCTACGCAACTGCTCTGACCGAGGCCGGCGCGGGTCGTTTGAAACACGGCTTCGTAGGTCAGCGTGCCCGAACGGGAGACGATCCCGACGGTGCCTTTCTTGTGAATGAAGCCCGGCATGATGCCGATCTTGCATTCCTCGGGAGTAATGACACCGGGACAATTGGGACCGACCAGCCGTGTGGGGGAGCCGGCCAGCATCGCCTTGACGGCCACCATGTCCTTCACCGGGACACCCTCGGTAATGCACACCACGAGCTCGATGCCCGCATCCGCCGCCTCGAGGATCGAGTCGGCGGCGCCGGCCGCGGGCACGTAGATCATGCTCGCGGTGGCACCGGTTGCGCGCACGGCATCGCGCACCGTGTCGAACACCGGCAATCCCAGGTGCTGCTGCCCACCGCGTCCGGGCGTTACGCCACCGACCAGTCGCGTGCCGTAAGCGATGGCCTGCTCGGAGTGGAACGTGCCCTGCTTGCCGGTAAATCCCTGGCAGATGACCCGCGTGTTGCGGTTGACGAGAATGCTCATGCTCTGCCTTTCGCGGCGAGTGCCACGACTTTGCGTGCGGCGTCGGTGAGGTCATCGGCCGGCGTGATCTTCACCGTGCTGCGCTCGAGCATGGCACGCGCCGCTTCGGCATTGGTGCCTTCGAGCCTGACGACCACGGGAACCCTCACCCCCACCTTCTTCACCGCCTGGATCACTCCCTCGGCGATCAGGTCGCAGCGCACGATGCCGCCAAAGATGTTGACCAGCACCGCCCGCACGCGCTGATTGGAGAGGATCAGCTCGAAGGCGGCGGTGACGCGCTCGGCGGTCGCCCCGCCCCCCACGTCGAGGAAGTTCGCTGGGGCCCCGCCATGCAGCTTGATGAGATCCATGGTCGCCATCGCCAGTCCCGCCCCGTTCACCATGCAGGCGATGTCGCCATCGAGTGAGACATAGTTGAGCTCGTACTCGCTGGCACGGCGCTCCATGGGGTCCTCCTGACTGGCATCGCGCAGCTGTGCGAGCTCCGGATGGCGAAACAGCGCGTTGCCGTCGACGTCGACCTTGGCATCGAGCGCAAGCAGCGTCCCCTGCTTCGTAACGATCAACGGGTTGATTTCGACCAGGCTCAGATCCTTCTCCACGTACAGCCGGTAGAGCGCCGCCGCGAGCGCCTGGAACTGCTTGATCAGCGGGCTTTCGAGCTTCAGCCCGAAGGCGATCTCGCGCACCTGGTAACCCTGGAGTCCCGCCGCGGGGTGCACGTCGACGGACAGAATCTTCTCGGGGGTTTCCGCCGCGACCTCCTCGATTTCCATCCCGCCGGCGGAGGAGGCAATGAGCGCGATGCGTCCGCGCTCACGGTTGAGTGTCATCGACACATAGAGCTCGCGTGCGATGTCGGAGCCCGATTCCACATAGACGCGCTCGACCGGCAGCCCCTCGGGGCCTGTCTGCTTGGTGACGAGGCGCGTGCCGAGCATGGCCGCGGCTGCCGCGCGGACTGCATCCGCATCGCGCGCCAGTTTCACGCCGCCCGCCTTGCCGCGTCCGCCGGCGTGCACCTGGGCCTTCACGACCCAGACCTTGCCGCCCAGCGAGTGCGCCGCTGCGACCGCTTCCTCGGGGCTCGAGGCGACCTTGCCGGCAGGCACCGGAATGCCGCAGCCGCGAAACAGTTCCTTCGCCTGGTATTCGTGCAGGTTCATCGCGTCTCCGGCGGGTAAAGCCGATATTTTCCCGAAATTCGCGGGCACTGACCAGCGCCGCGACGCCCTCGCCGCCTCATCGGCTACGGAGATGCTACAGTCGCCCGCGCCCGCCAGGGTCCTGCACAAGCTCTCATCGCACCCAACATGCCGGCCAGCATCGCCGCCCCCGCCATGACTCCCAGCGACCTCGCCTGGCGGGTCATCGGCCTGCTGAATCTCTATCGGCTGCTGGTACCGACGTTGTTGCTCGCATTGCAGGGGCTCGCCGGCCCCCCCTGGACCTTGATCACGGCGCATCCGCAGCTGTTCGTCGGCGCCTGCGTCGCCTACTTCACGGCCGCGCTCCTCCTCATCATTGCGCGACGCCTCGAATGGTCGAGCCTGCGTATCGTCGCATTCGTCAACGCGAGCGTCGACGCTCTCGCGATCGCCTTTATCCTGTATGCCGCGGGCGGAGTGTCGAGCGGACTCGGCATCCTGCTGGTGCTGCCGGTGCTGGCGCTTGGCGTCCTGGCGGACCGGCGCGATGCGGTGCTGATCGCCGCGGTGGCCGCGCTCGCCGTGCTCGCCCAGCAGGTCTTCGCCGGGGTGACCGATGCCACGCCGCTCACCGACTACGCCTACGCGGGCCTCCTCGGGGCCGTGCTCTTCGGCACCTCGCTCGCCACCTGGCCGGTCGCTCACCGGCTGCGCGAGAGCGATGCCCTGGTGCGCCGCCAGGAGCTCGACCTCGCCAACCTCGCGCAGCTCTCGCAATATATCGTGCAGCACCTACGCGAAAGTATCCTGGTGATCGACACCCAGGACCGAATTCGGCTCATCAATGAGTCGGCGGCGGAAATCCTCGGCGACGAGAGCGCCTTTCCGGATGCGCTGGTGGGCGAAGCCTCCCCGCGGCTGATGTTTCTGCTGGAGTCGTGGCGCAAGGGCGCGGCCTCGGGTGCCCAGCCGATCGTCGATCCAACGTTCGTGGCCGCTGATGGAGCGCGGGTCATACGCCCGCACTTTGCGCCGCTCGGCAACTCCAGTCCCGCCCCCGTGCTGGTCTTCCTCGAGGACACGAGCCTGCTCGCTGCCCGGGTGCAGCAATCGAAGCTCGCCGCGCTCGGGCGCCTGAGTGCGAGCATCGCCCACGAGATCCGTAATCCCGTCGGTGCCATGAGTCATGCGGGGCAACTGCTTGCCGAGTCCCCGGCCCTCTCGAGCGATGACCGCAGGCTGACCGAGATCATTCGCGCGAACGCGGACCGCGTCAGCGGCATCATCGACAACGTACAGCGCCTCTCGAGACGTGAGCCGGCAAGGGTCGAGCGGCTGACGCTGTCCACCTGGGCAGAGGAGTTTCACGTCGAGTTCTGCGAGACGATGCAGTTCCCGCCTGCGCGACTGACCGTGAGCGGTAATGCTGACCTGGAAGTGCGCGCCGATCCCGACCAGCTGCGCCAGATCGTGTGGAACCTCTGCGAGAACGCGGTGAAGCACGCCGTGCAGGAAGACCCCGCGCAGGCGATCGAAATACGTTATGGGCGCCTGCCGGGAAGCGCCCGGCCGTTCCTCGAGGTTGCCGACCGCGGGCCCGGCGTAAAATCGGAGCTCTCCGAGCGCATCTTCGAGCCCTTCTTCAGCGCCGGACGCGGCTCGGGACTCGGCCTGTTCCTCGCACGCGAGCTCGCGCAGGCGAACGGCGCGACCCTGCTGTTCGAGCCGCGCAGCGGAGGGGGCGCCGTGTTCCGGCTGGTGTTCGCAGACCGCAGGCGCTGGGAGGTCTGATGGAGGGCTCGCAACCGCTGGTGCTGGTGGTCGACGACGAGCCGGACCTGCTCGAGCTCGTGAGCCTCACGCTGAGCCGCATGAGCTTTCGCACCCGGACCGCCCCCGACCTCGCCACCGCGCGCCGGCTGCTCAAGTCCGAGAGCTTCGATCTCTGCCTCACCGACATGCGCTTGCCCGATGGGGACGGCCTCGACCTGGTCGCCTGGATCCAGGAAAACCGCGCCACCCTTCCGGTCGCGGTCATCACCGCCCACGGCAACGTCGAATCCGCGGTGCGCGCGCTCAAGCTCGGCGCCTTCGACTTCGTTTCCAAACCCCTCGATCTTGGAGTGCTGCGCAAACTCGTGGGCAACGCCGTGAAGCTGCGCGGCGCGGGAGATCCGGAGGCCACCGCCGCCACGTTCCGCGGCCCGCGCCTTCTGGGCGGCTCGCCGGTCATGGAGCAGCTTCGCGACATGATCGTGCGCGTCGCGCGCAGCCAGGCGCCCGTGCACATCTCGGGTGAGTCGGGCACCGGCAAGGAGCTGGTCGCGCGCATGATTCACGAGAGCGGGGCGCGGCGCGAGGGTCCGTTCGTCGCGGTGAACTGCGGCGCGATCCCGACCGAGCTCATGGAGAGCGAGCTCTTCGGACACAAGCGCGGCAGTTTCACGGGCGCGGTGGCCGATAAGAAAGGACTGGTGCAGAGCGCGGAAGGCGGCACTTTGTTTCTCGATGAGGTCGCGGACCTGCCGCTGCACATGCAGGTGAAGCTCCTGCGGGTCGTGCAGGAGAAGGCGGTGCGCCCCGTGGGCGAGGCGCGCGAGGAGACGGTGGATGTGCGCATCCTGTCTGCCACGCACAAGCACCTCGCCGATCTCGTCGCACAGGGCCTCTTCCGCGAGGACCTTTTCTACCGGATCAACGTCATCGAGCTGCACGTCCCGGCTCTGCGCGATCGGGTCGCCGATATTCCCGAGATTGCCGAAGCGATTCTCGAGCGCCTGGCGCGCCGCACCGATGCCGCGGCGCCCCGCCTGACGGGGGACGCCATCGCGATGCTGCAGGGCTATGCTTTTCCAGGCAACGTGCGCGAGCTCGAGAACGTCCTCGAGCGCGCCATGACCCTGAGCACCGGTGGCGAGATTACCGCCGAGCACGTTCGG
>DATGJR010000093.1:0-39723 GCA_035295065.1 Steroidobacteraceae bacterium
GAGCCGCCGGCCCGCGCGCTCGAGCGGAGAATCCGCGGTCGCCGCTGGGACATCATCGGCGTCTCGACCACAGGGATGACGCTGCGCTTCGACCTCGAGCTCGCGCACCTCGCGCGCCGGCTGGCACCGCAGGCGCTGCTGATCGCCGGAGGGATGGAGGCGACGTTCAGGCCCGAGCTCATGTTCCGTCTCGCTCCCTTCGATCGCGTCGTCCTCGGGGAGGGCGAGCGGCCCCTGCTCGAGATGGTTGCGCGGCTGCGCTCCGGGGCTCCGCTCAGTGGAATCAGCGGCACGGCGGAGCCGCGTGCCGACGGGCAGTGCCTGAAGGTCCCGCAGCGGGCCCTCGACCGCGTGGAGCTGCGCGATGCGATCTTCGCGACTCCCTACGAGCGGATGCCGTACGCCGCGTACTGGGAGCGGCTGGAGAATTCCTACCGGGTCGGCGCGCTGCCCACCAAGGCTGCTCGCGAGGCGCTGCTCGCCGAGATCCGCTCGGTGCGCCTCATCACACTCAACTACTGTCCCATGGGCTGCAGCTTCTGCTCATCCACGAATTTCCTGCACGAGGCCCAGGGCGGCGTTGCCAGCATCGCGCGCCTCGACGCGGACGAATGCACGACCATGCTCGAGCGCATCGCAGCCGCGCATCCCGGGGTGCGCACCATCATCTTTCAGGACGACATCTTCGCCTTCACACAGGACCGGCGCATCGTGCCGCTGTGCGAGCGGATCATCGCCGCGAAGCAAGGCGGAAGTCTGCCGCGAGAGCTGCAATTCATCAGCACCAATCGCGTCGATGCGATGACACCCGAGCGGCTCGCGGCCCTGGCAAGGGCCGGCTTTCGCGTGCTGGGGTTCGGCATCGAAAGCTTCTCCCACAATGTCCTCAAGGAATTCAACAAGGGTCGCATCTACGCGCACATCGAGCCGACCCTCAGCTGTGCGCTCGACTTGGGTGTCACGCCGTTTCTCGATCTCATCCTCACCTCTCCGCGCGCGACGCTTGCCGACCTCGCGCAGACCCTGCGCCAGGCGTACCGCTGGTTGAGTCGCGGCTGCGAAATAGGCCTGTACCCCTATGTCATCCCCTTCTCGGGTGCGCCCATGGCGGCCGACCCCGCGCTTGCGCCTTTCACGGTCTGCGAGCGCCGCGAGATCGCGGGTACCGGGCTGACCTGGGATCAACCGGCCAAGATCCTGCCGATGGACCCGGTGGTGCGCGAGACGATCCTCGCCATCGAGCATGACGTCGAGGCTTTCCTGGCGCAGGCCGGGCGCGACGCGGCCCATCTTCCGTCCCGGCTGCGCTCCCTCATCTGGATCCTCTGTTCATTGCGGCCCATGGCGGAGCACGGATTGCCGATCGCGGATGCAGAAGCGGTGCGGTGCGGGCTGGCTGCCAGGCTGCCGCGGGTCCGGCGCGACACAGCAGTGGCGATCGCATGAATTCCTACTGGGAAGAGCGCGCGTGTCGTTTCGCGGCCCAGGGCGAGGGGCTTGCGGCCGTGTGCTCCTACGGCATGCCGCAGTTCTACAACCGGGCGATCGACTGGTGTCAGCGTCTGGCGCTGGCGAGCTCGCTACGGGTGCGCCCCGGGACGCGGGTGCTGGACGTCGGCTGCGGCGTCGGTCGCTGGAGCTGCCGCCTCGCTGCCCGGGGCGCGAGAGTCACCGGGATCGACGTGAGCCCCACGATGCTGGAGCAGGCGCGACTGCGCGCGGCAGCCCGGGGAGTCCTCGATCGCTGCCGCTTCCTCACGCAGGATCTGGCATCGCTCGAGCTGGTCGGCCGCTTCGATCTGATCCTGGGCGTCACCGTGCTGCAGCACATTCTCGATCCGGCGGCGCTGCGTGCCAGCGTTGCGCGGCTGGCCTCGCACCTGAGTGCGGAGGGTACCCTGATCCTGCTCGAGGCTGCTCCCGCGCAGCACTGCGTCAGTTGCAACAGTGCGATTTTCGAGGCGCGACAACGGAGCGAATACCTGCGGCTCTTCCGCGCCTGCGGTCTGCGGGTGCGGGACATCACCGGTGTCGATCCCGCACCCTTCCGATTCTGGCTGCTGCCGCATCTGCGGCGGATGCCGCGGCCGCTGAGAACACCAGCGCTTGCCGCGGCGACGGCTCTCTCGCTGTCCCTCGACCTGCCCTTCGGGCGAGTGGCGGTCGCGCGCTCCTGGCATGCCGTCTTCATTCTCGAGCACGCGCGGGGGCGGCGGTGAACGCGAGACGAAGGGTCGTAGTTGCGCTGGGCAGCGTACTGCTCATCGGCGCGGTGGCGCTGGTGAGCTGGCTGCAGCGCGCCGCCCAGCGGCCGGCCGGCTCGACCGACGAGCTGAGTGTCAGGGTCACCAGTGCGGATGATCTGGGACCCGGCTCACTGAGAGAGGCGCTCTATATCGCCGCCTCGGCCCAGAGGCGCGCGACCATATGGATCCTGCCGCGCAAGCTGATCCTGAAGACCCCACTGCCGCCCGTGGTGAATCCTCATGGCATGAGTCTGATCGCCCAGCCGGCCGGTGCCGAGATCGACGCCCGCTCGCTCACCGCCGGCGCCGTGTTCGACGTCACCGGACCCAACACCTCGATCGAAGGCGTGGTGGTGCGCAACTGCCCGGGTGCAGCCGTGCTGCTGCGTGCGACGCATTTTCACATGCACGCGAGCACCGTTGAGAGCTGCGACGTTGGCGTCGACGTCGCCGTCAACGCCGCCGACGTGCTGCTCGATGACAATCGCTTCGCGAACGACCGCATCGGTGTGCGCTTCGCTGCAGCGAATGCCGATGCGTCGGTGGTGCGCAGCACCTTCACCCAGGACGCAGCCGCCGGGCTGTGGGCGGTGCGCGGCGAGTCAGGCAGCGAGCAAGACCCCGTCCGTGTCCACGACAACCACTTTTCCAACAATCGCAGCGGGATCGTCGCGGGCAATATCAGAATCGCCATCGAGCACAATGATTTTGCCGCCAACGGCCCCGATGCCGCCCTGCACCTGGTTGGCGCGGATGCCGTGGTGCGCAGCAACCAGATCAGCGGCACCGCGGCGATGGGCATCGTCGCGGAAAACGCCCGCGAACCGCTCATCGAAGCCAATGAGCTCAAGGGGCTCAGCTCCTATGCCATCCTGGTGCGCAGCTCCCCCGGCGCGATGGTGCGCGGCAACCGCGTGACCGATTGCGCCGCCGGCCTGGCGTTCGTGCTGGGCGACCCGGGCCACCCCGGCAGCGCCGTCGCTAACGTCATCGCGGATGCGAAGCTCGACGCGATCGACGTCATCGGCGACTCGCCGATCCTCAGGGACAACCAGGTCCTGCGCCCGCACGCTCTGGCGCTGCGCGTCACGGACTATGTTCAGGCGGACGGACAGAGCGTGCATGCGAAGCCAACGCTCCAGGGCAGCAACAACTTTGGCGCCAACATCATCGGGACGGTCCAGGAGCCCGTGCCGGTCACCGCCGCGGTGGGCAAGCCGTGATGGACCGGACCCCGACCGAGACCATTCCGGTATTGAGCTGGCTGGATCCGCGCGCGCACCCGCTCGGGGACACCTGGCTGCTCACGATTTTCACTACGCTGCTCGCGCTCGGGCTGCCCCGTGTTGCGAGCGCCATGCAGGTCGACTTCGTCGCCTGCTCGCTCGGCCTCCTGGCGCTGGCGGTGCTGCACGTCGGTTTCACGGTGGTCGCCGCGCGCATGGCGCCCGGACCGCGAGCGCGCACGCGGCTGCTCATCGCCTTGCACCTGGCGTGCGTGCTGATCCTGGTTTTCATCTGGCAGCGCGCCGGGGGACTGCAGAACCCCCTCTTTCTCGGGGTGTTCGTGCTGCCGGTGATCGGTGCGGTGTTCATCTCACGATGGCAGTCGTACATCACGGCAGCGCTGAGCATCGCTGCGGTGGCGGCCGTGATGGGCTCCGGCGAAGTACCGGTGCCAGCCGCGTGGATCAGCGCCGTCAGCAGACTGACCGGTGCAGCGGACCGACCCTTCGCCGCCTTCTATGCACCGGCGGCGTACTACTCGGTTGCGCTGCAGGTATTCGCGGTGGTGATGTTCGCCTGCGCCGTCGCGGCGGAATACCTGCGCACTCTGTACGACAGACTGAAGGAGCAGGGGACGACGGCTCGCGCCGAGGCCCTGCGCAGCGAGCGACTGTGGGTGACCCTGGTCGAGAGGCTGCCGTTTGCCGCGGCCCTCATCGACGTCGACTCGCAGGAGATTCTCGCGACGAGTGCCATGGCCCTCGGCAAGTGGGGATCGGAGGGCGGAACGCTCGCCGGGCGGCACCTTTTCGATGTCCTGCAGTTCTCCTATCCGGAGCCGATCGAAGCACTGATCGGGGGGGGCGGGGGAGTCGAGCCGCTCAGCATGGTTCGCCTCGGCGGGCATCTGGTGGTGACCGAGGTGCGGGTGCGCCACGTCGAACAGAGCGGCCGGCGCACTGCGCTCGTCACCGTCAGCGATACGACTGAGGCCCTTTGCGTGAGAGCGGCGCTCGATGCCGCCGAGCACGCCGCGCTGGTCGTGGATGCCTGCGGCCGCGTGCTGGTGCTCAACAGGCCCGCCCGGGGGGTGTTCCCCGAGGCGAAGGTCGGGGGCGAGGTAGCGCAGCTCGTACCGGATGCGGGGGCCACGGCCTGGTGGGACCCCGGCACGAGCCGCTGCAAGAGGATGCATCTGACGGTGGCGCGGCGAGCGTACCGGGCGACCGCGACGGCGATCGGCCTGCCCGGCGAGGAGGAGCGGATCTATGTGATCGCGTTCGTACCTGCGACGCTCGCCGCCGGCGCGGATCGCAGCGCAACGAGCCTCAGCGCGGTCATGGGACAGCCGTGAGCAGCATGACGCAGTCCGTCGCGGCGATCCTCCTCGGTTGCGCTGCGCAAATGTGCCTCGCGGACCCGCAGCCGGTCACACCGACGACGCCGGGTCCGCTCGCCCAGCCCTCGGTCGCGGAGGATCGACTCCTGTTCAGCGCCGACGGCGCCTGGCTCACTGGAGGCAGTGGCGGAGCTGGCGCCTCGGCGCTCTGGTCCCACACCTTCGCGCCCGGCGACGTGCTCAGCGGGGGGGTCGAGCAGCAGCAGATCGCCAACGCCCATTGGACGACCGGGGCCCTGAGCGGCTCCCTGGCTCTCGGCACTGACATGCCCGCAGTGTCGCTCTACGGCGAGGCGCATGAAGGCGCCGGCGACGTCGGCCAGCGCGCCTTTCACTACTCGGTGGTCGCTGCCGGGTTCCTCAAGACGATCGAGTGGCTCAGCGTGCAGCTCGAGGAGCGTCGGATCGACGTGGATACCAGCCACGGCAACCTCCCAAAACTCACTTTGGCGTTTCGCGTCGCCACGCCTCTGCTGCTATCGGCCTCGTATGCCGACACGGTCGGCGGAAATCTCGGGACGCGGCTGACCACCTTGCGGGTCGACTATGCGCAGCGGCCCGTGACCGCCCTCGCCGGTGTCGCGCGTGGCCAGGCCGCGCCCGCCGTTCTGAATCTCCTCGGTCAGACCGTCGAGCCCGGGCCGCATCTGACGGAATTCTTCGCGGGGCTCGGCAGGTCGGTCGGCCGGTCCGATTGGCAGCTGCTGGGAGATTATCAGGACCTGGGGGGCATCAAGCACACCACGGTCACTTTGCTGTGCACGCTGCACCTCGGGTCCCGCACACCATGAGCCGCATCGGCTTGAGACGCTACCCTCCGTGGATGTCGGCCGCCGCCGTCGCGGCCATCGTGCTGCTCGCCGGGGCCCGGCTCATCACTCTGAGCGCAGCCGAGCACGCCGCGGAACTGCGCAGGGCCGCGCAGGACGTGATGCAACACCATGTACATCTGATCGAGGTGCAGTTACAGGCGCTGCTCGAGCGCGCACGGCAGGAGTCGCGTGCAGCCGCGAGCGCGGACATGCGCGGGACCGCGGCGGCTTCTCTGCCGGCAATACCCGCTCGCCATGCCTTCTGGACAGCGGACTCAGGGTCGCTGCTGGGTGCCGGCGATGCCGACCCGAGTATCAGCCGCGCCCTGGTGAGCGAGTGGCTGGCGGCGCCGCCGCGCGAGCGCGCCACGGCAGGCTTCCTCGGGCCGGTCCGCTACGGCAGCCAGTGGCTGGTCGCGGCCCAACTTCCGGTCGAGTCGTCCGCGCGGAGTCCGGCGAGCGGCCGCGCCCGCGCTTTTGCCTACGAAGCGCTGGAGGATCTGCTGGTGCGGGCGGACTTCGGGCGGCTGCCGAGCGAGGGTTACGATTTCGAGCTGCTCGCTCCACGAGACGCAGCGGCCCGGCCGTTGCTGCGCTCGCGCCCGGCAGCGCTCGAGGCGCCGGTTTCCGGTGAGGTCCGGCCGGCGGGAGCGGGCCGCTCGGCGGGCGCCTACCTGCGACTGGCCATCCGTCCACGCAGCGGCTGGTACCCGATGGGCTCCATCGCAGCCGAGGTCACCCTGCTCGCCCTGGTCACGTGGGCGCTGGCCTTCGGCGTCTACGATCTCGCTTACAGCGTGCGTCACGCGCGCCGCGCGCTGACGACGGCGCGCGAGCGCTTGCGCGCCGTCAATGCCCGCCTCAGCACCGAGATCGAGCAGCATGATGCGCTGCAGAGGAATCTCGAGCACGCGCGCTACCACGATGCTGCCACGGGCTTACCGAACCGCCGCTACTTCATGGGGCAACTCGACCGGGCCCTGCGAGAGCTTCATGCGCGGCGGCGGCAGTGCCTCGGCATCATTCTCATCGAGATCGAGCGCTTCACGCTCATCAACGACACGCTCGGCCACACCGCAGGCGACGATCTTCTGCTGCAGGCAGCGCAGCGTTTCGCCGGGATCCTGGAAGGCACGGAATATTCGCTGGCCCGCTGGGGCGCAGATCAGTGCGTGGTGCTGCTCAGCGACGTGGAATCCGCCGCGGTCGTGCGCGCCACCGCCGCAGCGTTGCACGCCGCGCGCCAGGAGCTGTTTTCGCTGCGCCGGCACCGGGTCAGCATCGCCACGCGCATCGGGTTCACCTGTATCGCCCGCGGACTGCGGCGACCGGAGGAGGCCCTGCGCGAAGCCGACGTGGCGCTCTCGGTCGCAAAGCGTCAGCCAGCCCCGCTCGCGGTCGAATACACGACCGAGCTCGGCGATGCGGCCGTGAGTCTGGTCAACCTCGAGGCTGATCTGCATCTTGCCCTCGAGCGCGGGGAATTCGGCTTGCTGTTCCAGCCGATATTCGAGCTGCGCGCCGCAGCAGTCGCGGGAGTCGAGGCACTCTTGCGCTGGCGCCACCCGGTGGAGGGAATGCTGTCTCCCGAGAGGTTTCTGTCGATCGCGGAGGAGACGGGCACGATCATTCCGGTCACCCGTTGGGTGATTCAGCAGGCCTGCAGGCTCATAGACGACTGGAAGGCGAGTCTGCCACGCGACGCCGGCTTCTTCGTCAGCGTGAATCTTTCTGCGGCGGCGCTGCGCGATCCGGGGCTGGGGCAGCACGTGAGGCAGACACTGGCAGCGACCCATGTTGCCCCGCGCTACCTGAAGTTCGAGCTCGCCGAGCGCGGCCTCATCGAGAACGTGAGCGGCACGCGCGCCGTGCTCGCAGAACTTCGCAGCATGGGCATCGAGCTGATGCTGGATGATTTCGGCACCGGCTACTCCTCCCTGAGCCATCTGCAGATGCTGCCGTTCGACTACGTGAAGATCGACCGCCCGTTTGCCACGCGCAATGAGCGCGCCGACAGCGCCGTCACCGCCGCGGTCCTGCAGATGAGCTCGAGTCTCGGGCTGCGCTCCGTGGCCGAGCTGGTGGAGACCGAGGCGGCGGCACGCTCACTCGCCGAGCTCGGATGCGACTTTGCGCAGGGCTACTACTTCTCCGCTCCGCTGGAAGCGGCGGAGGCCCTGCAGCTGCTGCGCCGCACGCCGGCCCCGGCGACGAACGTCGGCGCCACGGAGGCTCCGGTCGCCGCGCCTGCCGCCGTCAGGTCGGCCGACGAGACGCTGATTCTCGAGGTGCCGCCGACGATGATGCTGCCGGAACCGCCATGAATGCCGGACGTCCCTGGAACCTGCTGGCCGCCGTCGGCGTATACGTCCTGCTGGCTGCGTGGGTGATATTCGCGGCCGGCGACTTCGGCCCCGGGCATTTCTCACTCCTTATATATGTGGCAGCCAACATCATCGTATTCACGGATGCGCTGGATTTCGGCCTGCGCCTGTGGGCGCATCGCCGCCATACGGCGGCCTCGGCGGAGCGCGGCGCCGCGGAGTCCGTGGTGCTGTCCGTCGACCTGCCGGCTGTCGAAAGGCCACTCCTCGGCAGGGCGCGGGCTCGCCCCTTTGCCATCATTGCCTCGATCTACAATCTCGAGGATCGGCTCGATGACTTTATGGCGCGTCTCGCGCCGTACCGCGAGCATGTCTGGCTCATCAGCGATGGCTCGACCGACAACACCGCCAAGCGGCTGCGCCAGGCAGGCTGGCGCTGTCTGGAAGAAGAGGCGAACCGTCACAAACCCGGAGCGCTGCGCCGGCTGCTGACGACCTTGCCGACGCGCATCGAAACCGTCATGGTCATAGATCCGGATGTCACGATCTGCCCGCGCAGCGAAGGCAGTCTCGCCGATCTGGAGCGGGTGATTGCGGACCTGCAGATCTCGGGTGCGGCGGCCGTCTGTCCGCGTCTGGTGCTGCAGCGCGACGGGCTGCTGGCGCGATTGCAATCGCTGGAGTATGCGCTGGCCTTCGTCGTCGGGCGTCGCAGCATGGCGGACTTCGGCGTCACCTCGGGAGTATCGATTTACCGGCGCGACGCCCTCGAGCGCGCCCTCGAGCGGCACTCCCTTTCGGTGTACGCCGAGGATCTCGAGACCGCGCTCATACTGCTCAACGATGGCGAGCGCATCTACTATGACGGTCGACTGCTCGTCAGCACGGAGGGACCGAGCTCGTGGCGGCACTGGTTTTCGCAGCGCGTGGGTTGGTACTACGGGTTGCTGCGGGTCTATACCGAGCGGTTCCGCGAGATCTGGCGCATCGGCCGGCGCGATCCATTTGCGATGTACAACTTCATCGGCTACCTCGGTGTGCTCGCGCTCGGGCTGCATCTGGTCAGGCTGCTGAGCGCAGCGGTGCTGTCGGCGAGTGTTGCGGCCGCGATGGACCAGCTGTTCGCGCTGCACCTGCTGCCATACGGCGGGCTGGTGAATCCACTGTACTTCGCAGCCGCAGCCGCGAGCTATTGCGCCTTCGGTGCGCTCGCGCTGTTTACCGTCGTGCCTCATCGCGATCGCGGTTACATTGCGCCGATTCTGCCCCTGTATTTCCTCTATGTGCTGCTGCACCTCGCGCCCATCACGGTCGGATTCGCAAATTGGGTGGCGCTCAAACTGTGGCACCGCCGCTTGTACCGCGATCACTATCAGTCGCGCGAGGAGCTGCCGGGTCTGCACGGCGCGCTCTATCGGCCATGACGCTCAGCCGTCGACGCCTGGGCCCGCGGCGCAACGCGCCAGAGACCCTGAGCCACACCCGCCCCCGCAGCGTCACCGGCACGGCACACTGGTACGCCAGTACCGGCCGCCCCCCGAACGACCTCTTGAAGCGGTTGATGCCGGCCTGCTCGGCCGTCGACTCCGGCTCGAACATCCCACCCCAGTCGTAACGGCTCAGGCCCGCGGCCCTGAAGCCGAGCATGTCCCGCCAGTGAAGCCAGCGGTTGGCGCGCGCGACCAGCGCGCGGTGATCGTCGCGCGTACCGCGATAGAGTGAGACCGAGTGCGCGAGCTGCACGGTGGAGCCGGCGCGCAGATGCGCATGCCAGACGAGCCGCTCACCCCCGCAGGCGACGCAGCTGAGCGTGAGCTGGCCGGCCTCGGCGCTGCGGGCCAGCCAGTGCCGGTCTGCCAGCCACAGGCCCTTCTGCCGCGCGAACTGGTCGTAGAACTCCGCGAACTCGTCGAGCCCGTCGGCGGCGCTGGCGAGCACCTCGAATCGCAACCCGTCATCGCGCTCGGCGCGTCGGATATGCCGCCGGCAGGTCTCATCGAATTGCGCGAAGATCGCCTCCGGGCCTGGGGCGAGATCGGTCTGCAGCGAGTGCATCGGTTGCTCGGGCGCCGGCCCCGTCCGGTAGGGCCGGCCATTCGGTACGCGCGCAGGTCTGCAGTGGTAGACCAGCACGTCGACACCCGCCAGTCCTGATCCGTGCGGCGGCGCCTCATCGAACCACACCTCGCCGTAGACGACCGCCCGACCCTGGATGCGGATCACGCCGCCGCCTTGGTGCTCAGCTCCGCATGGAATTCCGCCAGGGTCGTACCGCGGCACCACACCGACAACTCGGCGAACAGCATCTCGAGATTCTCGTAGAGGCGCTCGACGGCGTTGGCGGAGCGGAACGTCCGACTCCCCCCAGGCATCAACTCCGAGGAGTGCACCTGGAATACGATGCAGCTGCCGCCCGCGGCGCGCGCGCGGCGCGCGGCGCGGCGCATTCCGGCGAGATCGTTCTCGCCGGGGCAGACCCAGTTGTACATGGGCGAGAGCCGGTTGGCGACTCCGTGCATGAGAGGCACGCGGTACGCCCAGGGCGCACTGCGGAACAGGCGGCCCGTTTCGATGGTGACCGGCACCTCGAGCAGGCCGCTGCGGGCTGGAGTGGCGATATCGCGCGGAGTGAAAAAGTAAGGCTCCTTGGGAAAGCCGCGGTAGTCCGGGCCGCCGGCGCCGCCCGGCGCGCCGGTGGTTGCGCTCCAGTCGATGCCCGGCGTTACCGAGCAGTCGATCCGGTAGCCTGCCTCCAGCAGCATGGCCGCGTAACGGCCGTCGAAGCCGAAACGCCCGGCACGGTGGCTCATCACGGGCTGACCGAAGCGCTCCTCGAGCAGCACGGTCATCACTTTGATCTTCTCCCTCATCACCTCGTCGGGATACTCGAAGAGGTAGGGATGATGGTGGAAGTCGTCGTCGGTCAGCGGTATCAGCGGCGGGGAGTTCCACGCGTGCAGATGCATGCCGATCTCGGCCGCGCGGCGCGCGAGCACATCGCGCGCAAATTCCACGAACTCCTCCGACATCACCATCTCGTAGTTGGCCAGATACACCGGCCGATAGCCGTAGCGCTCGCACAGGGACTGGAAACGTGGCAGGAAGTGGGCGTTGTGCGTGGTAACGGCGCGTGGGCGCGACCAGATATCGTCGCCTTCCGTATCGACGGTAACGATGAAAGGGGTCTCAGGCATGGGGCCTCTCACTGGCAGCCAGCATCGGCGGTCTCCTCAGGTTATTGCGGGTCAGCTCTTCGAAGGCTTTGAGATATGGCGCAAGAATCTGTTCCTCGGCATAGCCGCGCGCGACGTAGGCACGACATCTCGCGCCCGCCGCCGCCAACTCCTGCGGATGGTCCAGAAGGGCGCGGATCGCTTCCCACATCCGCAGCGGCGATTCGACTGCAGCGCCCAGGCCCTGCCGGCCAATGATGCCGTCGGGATCCCGGAAGCTGACGACCGGCACACCGCGGATCCAGGCCTGCAGGTACGCGTTGGGGAAGCCCTCGACCTCCGAGGTGTTTGCCAGCAGACGGGCGCGCCCATACAGGGCGCTGGCCTCGTGGTAGGGCAGCGGCCCGTGGAACACGAGATTCGGGTACCGCCCGGCCGCGGATCGCACGGATTGGTAGAGCGCGGCCTCCTCGGGAACCGGCCCGCCGACCATGTGCATGACGGTGTCGGGCATCTGTGCGGCGAGCATGAGGAGGCGATCAGGGCGCTTGACGCGACGGATGTTGCCCACCCACAGCACGTCGATGTCCCGCTCGACCGCGGGCGGCGCCGGCTCGACCAGCATGCCGGCCACGCGCCCCGAGCGTCCGAAGTTGCGCGTCAACGCGAGCGCCTGTTCGGCGCTCTGAACCAGAATCACGCCGGCGCGTCGCAGGCCGTAGCGATACAGCCAGCGATCGCGCCGGTAGCGGATGATGAGCCGCCCCGGGTCGCAATCGGAGTCGCTCGCGCAACGGAACACGAGACCGCGACCGTGCCGTGCACAGAAAGCCGCCAGCAGACCGAGATGCATGCCGGCACAGCTGGTGTAATAGAGCTGCGCGTCGGCGCGCGCGAGCGCCGACCACAGTCCCGTCCAGCGCGGATGAAGGAAACGCAGCACCGGCAGGCCCGCTGCGGGCCGATAGGCGCGGTAGATGCGCACCCCGTCGCGAACCGCGCCGTCCGGTTGCCCATGATCGGCCGTCACCATGCTGACATCGTGGCCGCGCCGCGCCAGCGCCCGGGCCAGCAGTGTCTGCTGCACGGACTCGCCGCCTACGGCGTGGGCTCCATACTCCGGAGCCAGCACCGGCAGATTGTCGAGCCCGACCAGACAGATGCTCATCGCCGACATGGCCGCGCTCAACCGCCCAGGAACCGCAGCCACCACTCCCCGTCCAGGCGACTGAAGGTTGCGGCACCGCGCTCCATGGCAGTGAGGACGTCGGCGTGGCGCGAGTGCACGAGCGTCCACGCGCCTTCACGGCGCATCCAGCAATGCCGATCCGAGAGCTGCTGCACATGGTACGGATCCAGTCGGCCGCGCAATGCGGTCGCGCCGCTGTGCCAGGCGTCGCGGAAGAGGCGTCCGAGGACGCGGTCGTAGGCACCGTCGCAGGCGGCGATCTGCAGCACTTCGTTGATCGTGCCACGGTGCGCGTAGTAGACGAACCAGCCAAGGAGCTGGCGCCGCTGACGGACCGCACGCGCCCGCAGTCGGCCGTGGCGGGACTTGCGCGCCACCTGTCCGAGGAGCCACGTCAGCGAGTCGCGATCGAACTGGGGGCGCAGCGGGCAGCCGCCATTCGCGATCGCCGGCAGGTGCTCGAGCATATCGACGGCGTCGAGCGGCTCGTCGGTCAGCTCCTCGTCATGCCGATTGAATCGATTGGGACGCACCCGGGCGGCCAGGGCATCGGCGAGCGCGCAGGGTGCGCGCGCCGCGAGCTGCCAGGGCCGGTGCCGGTTGCCGCGGTCGAGCAGGCTGAGCGCATAGCGGGCGGGCCGCAGCAGTCGCGTCCAGTCGAGGTTCTGCAGGATCGGGATGGTGCCGCCGATCGTGCTCCACAGCCGTCTGAGCTCCTCGTTGGCACCATCGGTGACGAACAAATCCTGCGGGCTCGCAACCACCCTCCTCATCAGCATCAGGGCGATGAGGCTGCGGCGCCAGTCCGGGTGCACCATGAAAGTGCTGCCCACCGCCACCCGCAGGGGACGCGAGCCGAACTGCATCCGGCGCGGCAGCACTCCGAGGAAGCCCACGACCTGCCCGCGCTCTTCCGCCAGCCACGAGTGCAGCTCGAGATCGCGCCAGGGATTCGCGAAGAATATCTCGCGGAAGTACTGCTCACAGGAGGCGCGCGACTGCCAGCGCTGCTGCGGGTACACCTGCTCGAACAGGGTGACCACCGCGGGGATATCCGCCTCGCCGAATTCGCGCAGCCTGGCCATGAGCAACGGCGCTCAGCGCCCCCCCGGGGTGGAAGCGGCGGTGATTGCCTCTGCCTCGGAGAACTGCTGCTCGGCTTGCCTGAAGCGCCGCCGCAGTTCCGGGCGGTCCACCTTGCCGTTGGGATTGGTCGGCAGAGTGGCGCAGCGCATCCAGCGCGTCGGCAGCATGTAGGCCGGGAGCACGCGCGCGAGGCGCGGCCGCAGTTGCCGGGGATTGACGCTGCGGCCGCTCACCGGCACATAGGCACAGCAGATCATCCAGCCTGCGAAGCCCTGCGACTCGAGCGCGACCACGGCGCTCTCGCGCAGCTCCGGCAAGCCGCCGAGCGCTGTCTCGACCTCACCGAGCTCGATGCGGTAGCCGCGAATCTTGATCTGCTGATCCCTGCGGCCGGCAAAATAGATCAGTTCGTCGGCGCTGCGCCGTGCCAGATCGCCGGTGCGGTAGATGCGCTCCCCGGTGTCGGTGCCTGGGGGGAAGGCAAGAAAGGCGCTGCGCGTTCTCTCCGGATCGCTCCAATATCCAGGGCTCAAGCCCACGCCCCGTATGTAGAGCTCGCCGGTCTCCCCGTCACTCACCGGTCGCAGCCCCTCATCGAGAACCAACAGCTCCTCGCCGGCGCAGGCGGTGCCGATCGGAATCGCCTCGTGTTCATGCCTCGGACAGTGGCTCAGGGTGTAGTGGCTGCTGGCAATGGTGGTCTCGGTCGGACCGTACAGGTTGGTGAAGCGCACGTGCGGCAGGCAGCGCATCCAGTGCATCAGTGTGGGCGTTGGAATCACCTCGCCGCAGCAGATCACTCGGCGCAGCTCGGGGAAATCTCCCTGGTGCACGACGTCGAACTTCGCGAGCAGATTGAGGACCGAGGGCACCGAAAACCATTGCGTGAGGCGCGCCGTGCGTATGAACTGTGCCAGCTTGTGCGGCAACACGTTGAAGGCAGGGGGCATGAGATGCAGTTGTGCACCGGCACTGAGGGTGCCGAAGATGTCGAAAGTCGAGAGATCGAAGTGCAGCGGCGGATGTTGTGAAGCCCGGTCGGAAGATGAAAGGCCGAAGTAGCTCGAGGCCCACTCGAGGAACTGCAGCACGCCGTAGTGCGTGATCGTCACTCCCTTGGGCACCCCGGTGGAGCCTGAGGTAAAGAATATCTGGGCGAGGTCCGTCCCGCGGTTGATGGCGTGCGGGAGCCTCGCGGGAAGAGCCGGCAGATCAGCGGTGGTGAAAGCGCACACGATCCCCGGCTCCGGCGGCGGGGCGGCATCGAGCCAGCCGAGCAGCGGGCGGTGCGGGAGGTTGGCGAATGCGGCGCGCAGCAGCGCGCCCGTGCGGCCCGCCGCCAGGATGGAATGGCAGCCGCTCACTTCCAGCATGCGAGCCAGCCGTGCGGGCGGCCCCGCCGGGTCCAGCGGCACATATACAGCGTCCGCCTTGAGGACAGCGAGCAGGCCGACAATCGCCGCCGGAACTTTCGGCATCAGCAGACCGACGCGATCGCCGCGCCGACAGCCGAGCTCGCGGAGCATATGAGCCAGGCGGTTGCTTGCCGTCTCGAGTTCACCGTAGGTGAGGCTGTCGTCGGGGGAGAGGACGGCAGCCGCCTCGGGGCGGATGCCGGCCTGCTGGGTGATGGCTGTCTGCAGCAGACGCCTCATGCGGCGAGCCCCTGCGCGAGCTGACGCAGACAAGCTGCCGCTGCAGCAATCGATGAGGACGGCCCGCTCGAGAAGACTCGGACTTCTGCAATGTCGATCACGCACCGGCCTCGCGGCGATTCCCCTGTTTCACCACGGTACGCAGCCAAAACGCAGTGCGGCGTGGTCGCTTGCACCCGACAGCTGGTCCCTTCGGCCCATCTTGTAGATGGACGACTACAGCCGACGCGATGTATCGCCACACGCGCATCGATTTCGGACGATAGTGATCGCACGGAGCACGCACTAGGATGGGCGCTCCGGATAGCCTGCCCGGGCGCTGACGCAGCCCGTCGGCCTTTTGCGCGGGGGAGACTAACGAAATGAATGACGTCGTGTACGTGCAGAAGGTTCTCGAGCAGCCCAACGAGCTCGAGCAGCAGAGCGTGCGCGGGCAGCCCGATGCGCTCGAGCAGCCACGCCTGCTCAAGCAGCGTCTGTTACTCGGCGCCCTCCGGGCGCTCCGCAAGGGCGACTTTTCCGTACGTCTGCCGCGCGGACTGACCGGGATCGAGGGAGAGATCGCAGAGGTTTTCAACGACGTGGCCGAGCTCAACGCGGCCATGACTGAAGAGCTCATGCGCATCTGCGAGGCGGTCGGCAAGCAGGGACAGATCGATCGCAGGGCGCGGGTGCCGGCGGCCGTCGGCGCCTGGGCGAGCAAGGTCGAGTCGGTCAATACGCTCATCGCTGACCTGATGCGCCCCACGACCGCGGTTGCTGCCGTCATCGAGTCCGTTGCCAACGGCGTCCTGTCGCAGCGCATATTGCTGGACATCGATGCCCTGCCGCTGCGCGGCGAGTTTGCGCGCATCGGCAAGGTCGTCAACACCATGGTCAACCAGTTGAACAGTTTCGCCTCCGAGGTCTCGCGCGTGGCGCGCGAGGTGGGCACGGAAGGCAAGCTCGGTGGGCAGGCGAAGGTGCCGGGTGCCGCGGGCACGTGGAAGGATCTCACCGACAACGTGAATGCGATGGCGGCCAACCTCACCGGTCAGGTGCGCAACATCGCCGAAGTGACCACCGCGGTCGCCAAGGGCGATCTCTCCAAGAAGATCACGGTGGACGTGCGCGGCGAGATCCTCGAGCTCAAGAGCACCATCAACACGATGGTGGATCAGCTCAACGGCTTCGCCTCCGAAGTGTCGCGCGTGGCGCGCGAGGTGGGCACCGAGGGCAAGCTCGGAGGCCAGGCACGCGTGCCGGGGGTGGCGGGCACGTGGAAGGATCTCACCGACAACGTGAATGCGATGGCGGCCAACCTCACCGGCCAGGTGCGCAACATCGCCGATGTGACCACCGCGGTCGCCAAAGGCGATCTCTCCAAGAAGATCACGGTGGACGTGCGCGGCGAGATCCTCGAGCTCAAGAGCACCATCAACACTCTGGTGGATCAGCTCAACGGCTTCGCCTCCGAGGTGTCGCGCGTGGCGCGCGAGGTGGGCACGGAAGGCAAGCTCGGTGGCCAGGCACGCGTGCCGGGGGTGGCGGGCACGTGGAAGGATCTCACCGACAACGTCAATCAGCTGGCGGCGAACCTGACGACGCAGGTGCGCGCAATCGCGGAGGTGGCGACCGCGGTGACCAAGGGCGACCTCACACGCTCGATCATGGTCGAGGCGATGGGCGAGGTGGCGGCGCTCAAGGACAACATCAACGAGATGATCCGTAACCTCAAGGACACGACCCGCAAGAACGAGGAGCAGGACTGGCTCAAGACCAACCTCGCGAAGTTCTCGCGCATGCTGCAGGGGCAGGGCGATCTGGTCGCCGTGTCGCACATGGTCCTGTCGGAGCTCGCGCCCCTGGTGAATGCCCACCAGGGGGTGCTCTATCGGCATTCGCGGCAGGACACCGAGTCGTACCTGGAGCTGGTGGCGAGCTACGCCTCCGGCCCCGAGAGCAAGCTCCCGCAGGTGCTGCGCTTCGGCGAAGGGCTGCTGGGACAGTGCGCGATGGAGAAGAAGCGCATGCTGCTCGAGTCCGTGCCGCCGGACTACGTGCGCGTGACCTCCGCCCTGGGTTCGACCGCGCCTGCCAACGTCGTGATCCTGCCGGTACTGTTCGAGGGCGAAGTGAAGGCGGTACTGGAGCTGGCCTCGCTTCGAACCTTCAGTCCGACCAATCTTTCGTTCCTCAGCCAGCTCGCAGAGACCATCGGGATCGTGCTCAACACGATCGAGGCGAACATGCGCACCAGCAACCTGCTGCGCCAGTCGCAATCATTGACCCGCGAGCTGCAGCGCCAGCAGCAGGAGCTCACGCAGACCAACGACCGCCTCGGGCAGCAGGCGCAGAACCTGCAGAAATCCGAGACGTTGCTGAAGAACCAGCAGGAGGAGTTGCAGCGCACCAACGATGAGCTGCAGCAGAAGGCCGTATTGCTGTCCGACCAGATGCGCCAGGTCGAGTACAAGAATGAGGAGATCGAGCTCGCCAAGGCCGCGCTCGAAGAGAAGGCCGAGCAGCTGGCGCTCAACTCACGCTACAAATCGCAGTTTCTGGCGAACATGTCGCACGAGCTGCGTACCCCACTCAACAGCCTGCTGATCCTCGCCAAGCTCCTGTCGGACAACGCCACGGAGAATCTGACTCCGAAGCAGATCGACTACGCGCAGACCATTTATGCAGCCGGCGCCGACCTGCTGTCACTCATCAGCGACATTCTCGATCTGGCCAAGATCGAGTCGGGCACCGTGACGCTCGATGTGGCGTCGCTCCGTATGACGGACCTCAAGGACTACGTCGAGCGGACCTTCGCGCCGACCGCGCAGGAGAAGCAGCTGCAATTCAATGTCACCATCGATCCGCAGCTTCCGGGCTCGATCGAGACCGATGAGAAGCGTTTGCAGCAGATTCTCAAGAACCTGCTGTCGAACGCCTTCAAGTTTACCAAGCAGGGGTCGGTGGAACTGCGCATGACGCGCACCATACGCAGTGCGCCGGCCGACACGGCGCACACGGTCAAAGCCGTCGAAGCCATCGCCTTCACGGTGTGCGATACCGGGATCGGGATCCCCGACAACCAGCAGAAGGTCATATTCGAGGCCTTCCAACAGGCCGACGGCACCACCAGTCGCCATTTCGGCGGCACCGGCCTCGGTCTGTCCATCAGCCGGGAGCTGGCGGGGCTCCTCGGCGGGGAGATCACGGTCGAGAGCAGCCCCGGGAAGGGCAGCAGCTTCGTCTTCTACCTGCCGCTTGCGATCGCTTCGAGCGCGCGCGGCGAGCTTGCCGCCGCCGCCGCCCTGCCCGAGCCGGCCGCGCCCCCCGCCGAGCGCCCGCCGGCGGCGACGCGCACGCGGATCCAGCCTGCCGCCGAGCAGGCGGCGCCGATCCAGGATGACCGGGAGAAACTCACCCCCGATGACCGCGTGGTGCTGATCATCGAAGCGGACCCGGGTCTGGCGGAGACGCTGCTCGAGGTCGCGCGCGAGCACGGCTTCAAGGGAGTCGTGGCCGCCGGTGGCAATAGCGGCTTCGCGCAGGCGCTGGTACTGCAGCCCGACGCCATCACTCTCGATCTCAAGCTTCCGGACGTCGATGGTTGGGTGATTCTCGATCTGCTCAAGCACAACCTGAGGACCCGGCACATTCCGGTCAGTGTCGTATCGCTGCAGGAGCAGGCGCACCGCAGCCTGCACATGGGCGCGGTGGCCGTGATGCACAAGGGCGATACGCGCGAGGCCCTGCAGCAGGCACTGCTCAAGACGCGCTCCCTGCTGGAGCGCGAGGCCAAGGTGCTGCTGGTGGCTGATGGCGATGAGGCCCGGCGTGCGGAGATCGAGGAGTCGCTGCGCGGCGTCGACGTGCAGATCACCTCGGCCGCAGACGGCCACCGCGTGCTCGAAGCCCTGCGCCGGTCGCATTTCGACTGCGTGGTTCTGGGTCCCGAGCTCGAGGACATGAGCGCCACCGATCTGTTGCGCACCGTCGCCGAATCCGAGGCCGTCAGCGAGATGCCCTTCGTGGTCTACGAGACCGACAGCCTCGGCGGATCTGAGCGCGCTGAGCTCGGCCGGCTGGCGGAGATACTGGTGCTGAAGAAGGCACCCACGCGCAAGGCCTTGCTGGAAGAGATCGCTATGTTTCTTCACCAGACGCTCAATAACCTCCCACCCGCGAGCCGCTCTTTGCTCATGGCGCGCGGCAGCGATCGCGGCCTGGCGGACCGGAAGATCCTGATAGTGGATGACGACGTTCGTAACGTGTTCGCGCTGACGGGTGCACTCGAGCAATGCGGAATGACGGTTCTCACCGCCGAGGACGGCAGGGAAGGGATCGAGATCCTGCAGGCCACCTCAGGCGTCGAAGCTGTGCTGATGGACATCATGATGCCGGGGCTGGATGGCTACGACACGATCCGCATCATCCGCGAGCACGCGGAGTTCAAGGAGCTGCCGATCATCGCAGTCACCGCCAAGGCGATGAAGGGCGACCGGGAGAAGTGCATCGACGCGGGCGCCTCGGACTACATCGCCAAGCCCGTGAACGTCGAGCAGCTCACATCGCTCCTGCGGGTGTGGCTGAACCATTAGCCAATGAACGACTCCGCCGGAGAGCCCCGCGGCAGCATCCTCGTCGTCGATGATGAGCCGCTGAATCTCAGGGCCATGGAGGCCCTGCTGTCGGAGGCGGATTGGCAGGTCGTCACCGCATCCTCCGGCCGGGAAGCACTGTGGCGCATTCTGCGCGCTGACTTCGCGCTCATCCTGCTCGATGTGCGCATGCCGGAAATGGACGGGTTCGAGACGGCCGCCCTGATTCGCAGGCTGAAGCGCTCGCGCTACACCCCGATCGTGTTTCTCACCGCCGCAGGCGAGCACCCCGACTGGGTGCAGCGCGGCTATGAGGCAGGCGGTGTCGACTTCATCGTCAAGCCGGTGGACCCCGAAGTGCTCAGGACCAAGGTGGGGGTGTTCATCGATCTCAACAGTCGCAACGCCAGCCTCGCGACCGAGGTCGCCCGGCAGAAGACCGCGCAACGGGCCTTGAGCAAGGCGAAGGACGACCTCGAGATCAAGGTGCGCGAGCGCACCGCGAGCCTGATTTCGGCCCACGACCGGCTGCGCCAGGAGATACAGCAGCGCGAGCGCGCCGAGGCGGAGCTGCTGGTGGCGAAGCGCGTGGCGGAGGAAGCCAACCGGGCCAAGTCCCAGTTTCTGGCCAACATGAGCCATGAGATACGCACGCCGATGAATGCCATCATCGGATTGACCGAGGTCGCTCTCGAAACCGAGCTGACCGCCGAGCAACGCGAGTGCCTCGACCTGGTGCGTGCCTCGGGCGAATCGCTCCTCGCGATCGTCAACGACATCCTCGATATCTCCAAGATCGAGGCCGGGCGCATCGCCGTGGAGGCGATTCCGTTCCTGCTGCGCGAGTGCGTAGGCGACGCCATGAGACCGCTCGCCGTCACGGCCAGCAACAAGGACCTGGAGTTCAGCTGGGAGATCGCGCCGCAAACGCCGCCGGCACTGCTCGGCGACCCGCTGCGGCTGCGGCAGGTTCTGCTGAATCTGGTGGGCAACGCCATAAAGTTCACGGACGCCGGCAGCGTCACGCTGCGCGTGCGGCCCGAGACTTTCTCGGCCGGCGAAGTCTGCTGTCATTTCTCCGTCGAGGACACCGGCATCGGAATACCGTTACAGCAGCAGGGCATGGTTTTTGCTCCCTTCCGGCAGGGTGCTGCGTCCACGGCACGGCGTTACGGTGGCACAGGCCTCGGTCTCGCCATATCCGCGCGCCTGGTGGAGCTGATGGGCGGACGGATCTGGGTGGAGAGCACGCCGGGCACAGGCAGTACCTTCCATTTCACGGTGTCCTTCGGAGTGGCCGATCGGGCACCTGCGCCTGCGGCGCGCGCCGCAGCCAGGAATGGCGCGCCGGAGGGTGAGCCTGCGAAAAGGATGACGGTGCTGCTGGTCGAAGACAACGTCGTGAACCGCCGGCTCGCGGAGATCGCGCTGATCCGGCGCGGGCACACGGTGGTGGCGGTCGACAACGGCCGTGCGGCGGTCGATACCGCGCGCGCGCGGCGCTTCGACTTGATACTGATGGATGTGCAGCTCCCCGGAATGGACGGGATCGATGCGACGCGTGCGATTCGCGCAGCCGAGCAGCAGTCCGGCGGCCATGTGCCGATCGTGGCGCTCACCGCACATGCTCTGGCGGGGGTGCGCGAGCAGTGTCTGCAGGCGGGTATGGACGCGTATCTGGTGAAGCCGATCAGGCCGGCAGCGCTCCTCGAGGCGGTGGAGCAGCTGAAACCGCGGATCGAGCCGCCGCCGCGCCTCGCCGATGCCGAGCCGGTGGAGCCCGACCGCGCTACTCTGCTCGATGAGGTCGGCGGTGACTCGCAGCTGCTCGATGAGATTTGCGAGCTGTTCGCCCGCGAGTCGGCCAGCCAGATGGCCGCGGTGCGCGGCGCCATCGAGAGCGGAGACAGCGCCGCTTTGGCGCGCGCCACTCATACCCTGCGGAGCATGCTGCGCTCGGTGCGAGCGGTCGCCGCCGATCAGATGGTTGCGACCCTCCAGTCGCTGGATCCGCGCGAGCAGCGCGACGAAGCCCTGGCGGTCGCGGAGCGCCTGGCGCAGGCGGTCGGCAGCCTGCAGGAGCGCTTTTCAGGAACTCCCGACGCATTCGCAGCGGACGGCGTCACTCCCCTGCTGCCGCCGCCCCCTTTCCGCAGCCACGTCGATACCGCGACATCGCCCTCCGCGGACTCCCCTCCATAGCCCATTGGAACTACGGGGGCTCTGCCATCCCGTGGCATCCGATCTGGTAACTCATGGCCGAGGGGCTGAAATGCTGTACCGGATTGCGCGGGAAAACGACCTCTTGCGAGCGGACCTCTTCTACCGGGAGACCGCCGAGGAGGCCAAAGAGTTCTTCGGCGCGGTGGCCGACACCGCTCTGCGTCGCGGCTGTTGCTGCGTGCTGATCTCGGTACACGCCTCGAGCCCGCTCTTCACCGTCGATCGTTCGGGCTTTCTCACGGAATTCGCCGGCGTCGGCAGCGATCCCGCGCACAAGATCGCGCTGGTGGCAGACAGCGAGGAGCTCGATTACTCGCACGAGTACCTGGAGCTTCTCGGCCAGCGACACGGGCTGAACGTGCGTCACTTTCGCAGCGAGACGTCGGCTCTGGATTGGCTGCGACCCGTCAACGGGCTGCAGCTGCGACACGCCAATGGCCAGCATCCTGATTCTTGACACACGCGCGAGCAGCAGCGGCCGCTTCCTGGCCTCGATCCTGCGCAAGCACGGCTACCACGTCCTGCATTTCAGCGAGGCCGACGAGGCGTTGAGTGTCGTGCGGGTCGAGCGCCCCGACCTGATGATCATCGACATCGCGACGCCCGATATCGACGGTTGCAGGTTCCTGATGCAGGTGCGGCTCGGCGTGCCGCGGCCGCGCATACTGTTGCGCGCGACGGCCGACGTGGAAGCGGAGGCGCGCGCTCTGGCGCACGCCTTCGGCGCCTCCTTCGTGGTCAAGCCGGCTACCCCCGAGCTGCTGCTGGCCGTCGTGAGCGCCGCGCTCAGCGAACCGCCGCCGTCCGAGCTCGCCGGCACGGTGGAGGGCAGGGGGGTGGACATGCTGCTCTCCCCGATCGTCAGGCTGACCCGTCGTGTGGCGGAGAACGCGGCGCGACTGGATGTGGCGCGGACCGCACTCGATCTGGAAATCAGGAAGCGCATCTGGGCGGAGCAGGAGCTGAGTCATGCGAATCTTCGGCTGCAGGACCAGGCGATGCGCGATGCAGTCACCGGGCTGCACAACCGCCGCTTCCTGGAAGAGTCGCTCCCGCACGAGGAGAATCGCGCCAAGCGTTACGGCCATGCGCTGGCCATCATGATGATCGACGTCGATCACTTCAAGAAATTCAACGACACCCTCGGGCACGTCGCGGGAGATGCGATCCTCAGGTCGGTGGGCGAATGCATGATGTCGGTCTCGCGCGGTGAGGACATCGTCGCGCGTTACGGCGGCGATGAATTCGCGCTGTTGATGAGCAACGCCTCCCCGGAGACCGCGCGTCGCCGCGCCGAGCTGATCCGCGAGCGCGTCTATACCCTCGAGGTCAACGCCGATGGCCGCCAGCAGCTGGGGCCCGTGACGCTGTCGGTCGGAATTGCCGTCATGCCCGATAACGGACCCACCGCGGACGCGGTGCTGCGCGCGGCCGACGAGGCATTGCTCATCTCGAAGCAGTCGGGACGCGATCGCATCGTCATTTCCCCTCCCTTCGAGCCGCCGCCGAGCCTGCTGACAGGGAGCTGAGGCGCCGGCATCGCTCTGCCGGTGGGCGGCAAGGATTTGCCGCGTGCCAGGACCCTGAGACTGCAGTCGCAAATCTGCGCCACGCGCTTCAGCAGGCGGTGCGCCGACCGATAAGCAATACGTCGGATGATCAAACTGCAATCAAGCGCGAGAGATACCGTCATGAACGCGAACAAAGTCGAGGCACTCAGACTCTCCGTGATCGGCGAGCACCCTGTTGGACGTACGCCCGGCGGACGCGTGGTGCACGACGTGCGCGGCAACGCCAAGTGGGACTGGGCGGTGTCGACCGGAGTGCTGGCGAAGAAGACGGTTGCGGAGCTCATGAACACACTCGATGTCCCCCACCTCAGCATCGAGAAAGAGGGCGACGCTCCGCGCGAGTGGGACGATCCCTACAACAGCTCCGGCCGGCGCTTCTAAGGCACGATCCCTTTCACCTGCCGCCGCCCGGGCGGCTCCGATCGGTGGCGGAGCCACCCGGGTGGTGGCGCCTACGAGCTCGTGGCGCCGCTGGCATCGCGCTGCTACGCTCCCCTTCAGCTTCACGATGAGACGAAAGAAATCCGGGTGTCGCTCTGCGGCTTCGGCGCCTTCTGCGCGGTGTATTTCCTGGCTGTCGCCACGCCGGGGCCGGGAGTCACGGCGCTGCTTGCGCGCTCCCTCGCTCATGGAATGCGGGGCGCTGCGGCGTATATCGCGGGGTTTCTCATCGGCGACCTGACCTGGCCGCGCTAGGCAATCAGCAGGTGCGCTGACTGCGGGCGACGGCCTCGGCAATGTCCTGCCGCATCATCAGGGCGAAGGCGGCGAGCAGCGGCAGGACGCAGAAGCACCACTTGTTGAATTTCGCGTAAAGCACCGCGGCGAGTGCGCAGCCCGTGGCGAACAGCACGACGCTCGCGATCATCGTCCTCAACCTCGCCCGCGTCGCGGCGCGCGTCTCCGGGAGAGCACCGTGCAGCATGTCGGCGAGATCGAGCATGATCTGGGTGGTCGTTCCCGTCATGACGGTCGAGGGCGGTGCGTGCGCGAGATGTACCCGATGGGCTGCGTTCTGTATGGCCATGGCCGCAACCATGAGCATCCCGAGCGCAAGCGCCGCTCCCGCATCGGCATCCTCGAAAGGCCCGGCCCAGGCGGCGAGCACGGCCGCGGCGGATAGCAGCAGGACCTGCAGCACCAGTACGTTGCGCAGCACGGGCTTGCCGGAGGCCCGCAGTCGCAGAGCGAGCAGCCTGACCGCCAGGACCGCGATGCAGAACATGGGCAGAGCCAGAGTCTTTGCCAGCGCGCCACTGCTGCCGAACACCAGTGCGGAGCCCAGCGTGACGAAGTTGCCGGTGACATGAGAGGTGAACAGGCCCTTGAGCGCCAGAAAGCCGCTGGTGTCGGCATAGCCAGCCGTCAGGCTCTGAACCGCAGGCAACGATCCACGCATGCGGAGCTCCTTTGCTATCGAGTCGTTCGGCTCAAGCTTACTACCGACGGGTCAGGCCAACCCGGGAGGGGGCTGGAGCGCCGCAAAGATGCCGCAATCCGGTGTACGCTGACCACGGAGAATGCCGCCATGAGTCTTCCCGTCGTTACCCGGCTGCCGCCCCCGCCCTTCGGAGAAGCGCTGACCGACGCACTTCGCTATTGGGAGCCGCGGCGCATCGGCTACAACACCGTCCTGGCTGCGATCGTTGCCGGTTGGGTGGTGTTCACCTGGCCGCATTTCCGCGGCGCCTTCACCTGGAATGCGCTGCTCGCGCTCTTCGTGCTGGCGGTATTGGCCAATGTCTGCTACTGCGCGGCGTACCTCATCGACCTGCCGATGCAATACTCGGATTTCCGTGATCTGTGGCGGCGTCGGCGCGGGATTCTATGGGTGCTGGGAGCATTGTTCGCCGCGGCCATCGCTTATTACTGGATGGCGGATGAGATCTATCCCGGAGCGGGGACGGGTGTGTGAGGGGGTATGCACTTTCTCCTTATCTATGAGTTCGTGCCGGATTACCTCGAGCGCAGACCGCTGCATCGTTCGCAGCATCTGCATCTCGCCTGGGAGGCGCACGACCGCGGCGAGCTCGTGCTCGCCGGTGCCCTGACGGACCCAACCGACAGCGCCGTGCTTCTGTTTCAGGGCGAGAGCGACCAGTCGGCGCGTGCTTTTGCGGAGAAGGACCCTTACGTGAAGGCGGGCCTCGTCACGCGCTGGTCGGTGCGCCCCTGGGCGACCGTGGTGGGTGCTGCCGCCGCGACGCCGCTACGCCCGGTCGGCTGATCGGTGTGCGAAGCTTCGGTTCACGCTGGCACAGCGCGGCCCAGGCGACAGAGGCAAAGGAGAGCTCTCATGCTGCAGCTTGCCGTGATCAACGAGTCCACCGCGATCGCGGACGACTCCGTTCAGCAGATGATTCCCGCCTTCAGCACACAGTGGAACACCGACCTGAGCGCCGTGTGGGGAGTCGGCAGCGCGCAGTTCGACTTCACCCCCAGGACGACCAGGCCCGCAAGCGGCGCCTGGTGGGTGGTTTTTCTCGATGACAGCGACCAGGCCAACGCGCTCGCCTATCACGACCTGACCAACGAGGGCTTGCCGATCTCGAAGATCTTCGTCAAGACCATCCAGGCTGACAAAGCGAGCCTCAGTGTCGGAGCTTCGCACGAGATCTGCGAAATGGCCGTCGATCCGTGGCTGAACAGCGCCTATCAGGATGCGCAGGGCATTTTCTGGGCCGGAGAGGTTTGCGACCCGGTTGAGGACGACCAATACGGCTACATGATCGGCGGAGCGCTGCTGTCGGATTTCGTAACGCCGGACTGGTTCGGGCACAAGGACGCGCGGGGTCCCGTCGATCGGCAGGGGCACGTGCGGTCGGCGTTCGAGGTTCTCACCGGCGGCTACGCCCAGAAGTGGGACCCGCAACGAGGCTGGCAGCAGGTCACCGGCGCGCAGGCCCTGAAATCAGCGCGCGTGGCGACAGCTCCGCAAGGCTCGCGCCGCGAGCGCCGCGCGCGACAGTGGAAGCACTGGAGACGGAGCGACCATCGCTGGGGGCGTTGAGGCGGCGCGCGCGCCGCCACGGGCTTCAGTCCACGCCCTCGACGATCCGCATATCACGATCGGCGCCGTTGCCCAGTGCGCGCAGCGCCTCCTGATAGGCGGGGCTGTCGTGCGCCGCCAGAGCCTGTGCGACGCTCGCGAACTCGATGAGCACCGTGCGCTGCGCGAGCCCGTTCTCGTAGACGCGTGCCGGGGCAGCGCGCGCGAGGAAGCGGCCGCCGGCAGCCTGCAGCGCCGGGCCCGCGAGCCTGGCGTAGGCAGCCATGGCTTTCTCGTCGCGTATCTCGCGGTAAGCGGTGATCCAGTACGCCTTCGCCATGTGTTCTCCGCTCAGCTGCACCAGGAAAAATGCGGGTGCTCACCCCGCCCGTAGATGTCTACGGAAAAGCAGGCGCCAATTTGATGTGACCTGGCCATATAGAAGATGTGCCACTTGCCGATGCGGCCGTCCGAAACATACGTGGCGGTGGGGTCGTCGAAGTCGGTCAGGTCGACCTTCAGCTGCGTGGCCTCTTTATCGGCGATGCGAATGGCCTCCGATTCCGAGAGGGCCGGCTCGGGGTCCGAATGGGCGGGGGGCGCGTCGGCTTGCAGCGCGGACGATGCTAGCCCGAGCAGAAGGCTTAGCATCAGCACCCTGATACGCATCATGACGGCTCACAACATACATGAACTCGCGCCACAGGGATATTCACCGATGACGCCGCTGTTCGGTTATGGATTCCGGCCGTTCTTCCTCGCGGCGGGTATCGCGGCATTTCTGCTCGTTCCCTGGTGGGTGGCGAACCTCGGTTGGGGAGTCCCGCTCGGCATCAGCTGGCCGCCGGCCTTGTGGCACGGGCACGAGATGCTGTTTGGATTCATCGTCGCGGCTATCGCGGGATTCCTGCTGACAGCCGTACCCAGCTGGACCGGCGCGCGCGGCTTTGCGGGTTGGCCTCTCGCGCTGCTCGCGGCGCTCTGGCTGCTCGGCCGTCTGTGCGCGGCGGTCTCGGCCATCCTGCCTGCGGCGCTGGTGGCGGTGATCGACCTGGCCTTCCTTCCGGCACTCGCGGGCTTCGTGCTGCCCGCGCTTCTGCGCTCCCGCAATCGCAATACGCCGCTGCTCTTCGTGCTGCTGGCACTGTGGGCGGCCGATGTGGCTTTCTACCGCGGAATTGCCCGCGGCGATGCAGCGCTGGCACCTCATGCGCTCCTCGTGGGCATCGACATTGTGTTATTGCTGGTGACGGTCATCGGCGGGCGCATCGTGCCGGCCTTCACAAGCTCGGCTCTCAAGCAGCAGGGGCGATCCCTTCCCCTGCACGCGTGGCGCGCCATGACTCCGCTCGCAGTCGGCGCGATGCTGGCGGTCGTCATCGGGGACATTCTCGCGCCCGGGAGCCTCGCGGCGGGGGCGATCGCGCTGGCAGGCTGCCTGGTTCAGGGCGTGCGACTCGCTCAATGGCGCCCCTTGAGCACGCGCTCCATGCCCATCGTGTGGGTGTTGCATCTGGCTTATCTGTGGCTGCCGATCGGACTTGCTTTGAAGGCGCTGGCATTGATCGGCGGGCTCGCTTTCGCTGCGTACTATCTGCACGCACTGACGATCGGGGCGGCGGCCCTGATGATCATGGCGGTGATGAGCCGCGCCGCCCTCGGCCATACCGGCCGGCCCCTGGTGGTCACGCGGTCCACCGCTCTCGCCTACGGTTTGCTTGCGGCGGCTGCGCTCGTGCGGGCGTTGGGGCCGGCGCTCCTGCCCATCGCGTATGTGCATTGCGTAGCGCTCGCAGCCGCCTTGTGGACGGCCTCGTTCGGCCTCTTTCTCTGGGCCTATGTGCCGATACTCCTCAGCGCACGCGCTGACGGTAAACCGGGCTGAGCCGCATCGGAGCGGGGCCGGCCCTGCGCCCGCCTGTCGCTCCTGCGATGCGGCGTTCCCACTGATTGCGCGGCGGCCAGGAAGGGGTTATAAGCAACATACAAGGTAACACTTGTATAACAATAGGAGAACTTCGATGCTCTCGCTATGGCTGATTGTGTTGATTTTTGCCATTGCCGCTGTCGTCGGGCTCACGATGGCGGTCGCCGCCTTCCAGGGGAAGTTCCCGCCGGTTGCGAGCGCGGTGCTGCACGGCGTGCTCGCGGCGGCCGCACTGGTGCTGCTCATCATCGCGGTGGCGGTGCACGCCGCTGCGGGCGCGGCCGTCTGGGCGCTCGGGTTCTTCGTGGTCGCGGCCCTCGGAGGCTTCACGCTTGCCTTCGGATTCCACGCTCGCAGGAAGAATCTGCCCAAGGGCCTGGTGGCCGGACACGCGGTGCTCGCCGTGATTGGGTTCCTGCTGCTGCTGGCGGGCGCTTTGAATCTGATATGAGCCCGGCGCTGCGCGGAGGATGAGAATCGCGCCGCACCTGCACCCGCTGCATCCGGCGCTGGCACATTTCCCGCTGGCGTTCTGGATCGGGTCCTGCGCATCCGATCTGCTCGCCCTGAGCTCGGGCGTACCGGTGTGGTGGACCGTGAGCCATCACGCCACTGCCGCGGGCCTCATCATGGGAGCACTGGCACTTGCCGCGGGAGTTCTCGAGCTGTGGCTGCGCGCTCTGCCGCGCGCGGCCGTGCGCTGGGTGGTGCTGCACGCAAGCCTGATGAGCGCAGCATTGCTTCTCTTCATGCTGAGCCTCTCGCTGCGCAGGGCGAGCCCACCGCCGCTCATCGCCCCGGCGATATCATTGGTCGGTTGCGCACTGATCATCGCAGGCGGATTCTGCGGAGGCACTCTGGTGTATCGATTCGGCGTGGGAGTGAGCGCTCGGGGACGTGAGCCATGAGGAAGCGGCGCAGGAAAACGGCGCGCGCGAGAGGCAGCTCGAGCGGCACCGCGCGTGCGGTTGCGGATGCAATCCCTTCAGCACTGCTGCAGGTGCTGAAGCGCCGCGGCGCGCTCACCATTCGCGCGCTCGCCGCAGAGCTGCATATCACCTACGAAGCGGTCCGCCAGCAGATTGCCGAGCTCCTGCGCGCAGGCTGGGTGAAGAGCGCTGGCGCAGCTGCGGGCGAGGCCTTGGATCGCAGCACCACGAAGAAACCCGGGCCGGCGTCGCGAGAGTATCGGCTCAGCGCTGCGGCCGAGCATCTGTTCCCCAAGCACTACGATGAGCTCTCCGCTGAGCTGGTTCAGCACGTGTATCAGAGCTTCGGCGGCGCAGGGGTCGTCGAGATTCTTGCGCGCATGACGGATGCGCGCGTGCGCCGCTGGGCGCCGCTCCTTCGAGGGCTGAGTGTCAGGGAGAAGGTCGAGGCACTGAGCGCGCTCTACGAGGACAAAGATGCCTACATGCAGGTCGACTGGCGCCAGGGAGCCCCGGCACTGATTGAGCACAACTGTCCCTTCTTCAATGTCGCGCAGAAGCACCCCGCGATCTGCAGCGTATCGGTCAACACGCTCGAGCGGCTCCTGGGATGCAAGGTGGTGCGCGAGCAGAGCTTCCAGGCCGGACACGGGCGCTGTGTGTTTCGGCTGCGCCTCGAGGAGGCGCGCTCGCCGGAGGAGGCCTTCGTCCTCGAGCGCGACCCGCTAGGGCAGTCTGAAATAACTTCTTAATAAAAATCATTGACTTACATGGCTTGAGCGGGAAATCTCCCGGCCCGGCGTCGATTTTCCGCGTGCCCGTTCGTCATAGGTAAAGAAGCCACGCCGGAGAGCCACATGCGAGTCATGGTCATCGTAAAGGCCAACCCTCAGTCGGAGGCAGGCGTCCTGCCGAGCGAGGAGATTCTCACCGAGATGGGCAAGTTCAACGAGGAGCTGGTCAAGGCGGGGGTGCTGCTCGCCGCCGAGGGACTGCACGCGAGCTCCAAGGGTGCGCGGGTCAGGTTTGGCGGCGGTCGCAGCACCGTGATCGATGGGCCTTTCAGCGAGACCCGGGAGCTGATCGCGGGTTTCTGGCTGTGGCAGGTCCGATCAATCGATGAAGCGGTCGAGTGGATCCGGCGCTCGCCCTTCAGAAAGAGCAACGAGGAGATCGAGATCCGGCGGGTGTTCGACGCCGAGGATTTCGGTCCGGCCCTGACTCCTGAGCTGCGCGCGCAGCAAACGAGCCGGGCCGAGCGCATTTCAAGAAACTGACCCAGGGAGTCATCCATGGCGGCCACCACACCGCATCTGCACTTCAGAGGAAACTGCCGCGAGGCTTTTCAGTTCTACGCCGCCACCTTCGGCGGAAAGGTGGTCTTCGCCATGACTTACGGCGAGGCCCCGGGCGGGAAGCCCGCGCCCGAGGTGAGCGGGCAGATCGCCCATGCGCGCGTCGACCTCGGCGATCAATGCCTGCTCGGCTGCGACGTGACGGGCGATCGCTATGCCAAGCCGCAGGGCTTCAATCTCATGGCCCACGCCGCGCAGCCCGAGGAAGCCGAACGTCTCTTCAACCGCCTCGCCGACGGCGGGAGTGTCACCATGCCGGTACAGGAGACCTTCTGGGCACATCGGTTCGGGATCTGCACGGACCGTTACGGAACGCCCTGGATGGTCAACTGCCCGAAGCCTGCGGAAGCGGTCGCCGTGGCGGCCGGCAAAACCCCTGAGTGATCCTGGCTTGCGCAACGAAGCTCGCGATGCTGTCATCCGTGGCCATGACGGCTATGGATGTCCAGCGCACCGTCGATGCGGTTTGGAGGATCGAGTCGGCGAAGGTGATTGCGAGCGTTGCACGCCTGACGCGCGACGTGGGCCTCGCCGAGGAGCTCGCGCAGGACGCGCTGGTGACGGCGCTCGAGCAGTGGCCGCGCTCCGGGATTCCCGACAACCCGGGCGCATGGCTCATGACCACCGCGCGCAACCGCGCCCTGGATCAGCTGCGCCGCCGCCGCATGGTGGAGCGCAAGCACGAGGCGCTGGCCTCTGAGCTCGAGATGGAAGAGCAGCGCAGCGGCGGCAAGCTCGAGGCGAGCGCTGACGATGAGATCGGGGACGACCTGCTGCGGCTCATCTTCACCGCCTGTCACCCGCTGCTGCCGACCGAATCACGCACGGCCCTGACGCTCAAGCTCCTCGCCGGGCTCACCACCGCGGAGATCGCCCGCGCATTCCTCGTGCCGGAGCCGACCATCGCGCAGCGCATCGTGCGGGCCAAGCGCAGCCTGGCCGAGGCACAGGTGCCGTACGAGATCCCCCGCGGCGAAGAGCTTCGACGGCGGCTGTCCTCGGTGACCGAGGTGATCTATCTGCTCTTCAACGAGGGTTATTCGGCCACCGCCGGCGGTGACTGGATGCGGCCGGCGCTGTGCGAAGAGGCGTTGCGCATCGGGCGCATTCTCGCGGGACTTGCGCCCGGGGAGTCCGAGGTGCACGGCCTGGTAGCCCTGATGGAGATCCAGGCCTCGCGGCTGCGCGCACGGCTGGGCCCGAGCGGTGAGGCGGTGCTGCTGCTCGAGCAGAATCGCTCGCGCTGGGACCGCGTGCTGATACACCGCGGGCTGGTCGCACTCGCGCGCGGCGAGTCGCTGTGCGAGTCGCGTGGACCGTACCTGCTGCAGGCGGCGATCGCCGCCTGCCACGCACGGGCCGCGACCGCCTCCGACACTGACTGGGTGCACATCACCTCCCTCTACGATGAGCTGGCGCGCCTGATGCCATCGCCCGTGGTGGAGCTCAACCGCGCGGTGGCGGTCTCGATGGCCTATGGGCCTGCGGCTGCGCTCGAGCTCGCCGACCGCCTGGCGGCGGATGGCGCACTGAGGTCCTATCATCTCCTGCCGAGCGTGCGCGGCGATCTGCTCCTCAAGCTCGGCCGCTACCAGGAAGCACGTGAAGAATTCGAGCGCGCGGCGCAGCTCACGCAAAATGAGCGGGAAAGAGCGCTGCTGCGTGACCGCGCCGCGGCCTGCTCGAGGGGATCCACCTAGGCACGCGGGCGAACGCCGAGCCTTTCGCCCCAATTGAGGAAACTGCGATGGCCTACATGTTGTTGATCGTCGAGCCGCCCGGGCAGCGCCGGGACCGGGGGATGGAGAGCGGCCGGGCCGTGTACGAGCAGATGCTGCGCTACGCCGACACTCTCAAGGCGCGCGGGGTGCTCATGGCCACCCAATCGCTCAAGTCCGAATGCGCACGCCTCTCGGTGCGCGGCGGCAAGCGCAACGTGGTCGACGGGCCCTTCACCGAGGCAAAGGAGCTCGTCGGCGGATTCTTTCTGCTCGACGTGAAGACGCGCGAGGAAGCCCTCGCCCTCGCCGGCGAATGCCCGGCTGCGCAGTGGGCCACGCTCGAGGTGCGCGAGACCGGGCCCTGCTACGAGTGAGCCCGGCGACGGGCGATCACTCCTCCTCTCCGATCGGCATCCCGGGCGGCGCCTCGATCGGCTCGGCCGCGGAGAACTTCGCAGGGTCGTTGAAAAACAGGTCGATGCGGTGGGCGAGATACGCCTCGGTCGCGGAAGAGGCGTCGGCACGCCGCCTGATCTCACTGAGCCTCGACTGAGTGATGGCTCGCACCTCAGCGGACGCGTTGGTGTTGGCCGCCAGAGTCAGCAAGGCTTCGACCGTGCGCACGTAGACGGCGCGCTGCACAGCCTCTGCCAGGCCCGCCCTGCGCGGCGCACCGTGCGTCATCGCCAGTGCGCCGTCGATCACGCTTTGAAGAGTGAGATTGCCCGGGTCGCGTGCGGCATATTCGACCAGGCGCGCCGCGCGTTGCGGATTGAAAAGCCCGGCCAGCGTCAGATCCGCGGCGCACTCGGCCGTCGCGATCGGATCGAACGCGGGTTGCGTCCTCGACGGGAATGACTCGCGCGTGGCGGGCAGACCCGGCGGGCGCGGCGGCAACAGCTTCAACAGCGGCTCGGGCAGAGTCAGGAACTCCGGGGACAGCGTCTTCAGCACCGCGGCCAGTGCGCGCTGCTGCGCTTTCGCGCCGACGATCGCGGGAGCCGGTGCTCCATCGCCGCGCAGCTGGTAACGATAGTCGAGGCCGCCGATCTCGGTGACCGCCGCATCCACCTGGTATCGCTGCAGCAGGTAGAGCGGCACCAGCGTGTCCTCGAGTTGCGCCACGGGCATTCCCCGGCGGATCGCGTTCTCGCCAAAGCGCGCGAGCGCCGCGGCGCGCACCGTGAGGATGCGCTCGAGCTCCTCGGCCGGGTCGCCGCCGTTGTCCCACATGTGCGCGTAGGGATGCGCGCTGCTCACCGCGCGCGCATCCGCGTCCGTGATGAAGACCAGGCCCGTTCTGGCCGCGTCACGCAGGATCCGCTCGAGGCCGGCCGCCTCGTCGGCGGAGCTCGCGAACGGCCGGTAGCCATAGCTGATCGCGACCTTGTCCCAGTCGCCGATGTTGGCGGCGTAGGCCTCCGACAGATCAGGCGCGCCGTTGCGATCGAGCGTGATCCAGGGGTGCGGATAGTCCATCACCGACACCGACTGTGCCGGCGCATGTGGATAGGCACTCGCCGCGAAGTTGTGCGCGAGCCCGAGCGTATGCCCGACTTCGTGCGCCGCAAGCAGTCGCAGTCGTGCCAGCACCATCTCGGCCATTGGATCGCGTTGGGCACTGCCGGCGCCTTTGCCGTAAGGCGCGAGCAGGGCTTCGGCGATCAGGTAGTCCTGTCGGCCGCGGAGCGATCCGAGCGTGACGTTGCCTTTGATGATCTCGCCCGTACGCGGGTCGGACACCGGGAAACCGTACGACCAGCCGCGCGTGTGGCGATGGACCCACTGCACGATGTTGTAGCGGACATCCATGGGATCGGCGCCCTCGGGCAGCAGCTCCACCTGGAAGGTCCCGGGTGCCCAGCCCGCCGCCTGGAACGCCTGGTCCCACCAGCGCGCCCCTTCGAGGAGCGCCGAGCGGATCGGCTCGGGTGCACCGCGATCGATGTAGTAGCGGATCGGCGCGACCGCCTTGCAGCGCTCGCTGCAGGCGGGATCTTCCCTGATGAGCCGATGGCGCACGATGAGATGCTGATCGACGGGTGCACCGAGCGGGGCCGTGTAGTCCCGGTAGCTGAGGTCGAAGAATCCGGCGCGCGGATCGAAGCGACGCGGCACGAAACCGGCGGGCGGCAACTCGACGAATGCCTGATGCTCGCGCACCGTCAACGCATGCGCATCCGGCGTCACCTCACTGATGAGCTTGCTCTTGGCGACCGAATCGGTCGCAAAGGTCAGAATGGCCTCCACCTCGATGTTCTTTGGAAATGCCGCCGTGCCATCGAGCGCAATGCCTGAGCGGCCCGGGTCGAGCTTGTAAGTGTCCTGTTTGCCTCTTGCCAGCGTCTCGGCGACGTTGTGGGCATCACGCACGAAGAAATCGGTCGCATCGACCAGCACCGCCGGCTCCCTGCCCGGTGCGAGGTCCTGCGCCTCGACCTTGAATCCGGCGAGCACCGACTCCGGGAAGGACTGCGTGACTGCGAGCCGCTCGGGAGCGAAGCCCGCGGAGCTGCGGAAATCCTGATTAGGTTCGATCAGCAACACCTTTGGGCCAATCCGCTCGAAACGGACGATGCGGGCCCTCGAGACCTGCCCGCGATCGAGACCGAGGTCGTTGGACCCAACACCGTAGGGGAGCGACTCGAGGTAGAGCAGATCGGTGTTGAGACGCTGGATCGCCAGGTACAGCCTGCCGCTCGTTTCATCCCAATAGAGGTCGAGCAAGCCGGGCATGCGCCGCATTGCCTGAGTTTTCACCGCCACCGGGGGGAGCGCGTCTGCGGCCTTCGCCGGCGGTGCAGCCGCGCGCGAGCCCTCGGAGCAGCAGACGGCCAGGGCCGCTGCGGCGCAGAGAATCCTCACTTTGCGCCCGGGCATGGATGCGAGGTCACATCTGCGGTGCCCAGGAAGTACACCACCCCGCGGCCTTCACGTCCTTACCGGGGAAGAGCTGGCAAGGCCCGCGCGCCGAGCCCGATGCGCCCTGATACAACGCGCAATTCGCACAGGTGCTTCCGGCGGCAGCGCCCTGAGCTTGCCGCGCGTCCTCGACGTACTTCACCGCTTTTGCCGGCGGGCTCGATGCATCGAGGAGCGGCGTGGAGGGGGTCTGTGCGTGCAGGCCCCGACCGACGATGAGTGTCCCGAGCGGTACTGCGGCGACGAGCTGGAGCAGGCGCCGGCGGGCCGGCGAGTGTTGTTCTGGCATGGCAATCTCCTCGGGCCGGGAGCCTACCACTCCCGCGGCCTTCGGCCGACGCCCTCAGCTCGAGGAAGCCTGCGCGTAGGTCTCCATCATGAGTCCGGTGCCGCCGCGCGAGACATGCGCCACCACGGCCGTGCGCCGATGGAGCTTGATCACGGTGCCCAGATTGATCGCAAAGGAGAGCACCACCTGCTGTCCCTTGCGCAGACCCAGATTGGAGGTTTCGATGAAGACGCCGGTGGCGCTCAGATTCACGGCTTTGCAAAGCTTGCGGCGGCCGCCCGGCATCGTGATGTAGACGATGGTCCGGGCCCGGTGGCGGGTATGCAGACGGCGTTCCACGAAACAGAGATCCTCAGCGACTCTTTATTATCACGATCGATCCTTCGACCCTTCATCTTCCCCCTAGTCCATTATGCTCCGGCGCTTGCGGCTTGCAGCCGCCAGTGAACTTAATTTTCGGCATATCCCGGCGAGGTCCGGGGGTCAAAAATACCCCCGCTACGCCGGCGCGCGCCAGCCCTCGCGCAGAAATCCGCCGATTTCCCGCCCGAATGTCTCGAGGTCCACGAGGAACGCATCGTGCCCCTCGATGCAGGAGAGGGGGGCGAAGCGGGCCGCGACCCCGGCAGCCTCGAGTGCCTCGGCGATGGCCTGCTGCTCGCTCACCGAGAAGAGCAGGTCCGTCTGCACCCCGATCACCAGGGCGTCGGAGAGACCCGCGCGGCGAAAAAGGGCTACCGCATCCCCGTGTGCGCTCAAGTCGAAGCGGTCCATGGCCCGGGATATATAAAGGTAGCAGTTGGCGTCGTAGACGTTGAC
The DNA here is from genome assembly GCA_035295065.1 of Steroidobacteraceae bacterium. Classification (GTDB taxonomy): domain Bacteria; phylum Pseudomonadota; class Gammaproteobacteria; order Steroidobacterales; family Steroidobacteraceae; genus 13-2-20CM-66-19. The sequence goes on from DATGJR010000093.1 coordinate 36,434, forward strand.
CCAGCGGGCGGCGAGCGACTCCAGGTAACCCTGGATGGCGAACTCCGAGGCGAAGGGGTCCGTCGAGGCCATCTCCGCCCGAATGGGCGAGCGGCCGAAGCGTTGCTGCCATTCAGCTGCGGATCGGTAGGTCACCGTGCCGAGCTTGCGGGCGATGCGCTGTCCGGTGATCGGCGGCCGCTCCAAGGCGTAGTTGCCGCTTTGCCAGTCGGGATCCCGGGTGATGGCCTCCCGCTGGATGGAGCGAAGCGCGATCGCGAAGGGAGCAGCGGCCATCGTCCCCGAGATGCACACCATCCGGCGGGCTGCGCCCGGGAACATGGCCGCGTAGGCAAGCACGACCATGCCGCCCAGCGATGGGCCCATCACCGTGTCCAGGCGCTCGATTCCCAGGCTTTGCACGGCCTCATGGCCCGCGCGTGCGATGTCCTCGACCGAGAGATCCGGGAAGGTCAGCCGGTAGGCCTTGCCGGTCGCGGGATCATCCGAGGCCGGGCCGGTCGTACCGAAGCAGCTGCCGAGCGAATTGACGCAGATGACGAAATAGCGCTCGGTGTCGATCGCGAGCTTGGGCCCCACCATTCCCTGCCACCACCCGTCACTCGGATCCTCTGCCGAGGAGGCGGCGTGCGCCGGAGGCGAGAGCCCGGTGAAAAGGAGCAGTGCGTTGCTGCGCGCCGCATTCAGTTTTCCCCAGGTTTCGTAGGCGATGCGCGCGCGGCGCAGCGTCCCCCCACGCCACATGGGGAAGGGATCGGACAAGGCTGCGTAGCGGCGCGCATCCATGGGACGAAGGATAGAGGAGCGAGCGGGTTGAAGGCTCTCGTGCCTCGCGCTCAGGGCTCCGGGTCGCCGCCTTCGGCGATTCCCTCGAAGAGCGGCGTCGAGAGATAGCGCTCGCCGGTGTCAGGAAGCATCGCCAGGATCACGGCTCCCTCAGGGGCTTCGCCGGCGACTCTGACCGCCGCAGCGAAGGTTGCGCCGGAGGAGATCCCACAGAGGATGCCTTCACTGCGGGCCAGGGAGCGAGCTGCCTCCACCGCCTCGGCATCCGCAACGGTTACCACGCGGTGCGCCACTTCCGGCTTCAGTACCTCGGGAACGAAGTCCGGCGTCCAACCCTGAATCTTGTGCGGCGCCCAGGGTTTGCCGGACAGCAGAGCCGCGCCTGCCGGCTCGCAGGCGATGATCTGAACCTCCGGGCGTGCCAGCCGGATCATCTGCCCCGCGCCGGTGAGAGTGCCGCCGGTTCCCCATCCGGTGACGAAATAGTCGAGCCGCCTGCCAGCAAAGTCCTGAAGGATCTCCGGCCCCGTGGTGTTGCGGTGGTAGGCGGGATTGGCTTCGTTCTCGAACTGCCGGGCGAGGAACCACCCGTGTTTCTGCGCCAGCTCGCGCGCCTTGCGCACCATCCCCGAGCCGCGCTCGGCCGCCACCGTCAGGATGACCCTTGCCCCGAGCATGCGCATGAGCCTGCGTCGCTCGACTGAAAAGGTTTCGCTCATGACGGCAACAAAGGGGTATCCCTTGGCCGCGCATACCATGGCGAGCGCGATCCCGGTGTTCCCGGAGGTGGCCTCCACCACGGTCTGCCCCGGCCTGATCTTCCCGGTACGCTCGGCGTCCTCGATGATGGCGATCGCAAGTCGGTCCTTGACCGAGGCCATCGGGTTGAAGAACTCGCACTTCACATAGAGGGTGACGTGCCTGGGACCGAGGCGCTGGATCCGCACGATCGGGGTCCTGCCGATGGTGCCGAGAATGTTGTCGTAGATCATGGGGACCTTCTACGCTGGCGCCCGACCGGCCTGCAAGCAGGACCCAGGCATCTGCTTAAGGCCCGCGGTTATCAATCGAGGAGAATCACTGCTTCCATGATCCGACTGCAGAAGCTGCTGGCGGAGGCGGGCCTCGGCTCACGCCGGACCATCGAGGAGTGGATCCGCGCCGGCCGGGTCAAGGTCGGGGGAAGGACCGCGAAGCTGGGCGACCGGGCGACCCCGGCGGACGATATCCGGGTCGACGGCAGGAGGGTGAAGCTCCTTCCCGCGAACGGTCCAGCCCGGGAGGTACTCCTTTATTACAAGCCGCTGGGCGAGGTCACCAGCCGCAGCGACCCGGAGGGCCGCCCCACGGTATTTGACGGGTTACAACCCCCCGCGAGGGGCCGCTGGGTGAGTGTCGGCAGGCTGGACGTCAATACCTCGGGCCTTTTGCTGCTGACGACCGACGGGGCACTGGCCCACCGCCTGATGCACCCCTCGAGCGAGGTCGAGCGCGAATATCTGGTGCGACTGCGGGGCAGGCCCGGGGCCACGACCATTGCCCAGCTCCTCCTCGGGGTGCAGCTGGAGGACGGGGCGGCCAGCTTTGATCGGATCGAGGCCGCAAGCTGGGCGGACGGCCCATTCGGGGCCCGGCGGCAGGCAGGGGACCCCACCCCCGCCGCGACGGACACCTTCAGGGTGGTGCTGCATGAGGGTCGCAACCGGGAGGTCCGGCGACTCTGGCGGGCGGTCGGCTTCGAAGTGAGTCGCTTGATGCGGGTTCGTTACGGCCCCATTGAGCTCCCGCGCGACTTGAAGCCGGGCGGAACGCGCCGGCTGAGCCCGTCGTCGATCGATCGGCTCCTCGCAGCCGCCCCCGGAAAGCCTGTTAAGGGGCGGCTCAAGGCGGGCTAAAGGGTTGCGGCGGCAAGCAATTATCGGGCCAGCATGCATTGACACTCCGGCGCTACGAAATCAAAATACGCGGCTCGTTTTGAGGAGGGGTACCCAAGCGGCCAACGGGAGCAGACTGTAAATCTGCCGGCTTACGCCTTCGAAGGTTCGAATCCTTCCCCCTCCACCACCTCGGTGGAGTGGGAAGGCTGCGTGCGCATGAAGGGTCGCGGCCGGCAGAGGGATGTCATCAGCAGCGGGTGTAGTTCAATGGTAGAACCTCAGCCTTCCAAGCTGATGACGTGGGTTCGATTCCCATCACCCGCTCCAGCATTGGCCGCGAATCGACATCCCGAGCCCATGTAGCTCAGTCGGCAGAGCACGTCCTTGGTAAGGACGAGGTCACCGGTTCGATTCCGGTCATCGGCTCCAGATACGAGTTGTCAGACGACATAGGCACGCGTGAGCGGGGTGGGGCGCTGGGGCCCTACGAGCGAGCGCGCTAGGCGGAGCGAGAGGCCACCGCCACTCAAACGAGGATGCAATGGCGAAGGAGAAGTTCGATCGTTCGAAGCCCCACGTCAATGTTGGCACGATTGGCCACATCGATCACGGCAAGACCACGCTGAC
>DATGJR010000094.1:0-14737 GCA_035295065.1 Steroidobacteraceae bacterium
GCTCCCTGATCGCTCACCAGCGCAATGACGCGACCGTCGTTGGGATTGATCCAGAGGTTCTGATAGTCATCGCCTCCCGGTGCGCCGCGCAGCGACATCCAGGTCCTGCCGCCGTCGGTGGACTTCACGGTGACGAGCCCGGTGGCGTAGACGATGTCGGGATTGGTCGGGTCAGCGCGCACGATCGCCAGATCCCCTCCGCCGATGCGCAACGACGCCCGCGGGTCGGTGGTGATGCGCGCCCAGTGCTCGCCGGCATCATCGGAGCGGAAAAAGCCGAGCCCCGCCGATGAGGAATAATCGCCGGGCTCGGTCGTGCCCACGACGGCATAGATGCGTTGCGGGGAGCTCGGGGCGATGGAGAAGTTGATCTGCGTGAGATCGTCCGGGAGGCCCCCGCTCAGGCGCTTCCAGGTCGTACCGCCGTCGCTCGACTTGAAGAGTCCGCCGTTGGTGCCTTCGAACTCGTTACGGTCCTCCCAGGGGCCGAGGCGCGACTGCCACATCGAGGCGTACACGATCTCGGGGTGATTGGGGTCGATGGCGACCGCGGAGCCGCCGGTGTCGGCGTCCTTGTAGAGCACGCGCTCCCAGCTCGCGCCGCCGTCGCGCGAGCGATAGATGCCGCGCTCCTCGTTGGGGCCGTAGGGGTGACCGAGAACCGCGGCAAACAGCCGGTTGGGGTCCTTGGGATCGATGGCGAGATCCGGGATCTGCTGCCCGTCGGTGAGACCGCGGTGCGACCAGGTGAGGCCGCCGTCGCTCGAGCGATAGATGCCGTTGCCGACGGAGAGATCCGGCCGCCGCAGCCCCTCACCGCTCGCCACATAGATGACGTTGGCATCCGAGGGCGCGACCGCGATCGCGCCGATCGACTGCGTCTGCTGCTGGTCGAAGATCGGCTTCCAGGTGCGCCCCGCATCGCGCGTCTGCCATACGCCGCCGTTGACGGCGCCGATGAAGTAGACGTTCGGCCGCGACGGCACGCCGGCCACCGCGCGGGTGCGACCGCCGCGCATGGGACCGACCAGGCGCCAGCTCAGGTCCGCGTACAGGCCCGCGGGCGGGTGTTGAGCGAGGGCCGCGCACGGCGCCAGCACCGGGAGCAGCAAAGCGGCTGCGACCGCCAACGGATGTCTCTTCTGATGCACTTCGATACTCCCCGGACCGGTGTGGCTAGCGGTATGCCTTGTAGGACTTTTCCTCGACGATGCGCGAGCCGAGCTGGGTGTTGATGCGTTTCTTGATCGCCGCGCGCTCATCGTTGGCGATGTAGACCGCGCGCGCGAGCTCGATGAACTCGCGGTCGAAAGTCTGCTTCGCCTCCTTGTCGCGGATGCGATCCTCGATGTCCCAGAGCTGCTCATTCACGCGCTGCAGCGCGTGCTCCTCCTGGGCGAGCCCGGCTGCGGCGCACCCCGAGTCGCGCCAGGTGGCCTCGAGGAGGCCGAGCTCGTGATTCACGTTGGCGAGCTTGGCGGCATCGAGGATCCGGGCCCCCTTGATGCGCAGGATGGTGATCTTGTCGAGCAGCTCCCCCGGCGAGACGGGCACGAGGATGTCGTTCATGAACGCGATCCTAGCAACTCATCGAGTCGGCCGGTGACCTCCTCGAGCTGGATCAGGTCCATGACGCCCGGCTCCTCGATCTTGTGTCCCCAGGGAAGCTCCTCGGGTGCGCAGCCGCGAAAGGCACGGGCCGCGCGGGCGTAGCCGTCCACGCACCAGCGGCCCGAGAGGTATGGACCGCTGCGCGCCGGGTTGGTGGCGGCGTAGAGACCGATGACCGGCGTGCCGACCATGGTGGCCATGTGCGCGGGGCCGGAGTCGGGGCTCACGAGCACGGTGGCGCGCGCGAGCAGCGCGAGGAGCTCCGGAAGCGTGTCCTGTCCGATCTGGTTGATGAGCGCGGCACCGGTCTCCCTGACGATGGCCGCCCCCATGCTGCGCTCAATCTCACTCGGACCGCCGACGAGGATGACCCGCATGCGATGGCGGGTTGCGGCATGCGTCGCGAGCGCGGCGTATCGCTCGATGCGCCAGTTGCGCCGCGTGTGGCGTGAGCAGGGGCTGATGATGAGCGTCGGCTGCGCGTCCGGAATCAGTCGCGCGGCGTAGGCGCGCTCGGCCTGCGGCAGCGGCAGGTCCCAGCGCAGCAGCCGCTCGCGGATGCCGAGGGCGTTGAGAAAGCCGAAGAAGCTGTCGAGCACGTGCTCGCGCGTGTTGGGGGCGATGCGCGCATTGGTGAAGAGCCACTGGAGCTCGCGGGCGCGCGCGCGGTCGAAGCCGACCTTGAGGTCCGCCGGCACCGCCTGCGCAAGCAGGCTCGCGCGCAGCGCGAGCTGCATGTGCAGCAGCACCTCGAAGCGGCGTCCACGGAGCGCTCCGCGCAGCGCGCGCCGGGCGGCGAGACCTGCGCCCTTGTCCACGGTGATAAACTCGACGCCTTCGACGAGTTTCATCAGGCGCGCTTCGGTCCGCCCGATGATCCAGGTGAGCTGCGTCGCCGGCCACGCCTGCTGGAGCGTGCGTATGATCGGCACGACGTGGCAGGTATCGCCGATCGCCGAGAGCCTCAGAATGCAGAGAGTGCGCGGCGGATCGGCGAGAGGCAGCATGAGGGAGTCAGCTCTGTGAATGGGCGCTGGGCGCTCGGCCCCGAGGTGAAACGCGGCGCCCTGGCGGGCGGCGCCATGCTATATGACGCCTCCCGCGTGAGCAATTTGAGCGCCGACTGGTTCACCCCGCAGTACTGGCAGGCGCGTGGCGAGCTCGAAGGCACCGCGGGCGGCCGTGGCGCGAGCTACTTTCTCGCCGCGGACGGCCGGCGCTACGTGTTGCGTCACTACCGTCGCGGCGGCCTGATGGCGCGCCTCTCGACCGATCACTACGCGTGGCTGGGCGAGGAGGGCACGCGCCCCTTCGCCGAGTGGCAGATGACTTACAGCCTGCGCCGCGCGGGTCTGCCGGTGCCGGCGCCGATCGCCGCCCGCTATCACCGGCGCGGGCTCACCTACACGGGCGAGATCATCACCGAGCGACTCGCCACCGTCGGCTCGCTCGCCGAGTGCCTGCGGACCGGGGCGCTCTCCATCCTCACCTGGATCGGAATCGGCCGCTGCATCCGCCGCTTCCACGACTTCGGGGTGTGCCACGCCGATCTCAACGCACACAACATCCTGCTCGCCGAGGATCAGGTGTATCTGATCGACTTCGACCGCTGTCAGCTGCGCGGCGGCGGCCTGTGGCGCGATGCCAATCTGGTGCGGCTGCGCCGCTCGCTCGATAAGATCGCCTGGGGCCTTCCCCCGGAGCGTTTCGGCGAAGCCGACTGGCACGGGCTGCTCGACGGGTACCGCCAGGCCCCGGCGGGCGCTGAGCCGCCGCCGGCCTGAGCGCGGGATACGCCTCTTGCGCATCCTCTACCTTCTCGCCGTCTATCTCACCGCCCCGATCATCTCCGCCGTGTTCCTGTGGCGCGGGATTCGCGATCGCAGCTACTGGCGCAACTTCAGCGAGCGCTTCGGGCTCGGCGCGCGTCCCGCGCCGCACGGCATCTGGCTGCACGCCGTGTCGGTCGGGGAAGTGCAGGCGTGTGCGCCTCTGGTCACAGCCCTCAGCCGTCGGCATCCGCAGTTGCCGCTCACCGTCACCACCTTCACTCCGACGGGCGCCGCGCGCGCCCGCGCGCTCCTCGGCGAGCTTGCGACCGTGCGCTACGTACCCTACGACCTGCCGGGCGCGGTGCGCCGCTTCCTCAGGCGCGTCGAACCGCAGCTCGCGGTCATCTTCGAGACGGAGCTCTGGCCGAATCTCTACCGCGAGTGCCGGCGACGGCGGGTGCCGCTGGTGCTGGCGAGCGCGCGTATCTCGGAGCGCTCGCTCAGCCGCTATCGACACCTCGGCGCGCTCTTCAGGGACGCGGTATCGGGCGCGGCGCTGGTGGCCGCCCAGGGTGAAGGCGATGCGGCGCGCTTTCGGGCGCTGGGCGCTTCGGCCGGCCACACGCATGTTACCGGGAACCTCAAATTCGATTTCGAGCTGCCGGAAGGACTGGCAGAGCGCGGGCGAGAGGTGCGCGCGGCCTATGCGGGCGGGCGGCCGATGTGGGTCGCGGGCAGCACCCGCGAGGGCGAGGAGGCGAGCGTGCTCGAGGCGCAGCGGCTCGTGCTCGCCGCGCACCCGAGGACCCTGCTCGTCATCGCGCCACGCCACCCGGCGCGCTTCGCGGAAGTCGCACAGCAGCTCACCCAGGCAGGCGTGCGCTTCATCCGCCGCTCGCAGAGCGGGCCCGCGGGCGGTAGCGGTGAGGCCTCCGTGCTGCTGCTCGATACCCTCGGCGAGCTGCTCGACTTCTACGCCGCCGCCGACCTTGCCTTCGTCGGCGGCAGTTTGACCCCGGTGGGCGGCCACAACCTGCTCGAGCCCGCGACGCTTGGCATACCGGTCCTCACCGGGCCGCACAACTTCAACGCGCCCGATGTGGCCGAGCTTCTCATCGCGCGCGGTGCAGCCGCGGTGGTGCACGACGCCGGGGAGCTTGGCGCTGCGGTGACGAGACTGCTCGCTGATCCGGCGGAGCGAGAGCGGATCGGGGCCATGGCACGCGCTTCGGTCGAGGGCAGCCGCGGGGCGCTGGCGCGCCTGCTCGAGCTCATCGAGCCCTTGTTATAGGCCTACTTCGGTGGCGGAGGCGGGGACGGCTGCGACGAAGGAATCGTCGGTGCGAGCGTTTCGGGCGTTTCGACCGCGGGCGAGGTGGCGGCGCTCGCCGTCAGCCAGCCGTTGACCGCCTTGAGCTCGGGACGGTCGAGCGTGCCGGCCGCGAGGCGCAGTGTCAGCACGCTCACGATGTAGTCATAGCGCGCCACGGCGTAGTTGGTCTGCGCCTGCACCAGGTTGCGTCGCGCGGTGACGAGGTCGACCGAAGTGCGCGTTCCCACCTCGTAGCCCGCTTCGGTCGCCTTGAGCGCGGTCTGGTTGGACTCGAGCGCCTGGCGCAGCGCGTGCACGTGCGAGATGCCGCTGATGACTCCCAGGTAAGCATCGCGCGCCTGCCGCTCGGTCGCGCGCGAGCTCTGTACGACGCCTTCCTTCGCCGCGATCCACAGGTACTGGGCCTGGCGCACTTTTGACTGGTCGAGGCCGCCGGAGAACAGCGGCAGGGTGAATTGCAGGCCGATCTGGCGATCGTTGAAATAAGTGTCGTAGGAGAAGGGTTGGCCCGCAAAGTTCTCATCCAGGCTCTGACTCTGCCAGGACCGGCCCGCGACCAGATCGAGCGTCGGCAGGTGTGCACCGAAGGCGACGTGCACGTTGTCGCGGGCGATGTCCGCCGCCAGGCGGCTCGAGATCAGCGTCGGGTTCTGCTCGAGCGACATGCTGACCCAGCGGCCCTCGTCGGCGGGTTCGGGGTTGAGGAGCGGCATGTCGTCGCCGGGCTTCGCCAGGCGGTCGTATTTCTGCCCGGTGATCTCCTGCAGTTGATCCTCCGATGTGGCGAGCGCGCGCTTGTCGGCGACCACGGTGGCGGCGGCGGTGTCGCGCGCCGCGCGCGCATCCTCGACGTCGGTGATGGCGATGAGACCGACCTCGAAGCGCTTTTCCGCCTGATCCTGCTGGCGGGCGATGGCTTCGAGCGCGGCCTGGTCGGCCTCGAGCGTGTCGACGGCGGTGAGCACGTTGAAGTAGGCCTGTCCGACCCGCAGGATCAGCTGCTGCTCGGCCGCCTGATAAGTCGCCTCCGCCTGCGCGACCTGGGCGCTGGCTCCCTTGAGCGACATCCAGTTGGCCCAGGAGAAGATGTTCTGCCTGAGAGTCAGGCCCCAGGACTTGGTAGTGGTATCGACGCCGGCAGGCAGTGGCACGACGATCGGGGCACCCGAGGAGGTGGTGGCGAAGAAGGGCTGCGTGCCGGTGTTGTGATCGCGGATGACGCTCGCCGTGCCGTTCACTTGCGGCAGGAGCGCCGCGAGTGCCTGCGGCTTCGATTCGCGCGCCGCGCGCCGGTTGGCCTCCGCCTGGCGGATCACCGGATCGCTCTGCAGGGCATCCTCGAACACTCCCAGCAGATCCTTGGTCTGCGCCACGCCCACGACGGGCAGCAGGGCCAGAACGATGATTACGGCGCGCTTCATGAGATCCCTCGTCCTTCCAGGGAGCGGCACGGCGGCGGTGAGCTGCGCCACGGCTTCAGAACTTAAAGCGCGGCGGCTGCGCGGCGTTCACCAGCGGGTCGATCACCGTCTCGAACAGGCTGTCGGTGGCCCAGGCGGTCTCGCTGATGCGGTGGATGAGGCGCGCCTCCATGACCGGCGCCTGGCCCGTCACCACGAACAGCCGCCCGCCGATCTCGAGCTGGCGCTCGAAACGCGGGTCGTACACGGGGAGCGAGCCGGTCAGGGCAATGGCGTGATAGCGCTCGCCACTTTCGGCCGTGAGCCCGTCGGCGTTCACCACCTCGACGTCGCCCATGCCGAAGTCGCTCAGATTGCGCGCCGCCAGTCCCGCGAGCTCCTCGAAGAGCTCCAGCGACCGCACCCGTGCACCCGAGGCGCGCAGGCACGCAGCCACGAACCCCGAGCCAGTGCCCACTTCCAGCACCCGCATTCCCGGGCCGGGCTCGAGCGCCTGCAGGAGACGCCCGACCACGCTCGGGCGCAGCATGTGCTGATTGAGCGGCAAGGGCACCTCGGCATCGGCATAGGCCAGGAAGCGCTGCCCGGGGGGGACGAACTGCTCGCGAGGCACCTGACGGAGCATGCCCAGCACGCGCGCGTCCAGTACCTCCCAGGCGCGCACCTGCTGCTCGATCATCTGTTCGCGGGCAGGGCTGGACGGCATGGACATCGCGACTCCGGGACTTCACTTAACGCTTCGATGGGGGGCCGCAAAAGTTACGGGTTTTCCAGCGCGCTGCCAAGCTCCAATGCGACGAGATATGGTGAAATCCCGACGGGCCGAGGGCGCGGCGCGCTATGCTTGAGTGCGCCTGCGCCCTCAAGGCACGAGAAGTCAAATCAGAGTGCTACAGGGCATGCATCCAAGCGGAAGGGCTTGAGAAGTACTCTAAATGTCGATCGTCGGGCTGTTGTGCCTTCTGTTCGCGCTCATCGCGGCTCTCCTCCTGGTGCTCTATGGGCTGCAGCGGCGCGACCTGAAGAGTGTCGAGAAGCTGTCGCAGCAGCTGCAGCGGCTGGCCATCGGCGGCCGCCTGCCCGCGCGGCTGGAGCTCGAGAGCGACAAGCCTGAAGTCGCGGCGCTGGTCACGGCCGTCAATCACCTGCTGACACGCAGCGGCGCGGGCGAGCATGACTTTCCGCACGCACCGCGGCTGTTCGCCGATCTCGGTGAGCGCATCCACGAGGCCGTGCTGGTGCATCAGGAAGTGATTCTTTACGCCAACCGCCAGTTCGCCAGCTTCGTCGGCGTCGACCGGGTCGAGCTCGTGGGGCGGCGCCTCGCGGACCTGGTGCCTCCCGAGTACGCGGAGCTCGTGAGCGAGAATGTCCGGCGCCGCCTCGCCGGTGAATCCGCCGCCGAGCGCTACGAAATCGACATGGTCGGAGTTCAGGGGCAGATGAGCCGCCTGGAGATCTCATCCACGCTCGTCGACTACGACAAGGGCAACGCCCTGCTCATCACCGGGGTGGAGATCATCCCGACGCAGACCAGTCCCGCGCTGCGCCTGGCAAGCGAGGCGGTACCCCCGGCGCAGCAGCTGGCACTGGCCTCGCTCGCCGAGGCGATCATCGCCACCGACGAGCGTGGCCGCATCAATTTCATGAACCCGGCAGCCGAGCGGCTCACCGGGAGCGAGGCCGCGGCGGCCTCGGGCAAGCTCCTGGAGGAGATCGTAAGCCTGGTCGACGAGGGCGACCGGCGGCTGCTGTCCGATCCGGTGCACCAGGCCCTCACCAGCGGCGCGCCCGTGAACCTCGGCCGGCGCGCATTGCTCCTGTCGCGCAGCAATGGCAGCGAGCGCTCCATCGAGCTGTCAGCCTCCCCCATCCGCGGCGACGGCAAGGAGGTCGTGGGCTCGGTGCTGCTGCTGCACGATGTGACGGAGCTGCGCGGGCTGGCTCGCCAGATGTCCTACCAGGCGACGCACGATGCCCTCACCGGGCTCGTCAACCGCCGCGAGTTCGAGCGGCGGCTCGAAGAGTCGATCGACAGCGGCCATCGGGGCGATGGGCAGCACGTGCTGTGCTATCTCGACCTCGATCGTTTCAAGCTGGTCAACGACACCAGCGGGCACCTGGCAGGCGACAGCATGTTGCGCGAAGTGGCGAAGCTGCTGCGCGATGCCGTGCGTGACAGCGATACCGTGGCGCGCCTCGGCGGCGATGAGTTCGGCATGCTGCTGGTCGGCTGCCCGCTGGACAAAGCGCGGCAGATCGCCGATGACGTCTGCCGCTCGGTGGGCGATTACCGCTTTGTATGGAAGGACCGCATCTTCAATATCGGCGTGTCCGTGGGGCTGGTCGAGATCTCGCGCGAGAGCGGCACGCTGGAGGAGCTGCTGGCGGCGGCCGACACCGCCTGCTACGTGGCCAAGAAGCAGGGCAGCGGGCGAGTCGCGGTGTATTCCGCGCGCGATGAGGCTCTGGCCCGCCACACCGGCGAGATCCAGTGGCTGCAGCGGCTGCAGGGCGCGCTCAAGGAGAATCGCTTCCAGCTCTATCATCAGATCATCGTGCCGGCGCACGGCACCAATGGCGGACCTGCGATGGAAGTGCTGGTGCGCATGCAGGATGAGACCGGCCGCGAGCTGGCGCCGGCGGAGTTCATGCGCGCCGCGGAGCGCTACCGCCTCATGGGGCTGGTCGACCGCTGGGTGGTGCAGACCACGCTGGCCGCGCTCGGTCGTGGCGCCATCGTGGTTCAGCCCGATCGCAGCGTGGCCATCAACATCTCCGGCCAGACGCTGGGCGATGCGCAGTTCCTCGAGTTCGTGGTCGAATGCCTCGACAGCACCGGGGTCTCCCCGGCGCAGGTGTGCTTCGAGATCACCGAGAGCGCGGTGGTTGCGAACCTCGAGCATGCACGGCGCTTCGTCGGCGTGCTGCACGGCATGGGCTGCCAGTTCTCACTCGATGACTTCGGCTCCGGCGTGGGCTCATTCTCCAATCTCAAGAACCTCTCGCTCGACTACCTCAAGATCGACGGCTCATTCATCCGCAATCTGTCGCGCGACACGGTGAACCAGGCGATGGTCACCGCGATGATCAAGCTGGCGCGCACGCTCAACTTCAAGGTGATCGCCGAGCAGGTCGAGGACACCGCCGCGGTCGAGGCCGCACGCCGCATGGGCGTGGACTATCTGCAGGGTTATGCGATCGGCCGGCCGCAGCCGCTGCAGCTTGCCGTCGCAGCCTGATCGGTGACCCGCAGCGCCCGTCGCGGGCGCGGGGGGTCAGCTCTTCTCGGGGTCGAACTTGAGCGCCACGCCGTTCATGCAATAGCGCTCGCCCGTCGGCTTCGGGCCGTCCGGGAAAACGTGCCCGAGATGGCCGCCGCACTTCGCGCAGTGGACCTCAGTGCGACGCATGAAATGGCTCGTGTCCTCGTGGGTGGCGACGGCGCCCGGCATCGGCTGGTAGAAGCTCGGCCAGCCCGAGCCGCTCTCGAACTTGGTATCGGAGGAGAAGAGGGGCTCCCCGCACCCGGCGCAGCGGAAGGTGCCCGGACGATGCTCCTCGTTGAGAGGGCTCGAGCCCGCGCGCTCGGTACCGTGCTCGCGCAGCACCCGGTAGGCGTCGGGCTTGAGGTCACGGCGCCACTGGTCGGGAGTCTTCTCGACCGGAAATTTCTCGTCGGAGGCCATCGCTCTACAGCAACGGCACCAGCAGCAGTGCCACGATGTTGATGATCTTGATCAGCGGATTGATCGCCGGTCCCGCGGTGTCCTTGTACGGGTCTCCCACAGTATCGCCCGTGACGGCCGCCTTGTGGGCATCCGAGCCCTTACCGCCGAAATTCCCTTCCTCGATGTATTTCTTGGCGTTGTCCCAGGCACCGCCCCCGGTGGTCATGGAGATCGCGACGAAGAGCCCCGTCACGATGGTGCCGATGAGGAGCCCCCCGAGTGCGCGCACTCCGGCGCCTCCGCCCATGAGGCTGTTCATCACCAGCACCAGCACGATCGGCACGAGGATCGGCAGGAGCGAGGGCACGATCATCTCGCGGATGGCCGCGCGCGTGAGCAGATCCACGGCGCGCGAATAATCGGGCCTGCCCTCGCCGGTCATGATTCCCGCGATCTCACGGAACTGGCGCCGCACCTCGTTCACGACCGAGCCGGCCGCCCGTCCGACAGCCTCCATGGCCATGGCGCCGAAGAGGTAGGGCACGAGCCCGCCGATGAAGAGCCCGATGATCACCGCCGGGTCCGAGAGCGTGAAGGTCGCGGCCTTGCCCGCGGCCTCGAGGTTGCTGGTGTAGTCGGCGAACAGCACCAGCGCCGCGAGCCCCGCCGAGCCGATCGCGTAGCCCTTGGTCACCGCCTTGGTGGTGTTGCCGACCGCATCCAGCGGATCGGTGATGTTGCGCACCTCTTTCGGAAGGTGCGCCATCTCGGCGATGCCGCCGGCGTTGTCGGTGATCGGACCGTAGGCATCGAGCGCCACGATCATGCCGGTCATGGAGAGCATCGCGGTCGCCGCGATCGCGATCCCGTACAGGCCATTCAGCGTGTAGGAGCCCCAGATGGCCAGACACACGGCGATCACCGGGAGTGCCGTCGACTTCATCGAGACGCCGAGGCCGGCGATGATGTTGGTGGCGTGGCCCGTCTGCGACGCCGCCGCCACCTTGCGCACCGGGCTGTACTCGGTGGCCGTGTAGTACTCGGTGATCATGATCATCGCGGCCGTGAGTCCGAGACCGATGAGCGTGCAGCCAAAGAGCGAGCTCGCCTGGCCGGGCATGATCTTCTGCGTGATGTAGTAGAAGGCGACGGCCGAGACCAGGCCGGAGACGATGACGCCCTTGTAGAGGGCGTTCATGATCTTGCCGCCCTCGCGCGTCGAGACGAAGAAGGTGCCGATGATCGAGGAGACGATCGAGGCGGCGCCGAGCGCCAGCGGGTAGATCACCGCGGCGAAGGCCGCATCGGCGCTGCCGTGCGCAGCGAGGAGGCCCCCGAGGAGCATGGTGGCGACGAGGGTGACGGCGTAGGTCTCGAACAGGTCCGCGGCCATGCCGGCGCAGTCGCCGACGTTATCGCCCACATTGTCCGCGATGACTGCCGGGTTGCGCGGGTCGTCCTCGGGAATACCGGCTTCGACCTTGCCGACGAGATCGGCGCCGACGTCGGCGCCCTTGGTGAAGATGCCGCCCCCGAGACGCGCGAAGATCGAGATGAGCGAGCCGCCGAAGGCGAGACCGACGAGCGCATGGAGCGAGGCCTGCGAGTCGAGGCCCATGAGCCGGGTCAGCACGATGTAGTAGCCCGCGACGCCGATGAGCGCGAGGCCCACCACCAGCATGCCGGTGATGGCGCCGCCGCGGAACGCCACGGTGAGGGCGGCGTTCAAGCCGTGGGTGGCCGCCTGCGCGGTGCGCACGTTGGCGCGCACGGAGATATTCATGCCGATGTAGCCGGTGAGACCCGAGAGCAGCGCCCCGACGGCGAAGCCCCCGGCGGTCGGCCAGCCGAGCCGCGAGAAGCCGATCAGCACGAACAGCACCAGGCCCACGATGAGGATGGTGCTGTACTGGCGGTTGAGGTAAGCCTTGGCGCCCGCCTGGATGGCGGCGGCGATTTCCTGCATGCGGGCATTACCGGCCGGCAACCTGAGAATGGCTGCCATGGAGAACACGCCATAGAGCACGGCGATGACGCCCGCGGCAATTGCGACCCACAGCCACATGCTGGCTTCCATTGGAAAATCTCCCCCCAAAAAAAGGCCGCGAACTATATCACGGCAGCCTCGGACGACGGCCGCTTGCCGCAGCGCAGCAAGCTACACTTTGAAGTCGTCCTGGAGCTTGCGTCGCACCGCAACGCCGCGGATGCGCGCGTAGTCGGGGAGCCCGTTCTTGTAGGGGGGGTACGCCTCGCCCGCGATCAGTGGCTCGAGGTAGCGGCGGCAGGCCTCGCTGATGCCGAAGCCGTCGGGCCGCAGATACTCGGGTGGGAGTTTCTTCTCCTTGTTTGCGACCTCGGCGAGCGGCACATAGCCGATTCGCCAGCGGTAGGGGCGCGAGGACTTGCGCACGATCGTCGGCATCACCGCGTTCACGCCCTTGATGGCGAGCTCGACCGCGGCCTTCCCGACCGCATAGGCCTGCTCGACATCGACCCGGGAGGCGATGTGGCCGGCGGAGCGCTGCAGGTAGTCGGCCACCGCCCAGTGATACTTGTAGCCATGCGCCTCACGCACCATGTTCGCCACGACCGGTGCGACGCCCCCGAGCTGCGTGTGGCCAAAGGCATCGCGCGTACCCGCGTCGGCCAGGAACTTGCCGTCGGCATAAGCGGCACCCTCGGAAACCACGATCACGCAGTACCCGTAGTCGGTGACGCAGAGCTTGACGCGATCGAGAAAGGCGCGGCCGTCGAACGGCACTTCCGGGAAGAGAATGACGTGCGGGGGCTCCGTGAGGCCGCGGCCGGCAAGCCCGCTCGCCGCCGCGATCCAGCCGGCGTGACGGCCCATGACCTCGAACACGAACACCTTGGTCGAGGTGCGGGCCATCGAGGCGACATCGAGTGCGGCCTCGCGCGTCGAGACCGCGACGTATTTCGCCACCGAGCCGAAGCCCGGGCAGCAGTCGGTGTGCGGCAGGTCGTTGTCGACCGTCTTCGGCACGCCAACGCAGGTGATGGCGTAGCCAAGGGACGCGCCGATCTGCGAGACCTTGAGAGCGGTGTCCATCGAGTCGTTGCCGCCGTTGTAGAAGAAGTAGCGGATGTTATGGGCACGGAACACGTCGATCAGTCGCTGGTACTCGGCGCGGTTCTGTTCGATCCCCTTGAGCTTGAAGCGCGCCGAGCCGAAGGCGCCGGCCGGGGTGTGCCTGAGAGCGCGGATGGTGGCTGCACTCTCGCGGCCGACGTCGATGAGATCCTCGGTGAGCGCCCCTACGATTCCGTCACGCCCGGCATAGACCTTGTCGATGTGCCTGGAGCGCATGGCCGTCTCGATGACACCGCACGCCGAGGCGTTGATGACGGCGGAGACTCCGCCGGACTGCGCGTAGAAGGCGTTGCTGCGGGGAAGCTTTTTCATGGTGTTGGCATAGGATAACGCAGCCGCACGCGCGCCGTGGCGCCGCGTTTGACTTCGGCCCTGAGCGCTCGGTAACGTGGTGAATCTTTGCGCTGCGCAGGCAGCGCGTACCGAATCAAAGAACATGCGCATCATCCTGTTGGGGGCTCCGGGGTCGGGTAAGGGCACGCAGGCGCAGCGCCTCGCCGAGCGGCGTGGCATCCCGCAGATCTCCACCGGTGACCTGCTGCGCGCCGCGGTGGCGCGCGGGAGCGAGCTCGGGCGGGCCGCCAAGGCGGCCATGGATGCGGGACGCCTGGTCGATGACTCGCTCGTCCTCGGCCTGATCCGCGAGCGCCTCGCGCAGGACGATGCGCGCGCTGGATTCATTCTCGATGGGTTTCCGCGCAATCTCTCCCAGGCGCGCTCGCTCGATACGCTGCTCGCGGAGCTCGCGCAACCGCTCGATGCAGTGGTGCAGCTCGAGGTGGCTTCCGCTGAGCTCGTGCGCCGCATCTCCGGGCGGCGCAGCTGCGCCGACTGCGGGCGGGTCTTCAACCTGCTCACCGCGCCCCCGCCGACCGGTGCCGCCGCGGTGTGTCCGAAGACCGGCGCGCCGCACCGTCTGTTCCAGCGTCCCGATGACAACGAAGCCACGGTGAGCGAGCGGCTGCGGGTCTACGAGGAGCAGACCCGGCCGCTGATCGATTTCTACCGTGCGCGCGGCATTCTGCGCAGCATCGATGCGCAGGGTGAGCTCGATGCGGTGACGCAGCGGCTCGCTGCGGCGCTGGGCGCGCAAACCCCGCCCCCGCCCGCGCGCATGCGCAAGACACCCGCGGCGCGCCGTGCGCCACACCGCAGGAAGGCGTCCGCTGCCCGGCATCGGCGGCCGAAGGCGCGCGCATCGACGCGGCCTCCGGCGCACCGCAGGAAGAAGACACCGATCCGCGCCGCGCGCAAGAAGCGCGCACCGCCCAGAGGCGCGCGCAAATCCGCACGGCGCAGGCCGCGCAGATGAGCGGCTGAGGCGCTACAGCGCCGCCAGCAGCCGCTCGCCGAGCACTCCGCGGCGCCAGCCGCGCAGCACCGCGCCGTCGCGCCGCCCGTCGGCAAGCAGCTCGAGCTCGCGCCGCGTGGCCAGCACCTCCGGCACCAGGCCGAGCTCCGCGGCCACCGTCTGACTGACGGCCGAGAGCTTTTTGACGAGCGCATTACGCTGCGGATCGGTCTGTGGCTTGGACGGCGCGGCGGGCGGTGGGTTGGGCACGCGGGCTGCGCTGACGCACGCGAGGAGCTCCGCCCCGCTGTGCTTCACCACCCCGGGTGGCACCTCGCTGATCGCGCCGAGCTCGGCGGCCGTGCGCGGCACCCGCATCACGATCTCGCGCAGCGCGCTGTCCTCGAGGATCCAGCCGCGCGGCCGGTCGTGCTCGCGCGCGCGCCGCTCGCGCCATGCACCGAGCTCGCGCGCCAGGCGCTCGCGCGCCGCATCGAGCCCGCGCAACCCCCGCACCCGCTGC
>DATGJR010000095.1:0-4326 GCA_035295065.1 Steroidobacteraceae bacterium
GCGCCGTGCACCTTGTTGATGAAGAACTGCAGCATCTTCTCGGTGTAGGTGAAGTCGGCGATCACGCCGTCCTTCATCGGGCGCACCGCGGTGATGTGTCCCGGCGTGCGGCCGAGCATGCTCTTCGCCTCGGTGCCGACCGCGACGATCACTTTGCCACCGCGCGAGGGCTCGTCCTGCACGGCCACGACCGAGGGCTCGTTCAGAACGATGCCCTTGTCGCGAACGTAGATAAGAGTGTTCGCCGTGCCCAGGTCGATCGAGAGATCGCTGGAAAAGTAACCGCGCAGACGTTTAAGCATGAAGCGACCGGAAAGTGGGGGAAGACCCCAAAAGTGGCCGGTAATCTAGCAACCGACAGGACATTCAGCAAGGCAACATGTATGATTTTCCGCTCATTTTCCGCACCTCGCAGCCGCCTTTAGAGCTGTACTCCCATGAGCCTGACCCTCACCCGCGAGCAGATCGAGAGCATCGCCGCCCTGGCGCGCCTGGAGCTCACCGGCGCGGAAGTTCCCGTGTATCAGGAGAGCCTGTCACGCATTCTGGACTTCGTCGGGGCCCTCGAGCGTGCCGATACAGCGAGCGTGACACCCATGGCGCACCCTCTGCCGGGCCTGTCGCAGCGGCTGCGTCCGGATGAGATCACCGAGCAGGACCACCATGCCGAGTACCAGCAGAACGCTCCGCAGACCGCCGCGGGCCTGTATCTGGTGCCCAAGGTGATCGAGTAAGCGCGAAATGAGTGAACTGCATCACATGGGGCTCGCTGCGCTCGCGGCGGGGCTGCGTGCGAGGCGCTTCTCGAGCGTCGAGCTCGCCGAGGCGTTCCTCGGCCGCATCGAGCGCAGCCAGGGGGCGCTCAACGCCTTCATCACAATCACGCGCGAGCAGGCGCTCGCCGATGCCCGGGCGGCCGATCGGGCGCTGGCGCGGGGCGAGGCGGGGGCGCTCACCGGCGTGCCGCTCGCGCACAAGGACCTGTTCTGCACGCGCGGTGTACGTACCAGCTGCGGCTCGCGCATGCTCGACAACTTCGTCTCCCCCTACGACGCCACCGTGGTCGCGAAGCTCAGAAGCGCCGGCGCGGTCATGCTCGGCAAGACGAATATGGACGAGTTCGCCATGGGCTCGTCCAACGAGACCAGCTGGTACGGGCCGGTGCGCAATCCCTGGGATCCGCGCCTGGTGCCCGGCGGCTCCTCGGGCGGCTCGGCGGCCGCGGTGGCCGCGCGGCTCGTGCCCGGCGCGACCGCCACCGATACCGGAGGGTCGATCCGCCAGCCCGCCGCTCTTTGTGGCATCACGGGGCTGAAGCCCACCTACGGGCGAGTGTCGCGCTATGGAATGGTCGCCTTCGCCTCGAGCCTCGATCAGGGCGGTACGCTCACCGCCAGCGCCGCGGATGCGGCGCTCATGCTGCGCGAGATGGCCGGGTTCGATCCGAACGATTCCACCAGCGTCGAGCGCGAGGTTCCGGACTACGTCGCACTCATCGAGCAGCCGCTTGCCGGCCTCAAGGTGGGATTGCTCAGGGAATTCTTCGACAAGGGGCTGGACCCGGAGAATGAGCGGCGCATTCGTGAGGCGCTCAAGGTCTTCGAGGCACTCGGCGCGCAGCTGATCGAGGTGAGCCTGCCGAACCTGCCGCTGTCGGTGCCGGTCTATTACGTCGTGGCGCCGGCGGAGTGCTCCTCGAACCTGGCGCGCTACGACGGCGTGCGCTTCGGGCATCGCTGCGAGCAGCCGCGCGACCTCAAGGACCTGTACTGCCGCTCGCGCGGCGAGGGCTTCGGCGCCGAGGTGAAGCGCCGCATCATGACGGGCACGTACGTGCTGTCGGCGGGCTATTACGACGCCTACTACCTCAAGGCGCAGCGGGTGCGGCAGCTCATCAACGCGGACTTCACGCGCGCTTTCCAGCAGGCGGACGTGCTCATCGGACCGACCACGCCGACGGCGGCATTCGCCATTGGCGCCAAGACCTCCGACCCGATCACCATGTATCTGAACGACATCTACACCATCGGCGCGAATCTCGCGGGCCTGCCGGCGGCGTCCATTCCCTGCGGCTTCGTCGGTGAGCTCCCCGTGGGATTGCAGATCGTCGGCCCGCACTTCTCGGAGGAGCGCGTGCTCGCCGCGGCGCACGGCTTTCAGCGCCTCACCGACTGGCACACGCGCATACCCGCGGGGTACGCATGAGCGCCTGGGAGACCGTCATCGGGCTCGAGATCCACGCGCAGCTCTCGACCCGCTCGAAGATATTCTCCGGCTCCCCGACCGCCTACGGCGCCCCGCCCAACACGCAGGCGAATCTCGTCGACCTGGGGTATCCCGGCGTGCTGCCGGTCCTCAACCGCGAAGCGGTGCGCATGGCAGTGAAGTTCGGACTCGCGGTGAGCGCGCGCATTGCGGCAAGCTCGGTGTTCGCGCGCAAGAACTACTTCTACCCCGACCTCCCGAAGGGCTATCAGATCAGCCAGTACGAGCTGCCGATCGTGGCGCAGGGATCGCTCGAGATCGTGCTGGACGACGGTCAGGTGAAGCGTGTCGGCATCACGCGCGCGCACCTCGAGGAGGATGCGGGCAAATCGCTGCACGAGGGGCTGCCCGGCGTGAGCGGAATCGACCTCAACCGTGCCGGCACGCCGCTCCTCGAGATCGTCTCCGAGCCCGAGCTGCGCTCGGCCAAGGAGGCGGTCGCGTACATGAAGAAGATGCATACCCTGGTGCGCTACCTCGAGATCTGCGACGGCAACATGCAGGAAGGCTCGTTCCGCTGCGACGCGAACGTGTCGGTGCGCCGCACCGGCACCACGAAGTTCGGCACGCGCGCGGAGATCAAGAACCTCAACTCCTTCCGCTTCATCGAGCGCGCCATCAACTATGAGGTCGAGCGGCAAATCGAAATCCTGGAGTCGGGCGGGTCGGTCGTGCAGGAGACGCGCCTCTATGACCCGGACAAGGGCGAGACGCGCTCCATGCGCTCGAAGGAGGAAGCGAACGACTATCGCTACTTCCCCGATCCGGACCTGCTGCCGGTGGCGCTCGATGCGCCCTTCATCGAAGGGGTGCGCGCCACACTCCCGGAGCTGCCCGATCTGAAGGCCGCGCGCTTCGCACGCGACTATGGTCTCTCGGCCTACGACGCCGGGGTGCTCACCGTGAGCCGCGAGCTCGCGGATTACTACGAGGAGGTGGTGCGTGCGGCCCCGAAGGATCCGAAGCTCGCTGCCAACTGGGTCATGGGGGAGCTGGCAGGTGCCTTGAATAAGGAGGGGCTCGAGATCAGCGCCACGCGCATGTCGGCGGCGCGGCTCGCGGGGCTCCTCAAACGCATCTCGGACCAGACCGTCTCCGGCAAGCTCGCCAAGGAGGTCTTCGAGGCCATGTGGGCGGCAGGCGCGGAGGCCGACGCGGTGATCGCCGAACGGGGACTCAAGCAGATCACCGACAGCGGCGCCATCGAGCGCGCGATCGACGAAGTGATGCAGAAGAATCCCGGACAGCTCGCCGAGTACCGGGCCGGCAAGGACAAGCTCTTCGGCTTCTTCGTCGGTCAGGTCATGAAGGCGACCGGCGGCAAGGCAAATCCGGCGCAACTCAACGAGCTGCTGCGCAAGAAACTCAGCGGCTGAGCGGCTCGGGCCGCGCGGCGGCGCACTACTGATCGCGGTGAGCCCGGCCCGGCCGATTTGCGGGCCGTCAGGGAGGGGCTAGCCGTTCGCGGAGCTCTTGGCGGACGGGGATTCGGCGGGAGAGGCCGCGCGGGTGGCAAAGCCCCCATGGCGGCGGTTGATCTCGACAGTGCCCTGGAGCGAGAGCGCAAATCCTTCCGGAACGATGTCGATGGTCTTGACCCAGTTGCGCGGCAAAGGGACCTTGCTTTTCCAGCAGTAGCGGATCACCGCCGCAGCGATCGCTGGCAACGGGTAATTGCGGGGCTCGCGAGCGAGGGCCTGCGGGGACTGCACCTCGAGCACCAATGCGGGGTTCGCGCCCGCTTGAATGCGTGCGTCAGTGATGGTTGCCATCCAAAGCCGTCCGCCCTGCTCGCGGTCGAGATCAAGCAAGGCATCCACCACCGTCTCGAGCGGCAGAATCAGGCTGCGAGTCTCATAAATCAGTACCTTAGGCACGGCGCGAACCTTGCCATGCTCGCGCTCCGGGCGGCCGTGATGCGACTCACGTATCGAGGTCGTTGAGTTGCGTTGCGGCCTGTCGCATTGTGGAACCATGGATGTGGTACGCCGCTTCATTTTCGAGAAACAGCCTGTGCGCGGGCACTTTGTACGCCTCGCGAGCGCCTGGCGGGAGCTGCGG
>DATGJR010000096.1:0-6286 GCA_035295065.1 Steroidobacteraceae bacterium
CGCGCTCGGGACGGCGGTGCTGGGCGCGCTCATGCTGCACGGGCTGCGCATCGATACCTCCTTCAGCAAGACGCTGCCGGTGCGCCACGAGTACATGCGCACCTATCTCGACCCGAAGGTGGCCGAGTTCCAGGGCGCCAACCGCGTGCTGGTGGCGCTGATCGCGCGCGACGGCAACATGTTCACGCCCGAGTTCTTCGCGGCGCTGCGCAAGGCTACCGACGAGGTCATCGTCACGGACGGCATCGACCGCACGCGGGTGCAGTCGATTTTCACGCCCAACGTGCGCTACCTGGAGGTGGTCGAGGACGGCATCGAGGCGGGCGACGTGATACCCGCGGATTTCACCCCCACGCCGGAGAACTTCGCGCGGGTGCGCGACAACATCCGCAAGGCCGGCATCATCGGGCGGCTGGTCGCCAACGACTTCTCCGGCGCGCTCGTCAGCGCGATCGTGCTCGATCAGGACGCCCAGGGCCGACCGGTCGATCCGATCGCGGTGGCCAACGCCCTCGAGCGCAACGTCCGCCAGCCGATCGAGCATCCGGCGGGAACCGGCGCGTCCGCAGCCGGGATCGACGTGCACATGATCGGCTTCGCCAAGGTGATGGGCGACATCGCCGCGGGCGCGAGCTCAGTCGTGCTGTTCGCCGGCATCACGCTGGTCCTGACGCTGCTGGCGGTG
This sequence comes from Steroidobacteraceae bacterium, assembly GCA_035295065.1. Classification (GTDB taxonomy): domain Bacteria; phylum Pseudomonadota; class Gammaproteobacteria; order Steroidobacterales; family Steroidobacteraceae; genus 13-2-20CM-66-19. The sequence goes on from DATGJR010000096.1 coordinate 686, forward strand.
CGGATTTACTGCCAGTCCTGGCGCATCGCCTTCGTGCCGGTGGTGTGCTCGGCAGTGGCCGTCATCTGGCAGCTCGGATCGCTCGTGGTGCTGCGCTATGGCATCGACCCGATCGGGCTGCTGGTGCCCTTCCTCATATTCGCGATCGGCGTGAGCCATGGCGTGCAGAAGATCAGCGCAGTCGCCGACGCCGCTCCCGCCGGGCTCGGGAGCCTCGAGGCGGCCCGCCGCGTCTTCCGGCAACTGCTGATGCCCGCCGTCATCGCGCTGCTCGCGGACCTGGTCGGTTTCGTGACCATCCTGCTGATCCCCGTGCAGGTGATCCGCGAAATGGCCGTCACCGCGAGCATCGGAGTCGCCATCGTGATCCTGACCGACCTGGTGCTGCTGCCGGTGGTCGTGTCTTACGTGCACTTCGACCCCGGCTTTCGTGCGCGCGTCCAGCGACGCCAGCACCAGTTGGCATCGCTCTGGCGCCGGATGGGCGCGATCACCGCGCGCGGGCCGTCGCTCACGATCATCGCTCTCGCGGCGCTCCTCGCCGTCGCGGGCTGGTGGAAGGGGCGCGAGACCCCGATCGGTGACACCCAGGCAGGCGTGCCGGAGCTGCGTCCGGACTCACGCTACAACCGCGACAACGACGTGATCACGACCAAGTTCTCGATCGGCGTCGACGTGCTCACCGCCATCGTCGAGTCGCAGGAACCGGTATGCGTTCGGCACGACCTGATGACCGGCGTCGACCGGTTCGGCTGGCACATGCGCAACGTGCCGGGCGTGCAGGACGTCATCACGCTCCCCTTCATCGCCAAGGTGGCGATCGCCGGCTGGAACCAGGGGAGCCTCAAGTGGCGCAGCATCCCGCGCGAGCAGACCCAGCTCACGCAGTCGACCCGCTATATCGAAACCAGCACCGGGCTTCTCAACGAGAACTGCGACGTGCTGCCGGTGATGATGTTTCTCGCGGACCACCGCGCCGGAACCATCTCGAGGTCCGTGGCGGCAGTGAAAGACTGGCGTGCCGCCAATCCGCTCGCGGGGGCCGTGGTGCGGCTCGCCGCCGGGAACGTGGGGGTGATGGCGGCAACCAATGAGACCGTCAAAGCCAAGGAGCTGCTGATCCTCGCGGGCGTCTTCAGCGCGGTCATCGTAATGTGCCTGCTCACCTTCCGTTCGGTGGTCGGCACGGTGCTGGTGGTGGTGCCACTCGCGCTGGTGTCGGTGCTGGTTTACGCCGTCATGGCGCTGGTTGGAATCGGCCTGAAAGTGTCGACGCTGCCGATGGTGGCGCTCGGCGCCGGCATCGGAGTCGATTACGGCATCTATTTCTTCAGCCGCATGCAGGAATTCCTGCACGAGGGGCTGACGGTGCGCGAATCCTACGTGCGCACGCTGCGGGTCACGGGAGCCAGCATCATCTTCACCGGCATCACGCTCGCCATCGGCGTCGCCACCTGGGTGTTCTCGCCTCTCAAGTTCCAGGCGGACATCGGGATCATGCTGACCTTCATGTTCCTGGTGAACATGCTGGCCGCGATCATCCTGCTGCCGGCGCTGGCAGCATGGCTGGTCAGGACGCGCGCGGCGTAAACGCCTACCCGCCCACCAGGTCCATTGCATTACGGCCACTTGCCCGATGCTGCCGATATGCTAAGTTGGCTCTGTGGACAAGAGCATTACCCGCTACGGAAGCATCGAGGCAATGAAGTCGGCCGAGTACCGTGCTTGGCAGCGCGTACCCGGACACGAGCGACTGCGGGCTGTGACGGACCTCACGCTGGAACTCTATGCTCTCAAGGGCTGCACGGATGTTCCCAGACTTCAAAGATCTCTTGTCCGCATTAAACGCCCACCAGGTTAGGTACCTGGTCGTCGGGGGGTATGCGGTTGGGTTTCATGCGCAGCCTCGAGCGACCCGTGATCTGGATATTCTGATCAGTGCCGACCCGGAGAACGGCAAGGCAGTCCATGCGGCTCTGACGCAGTTCGGAGTACCCCTGGGGGGCCTCTCCGCAGAGGACTTCGTCGAGCCCGGCAGCTTCTATCGCATGGGCAGTCCGCCTGTGATGGTAGACATCCTGTCGCGCATCAGCGGTGTCGATTTTGATGAGGCATGGCAGCGGCGTGTGAGCGTCGCAATCGACGAGACGCTCAGCGCTCCGTTCATTTCGCGCGAAGACCTGCTGGCCGCAAAGCTTGCTGCGGGACGCCCGCAGGACCTGGCTGACGTCGCCGCCTTGGGCGCCGGGCAGCAGCATGCTGCGACAGAGCAGCAGGCGGGAAGTGCAGACCCCGTGCTTGAGGCGCAACGCAAGGGGCGCGAGGAATGGCTCAAGGTACGAGAGTTGCGGGGTTCAGGCGCGGATCCGGAAGAAACTCGTGCGCGGGCGCGGGAAGACTGGCTGAAACTCCGCGAACAACAGGACCGCAGCCCACCAGGCGAGGCAACGCAAGAGCGAGCGAAGGATCGCGGAGCGGGAATTGACGACGATTCGGACACCTGACGGATTTCAGCGCAGGTAACCGACGCCGCGCGCCATGAGTGCCGGTGGGTACATGGCATCTCTCCTTTACTCGTCCCAGCGAGGCCGCTTGCGCAGCCGCTTGGTGCGCTGCGCCCGGCCCTTGCTCTCGAGGCGGCGCTCGCGCGCGGCGCGGGTCGGCGCCGTGGCCTTGCGGGCTCTGGGTTGGATCAGTGCGCGCCGTACGAGCTCGGCGAGCCGCTCCTCGGCCTCGCGTCGATTCTGCTCCTGGCTGCGATGCTCACGGGCGATGATGAGCACTGCACCATCGACCGTGAGGCGGCGCCCGCTCAAAGCTCGCAGCCGTGCCTTGACCGTCTCGCTCAGCGCGACGCTGCGGCCGAGGTCGTAGCGCAGCTGCACCGCGCTCGCCACCTTGTTGACGTTCTGGCCGCCCGGGCCCGAGGAGCGCACGAAGGACAACGCCAGCTCGTTGTCCGGGATCTCCAATCCAGCGTTGACCCGCACCGGCACGGCGTTCCGAGGAGCCGCCGCGTCAGTCCGCTGCCTGATCGCTCCCGGGCGCCGGCGGCGCAAGGGGAGGGGCGGAGACCGGTCGGCGGGGCTCGCGCATGCGGACGTCACGCTGCGGGTAGGGGATGGTGACTCCCTTCGCGCGGAAGATCCGCCAGATGGCGCGGTTCACGTCCGAGCGCACATTGTTCACCCCGTTCACGGGGTCTGCGATCCAGAAGCGGATCTCGAGCCGCATGCCGTTGTCCTCGAAGCTGATGAGACGCGACACCGGCGGCGGTTCGTGCAGGATGCGCGGGTGGTTCGCCGCGGCCTCGAGCAGCAGCTGCAGGGCAACTTCGGGGTCATCGTCGTAGCTCACCGTGACGGGCAGCCTGATGCGCACCCGCTGATCCGAGTAGCTCCAGTTGATGAAGGGACTGTTGATCAGGTTCTGATTGGGCACCAGCGTATCGACGCCATCGCGGTCGCGCACCACCACGTAGCGGCCGCGCAGCTCCTGCACCCAGCCGAAGTTACTGGTGCTCGTGTCGCCGCCGGTGTGGGCGGTGAAGCTGATCACGTCGCCCGGCTTGATCGACTTGTCCATGAGCAGCACGAAGCCGCTGAGGAAATTGCTCGCGACCGATTGCAGCCCGAAGCCGAGCCCCAGGCCGATGGCGCCGGTGAGCACGTTCAGCGTCGTCACGTCGACGCCGGTGGTGTTGATTCCCAGCAGAATCCCCAGGCCCACCAGCAGGAAATACGTGAACTTCGAGATCCCGACGCGGGTCGAGACCGCGAGCTGCTCGAGGCGCATCAGATGACGCTCGAAGCCGCGGGCGATGAGACTGGCCACCACCACGAAGGCGGTCACGACCACCAGCCCCTTGAGCAGCGCCCACAGGCTGAACTGACCGCTGCCGGGCACCAGATTGATGCGGTTCAGGGCGGTTTCGATCGCATCGAGCCAGCCGAGAAGCGCCACCGCCACGATCAGCGCGAAAACCACCGTGATGGAGCGCTCACGGGTTCCGACCCAGGATTCGGGTCCGAGCATCCGTCCGAGGGCGTGCACCCCGAGCCGCAGCGCCACCACCGCCGCGGCGAGCTGCACCGCCATGTCGACCCATCTGACCTCGTGGCCGCTCGCCGCGAGAACGCCGTGACCGATGAGCAGGATGACCAGGCCCGCGAGCAGCGGGGCCAGCATCGTCAGGATCCCGACCATGCGATCCCTCCGGCTCATCTGGCCGGATGCGCGCACCGCGGGGGCCTGCGCCGTGCGCTCAACCACCCAGGCGACGCCCAGAGCGATGAGGATGACCGGCAGCTGCCACAGCAGCTGCGGTGAGGCGAGGCTTACGAAGACGCCTTTGACGGCGCTTGCGGCGCTATTCATCAGGCATTGAGGTCCGGAATCAGCTGACTCTCCAGACGGGTGATCTGATCCTTGAGCATCAATTTGCGCTTCTTCAGGCGCTTGAGCTGCAGCTCGTTGACGTGCAGATCCAGGGACAGGCGCGAGATGACCTCGTCGAGGTCGCGATGCTCGATACGCAACTGCCGCAGCTTTTCTACGTTGCGAAACAGCTCGCGGTCGACGTTGTCTTCGATTTCCGCCATGCGAGATCTAAAGCAAACGACGGGCTGGACGGCCTGGAGCTGCTGGCGGCGGCCCCCAGAAAGTCGAGCTTATCCGAGCTTGCGCCTTTGTGTCACGGACCGAAAGCTTTTCAGGGAGCTGCCGGGAAATGTTCCTGTTTTCAGATGTTTAGCGCCTGTGTCCCTGACGACCGGAGCGCTCGCTGCGCCCGCGGCGATTGCCGCCACCGCCGCCACCGCCGCCACGGCGCGGGCCGCCGTGAGGGGGCCGGTGCGAGCGCGGCGGAGGAGCGCCCGGCACCACCTCAGTCGCGAGCAGCTCCGGGGCGAGCGCGGCGGCGGGAATCTTGTGGCCGAGGTAGTCCTCGATCTCCGGCAGCGACACCGCATACTCCTCGCACGCGAAGCTGATGGCATCGCCCTCGGCGCCCGCGCGCGCGGTGCGCCCGATGCGGTGCACGTAGTCGGCCGGATCCTGCGGCAGATCGAAGTTGAATACGTGGCTCACGTCGGGGATGTGCAGGCCGCGCGAGGCGACATCGGTGGCGATGAGGACCGCGAGGCGTCCTTCGTGGAAGTCGCGCAGAAAGCGCAGCCGCTTCGCCTGCGGCACGTCGCCCGAGAGCGCCTGGGCGTGGAAGCTGTTGGCCCGCAGCACGCTCTCCAGCCGCTCCGCCATGCGCTTGGTGTTGACGAACACCAGCGTGCGGTGAGCCTCGCTCTGGCGCAGCAGCCCGATCAGCAGAGGCACCTTCTCCTCCATCGCCGGGTAGTAGATGATCTGGCGCACCGCATCCACGGTGCGCTTGTCGGGCTCGATGCGCACCAGCTCGGGATTGTTCATATGCTCGTAGGCGAGCTCGAGCACCCGGTAGGAGAGCGTCGCCGAGAACAGCATCGACTGCCGTCGCTGCGGCGGCGGGAGCCGGCGCATGAGGTAGCGGATGTCGGCGATGAATCCCAGGTCGAACATGCGGTCGGCTTCATCGAGCACCAGCACCTGGGCGGACTTGAGATCGAA
>DATGJR010000097.1:0-4169 GCA_035295065.1 Steroidobacteraceae bacterium
AGATGGCGGGCGCTGGTGCAGGCCGTGGCCGCCAGATCGGCAGCGGTCCATCGCGCTGTCGGGTCACGCGCCACGGCATCCTGGACTCGAAGCACGGCGGGATGCACGTGCTCGCGACGCATCCTCCACGGCGGCATACCAGCGGGCGCCGCCCGGGGCGGACCTGAGAGGAGTCGTCGGGCGACTTTGGCAGCCGCGCCAGCGCCGAGTTGGCGCCCGATGAGACGGAGCGCGAGGTCGACTCCATCCGAGACGCCGGCGCTGGTCATGACGGGTCCGTCTTCAACGACACTGCGATTATCGAGCACCCGTGCGCTTGGCGCCGCCCTGCGCAGGTCCGCCAGGTTATCCGCATCCGTCGTGCATTCGCGGTGAGACAGGAGTCCTGCGTGCGCGGCGAGCACGGTGCCGCTCGAAACGCACACCAGAGGCCGTGCACGCCCCGCGTCGTGCAGCCAATCGATGGCCCGGCGCACGGCCGGGTCACGAGGATCGCAGCGGCAGCCGTCGCCGGACACGCTGGGGACCACCAGGATCGTTTCGCGGGGTAGCTTCTCGGGCAGAGATTCGCAGCCGCTCACGGTCAATCCGTCGGTGACCGGTACGCTCTGGCCTGCCGCGGCAAACCGGAGCCGGTAGCTGCCGGGGAGCTCCGCATTGGCGCAGCGAAACGCCTCCATCAGTCTCGCGAGGTCCAACAGCATGAACTCCCTCAGAAGGAGGAAGAGCACCTCCTGGGCTCGCGGCGCGCGCGCATCCTCGACTGCGCCATCGAGCGCGACCGTATCGGGGTTCGAGGCGTGCGAATCGATCATCTATCCGCCCCCGGGGGCTATTGCGTCCTTACGATACGGTCCGCACGTCGATCGTTTGATTTTCGGGTCCGGTGTCGCTCTTTCAGGGACCAAAAAGCTCTGATAAGGGACGAACCGAGGACGCGGTGCGCTGAAGCCATGCCGTTTGCGGCAGACTCTCTGTCAAGCTCGCACGGTTGGCATGGCTCACACATGAAGCGATTCGCACAACCCTTTGCAATCGTCGTCGGCGTGTGGACGCTGGTCGCGTTCTGCAACTCCGCGGCCATCTACCTGCTGAATTGGCTCGTGAGTGGACACGAGCAGCTGCCCACCATTTTGCGCGGCCAGTTCACCGATGCGTGGATCTGGGCTGCGCTGACGCCGCTGGTATTCCTGGTCTCGAAGCGCTTCCCCCTCAACCGGCGCCCGATCGTGCTGTCCGCCGCAGTCCATGCGGGCTGCTTCCTCGGGCTCTGCTGCCTGCATTGCCTCATGGCCCAGTTGGTCCGCGGTCCGCTGCAGTTCATGCCCGCTCACTACCAGGGATCGATGCTCGCACTGCGCTTTCTGGAGAATTTCTATTCCGACATCTGGATGTACTGGCCGCTGGTCTGTATCCAGGCGCTCATCGATTCACAGGCGCGAACGCGGGCGCGGGATCGCCTGGCCGCGAGACTCGGGATGGAGCTGGCCGGCGCTCGACTCGAGCTGCTGCGCGCGCAGATTCACCCGCACTTTCTCTTCAATACTCTTCACTCGATCGCAGCTCTCATTCGGATCGATCGGGCCGCGGCCGAGGACATGGTGGCGGACCTGGCCGAAGTGCTGCGCGCGTCATTTGCAGATCCCGCGCTGCAGGAGACGACACTGCGCCGCGAGCTCGAGCTGGTGCGGTGCTACATGCGTATTCAGAGCAGGCGCTTCAGCGACCGCATGACTGTGACTTTCCGAGTGCCCGGGCAAACGCTCGAGGCAGCCGTTCCAGTGCTCGTGCTTCAGCCGCTCGTCGAAAACGCGGTGGTTCATGGCGTCTCGCCGGCGGAACGCTCCTGCACGATAGAGATCAGCTCTCAGCGCGCCGCCGATCAGCTGGTGCTGCGGGTGACGGACGACGGAGCGGGTCTGACGAGCACACATGCGCGGGGCGTGGGCTTATCGAACATCGAGCGGCGTCTGTCGGCCCTTTACGGGGAGGATCACTCGTTCGAGCTCGCCCGGCGCGAGGGCGGGGGTGCGGTGGCGACCGTGCGCATTCCTTACCGGCGACTCGAGTCCGAACGGACACGGGCTCCGATGTACGATGAAGATCCGATCCTTGATCGTGGATGACGAGGCGCTCGGTCGGCGGCGCCTGTCCTATTTACTGGGTCTCGAGGCAGACTTCGAGGTCGTGGGGCAGTGTGCGGATGGTCGATCCGCAGTAGGAGCCATCGTGCAACTGCAGCCGGACCTCGTATTCCTCGACGTGCAGATGCCCGGGATGAACGGCTTCGAGGTGCTCGAGGCCGTGGGCACCCGCTGGGCGCCGGCGGTGATATTCGTCACCGCCTTCGATCGCTTCGCCGTCAAGGCCTTCGAGGCCCATGCGATCGACTATCTTCTGAAACCCTTTCGTCGCGCACGCTTTCAGAACGCGCTCGATCGCGTTCGACAGGGCCGCCTGGCACGAGCGCCTCAGGTCGTGGCCTCATTCGGTGCCGGATCCGATCGCATGGTGGTCAAGTCCGGTGGTCGCCTGCTGTTCGTGCCGTTCGAGGAGCTCGAATACGTACGCTCGGCAGCGAATTACGTGCAGCTGCATGTTGGGCGCGAAGTCTCGCTGGTCAGGGAGACGATCAGTGCCATGGAGGCGCGCCTGCCGCGCGATCGCTTCATGCGCATTCACCGCTCCTTCATCGTCAATCTCTCGGCGGTGCGCGAGCTGTCGCACATCGGCGGCGGCGAATACCTGCTGGTGCTGCGCAGCGGGCGCACCCTGCCGGTGGGTCCGAGCTATCCGGCCGTCATCCGCGACACCCTTGCGCGGGTGAACATGCCGAGGATCGGCACCATCGGGGGAATCTGACCGCGCGGCTCCGCCGGCCCTCCACTCAAGCTGTGGAGCGTTCAGACTTTCGACGGAGTGCCAGTTGAGGCATGAGCGGCAGGCGGCGGATGCGTCGCCCGCTGGCGGCAAAGATCGCGTTTGCGAGCGCCGGCGCCACCGTCGGCACGCCCATTTCGCCCGCGCCGACCGGCGGCTGGGCTGAGTCCAGGATGTGCACCTCCACCTCGGGTGCTCCCGCCATGCGCAACAGCGGATAGTCGGGGAAATTATGCTGCTCGATGCGCCCATCCTTCACGGTGATCTGCAGGTTGAGGGCGGCGGAGAGGCCGTCGATGGTCCCTCCCATCAACTGCGCTTCCGCACCCCGTGGATTCACGGGTTGACCGATGTCGGCGACGCACACGCAGCGCAGGACCTTGAGCTCCCCCTTATCCGACACTGACACCTCCATCGCATGGGCGACGTAGCCGCCGAAGGTGAAATGACTGGCAAAGCCGATGCCGCTCCCGCGCGGGAGTCTGCGTCCGTGACCGATCTCGTGGGCGGCGCGCCGCAGAACCTCGGCGAGCCGCGCGGTGGAGACCTTGGGGCCGCCATGGTCCCGATAATCGAGCTCACGCGGCTCGCCGAGTACCGCGAGCCGAAAGGCCACCGGGTCGCGCCCGCTCGCGCGCGCCACCTCGTCCATGAAGCTTTCCACCGGAAAGGCCGAGAAGGTGGGAAGCGGCCCGCGCAGCCACCCCCGCGCGAGATTGAAGTCGACCGGCAGGAACTCCGAGAGATAGTTCGCCACGCATCCCGCGGGAATCCCGTCGGGATCCGCGCAGCCCACCCAATCCGGCTCATCCTCCATTCCCGCGGCGCGGTACTTGCGTGAAGTGGCGGCGACGCGATGCGCCCAGCCCGTGAGGCGGCCGTGCGCGTCGAGCGTCGCGATAAGCTCGTGGACACCGAAAGGGCGGTAAAAGTCGTTCTGCAGATCATCCTCACGCGTCCAGATTACCTTTACAGCTTGTCCGACCGCCTGTGCCACCAGCACCGCCTCTGCGACGAAGTCATTGGCGAGGCGCCGTCCGAAGCCGCCGCCCGAGCGCGGCAGCCGTATCTCGATGTTCGAGCGTGCGATACCCGTCATTGCGTTGATGAGCCGCGAGGCACCACCGGGACTCTGGAGCGAGGCGATCAGCAGGGCGCGATCGCCCCCGATCTGCACGAGCGCCCCCGGCGGCTCCATGGTCGCGTGCGCGAGGAAGGGCTCCAGATAAGTCCTCTTCACGACGCGCGCCGCCGCCTGGCGGGCCGCCGCGAAGTCACCGTCGCTGCGA
>DATGJR010000098.1:0-7106 GCA_035295065.1 Steroidobacteraceae bacterium
CTACTACACCGTGGTGGCACTCGATCTCGCCGGACATGGCGCCTCGGGCGCCAACCGCACCGACTGGTCGATCGCCAACTATGCCGGCGATGTGGCCCTCATCGCGCGGCAGATTCCCAACGCGCACCTGGTCCTCGTCGGGCACTCGATGGGCGCGACCGTGGCGCTCGCCGCCGTGCCGCGCATCGGCGAGCGAGTGATAGGCGTGGTGGCAGTCGACGCGCTGCGATCCGTGGGCCTGCCGCCCGCGACACCGCGCGAGATCGCCTCCAGAATCGCTCCATTTCGCGCAGACTTCGTCGGCGCCACGCGCTCGCTGGTGAGCGATAAGCTGTTCGAGCCGGGTGCCGACCCGCTGCTGGTGCAGAAAGTGGCCTACGACATGTCGCTGCGCCCTCCGGCGATGGCGATTCCGACGCTCGAGAAGCTGCTGGCGCTCGACCTGACGGCGATCACCGCGGCGGTGCATGTGCCGGTGTACGCGATCAACTCCGATCTCGCTCCGACCGATGCGCAGCGTATCCGCCACTCGCTCCCGGACTTCACGCTCGACGTGCTGCCGCACACGGGGCATTTCCTCATGCTGGAGGCGCCGCAGCGCTTCAATCCGCTGCTGCTCAAGGACCTGGCGGCGCTCGCCGCGCGCGGCGCACGCTGAGGCGCCGCAGTGGGCGCCCGGCTGCCTCCTCACCGGGGACGCATCAGCCCTTCCTGGGCGGCGCTCGCCACCAGCCGGCCGTCGCGGGCAAAGATGCTCGCACGGGCGAAGCCGCGCGCGCCCGAGGCGCTCGGGCTCTCCATGGCGCACAGCAGCCACTCATCGACCCGCAGCGGCCGATGGAACCACATGGCGTGATCGATGGTGGCCATGATGAGCGAGGATTTGAGGAACGAGGTGCCGTGGGGGAGCGTCGCGGTGTCGAGCAGGAAAAAATCCGACACATACGCGAGCAACCGCCGGTGCAGCATCTCGCCGTCGCCGAGCGGCCCCACCGCGCGCACCCAGATCTGCCGCAGGGGCGGCGCCGGACGCGGATTCAGGTAATCGACCGCCTGCACCAGGCGAAACTCGAACGGCCGCGCCTCGCCGAAGAAGCGCCGCACCTTCTCGGGCAGCTTCTCGAGCAGCGCCGCCGGCGGGGCCGGATCCGGCAGGCTCTCCGGCGGCGGCACGTGCGGCATGTCGAGCTGATGATCGTAGCCGCTCTCGGCGATCTGGAACGAGGCGGTCATGTTGAAGATCTGCTCGCCGTGCTGGATGGCCACGACGCGCCGGTTGCTGAAGCTGTGGCCGTCGAGACTGCGGTCGACCTGGTAGACGATGGGCGCGTTGAAGTCGCCGCGCCGCAGAAAATAGGCGTGCAGTGAGTGCACCACGCGCGCCTCGACCGTGGCGGCGGCCGCGGTGAGCGCCTGACCGAGCACCTGGCCGCCGAACACCTGGGGTGCGCCGATGTCGCGGCTCTCGCCGCGGAAGAGATTTTCCTCCAGCGGCTCGAGCTCGAGCAGCTGCAGCAGATCCGCGAGACGATGATCCATTGCCCTCCCCTGAACCGCGCCCGGCCGAGTCGATCAGTCCGGCACCCCGAGACGCTGGTGCATCACCGGGCTGGTGGTGGTGTATTGCAGGAACTGTTTTTTCTGCGGATACAGGTGATGCTGGATCGCGAACGCGGCCAGCGCCGCCTCGTGAAAGCCGGACAGGATGAGCTTCTTCTTGCCGGGGTAGGTGTTGATATCGCCTACCGCGAAAACGCCCGGCATGCTCGTCTGAAACTTCTCCGCATCGACCCGGAGCGCCTTTTTCTCCAGCTCCAGTCCCCACTCCGCGATGGGGCCGAGCTTGGGGTGCAGGCCGAAGAACACCAGCAGCTGCTCGGCGTCCAGAGCCGTGACGGTGCCATCGGCTGAGCGGACGCTGACTCCACGCAGACTGCCGTCTTCAACGGTCAGCGAGTGAGGCAGTGCCTCGAAGAGCCGCATGCGTCCGGCCGCAACCAGCTCGCGCATGCGCGCGACGGACGCGGGCGCTGCGCGAAACTCCGCGCGTCGATGCACGAGATCGAGGCTGCGCGCCCTGTCGATGAGCTCGAGCGTCCAGTCGAGCGCCGAGTCGCCGCCGCCGAAAATCACCAGCCGCTTACCGGCAAGCGCGGCGGCGTTGCGGATCCGGTACTGAATCGCCGCGCCCTCGAAAGCATCGGCGCCCTCGATGCCGATGCGGCGCGGCCGGAAGGAGCCGAGCCCGGCGGCGATCACCACGGCGCCGGCATCGAAGCGCGTGCCGGCGGCGGTTGCGACGTGAAAGCGTCCTGCCTCGGTGCGCGCGAATTCCACCACTTCCTGTCCGAGGTGCAGCTGTGCCTTGAAGGGCTTGATCTGCTGCAGCAGCCGATCGACCAGCTCCTGCGCGCCGCATACCGGGAGCGCCGGAATGTCGTAGATCGGCTTGTCCGGGTAGAGCTCGGCGCATTGGCCGCCTGGGTGCTGGAGCGAGTCCACCACGTGCGCGCCGATTCCGAGGAGACCGAGCTCGAACACCTGGAACAGGCCGCAGGGACCTGCGCCGATGATGAGCACTTCGGTGCTGACCACCGCCTGCGCGGCAGCGGCGTTGGATGGGGTCTCACTCAAGGTGGGCACATTCTAGAGGGTCTTTTCCGCCCCCGCTCGGGGCTCGCGGTATAGTACGTGGCTCGTGAGCCGCCGGCCGCATTCATGATCAAACTGAACGTCAACGGTAAGGATCTCTCGGTCGACGTCGAGGGCGACATGCCGCTGCTGTGGGTGCTGCGCGACAAGCTCGGACTCACCGGCACGAAGTATGGTTGCGGCAAGGCGCTGTGCGGCGCCTGCACCGTGCACCTCGCAGGCGAGCCAGTGCGCTCCTGCATGACACCGCTGAGCGCGGTGGGCGCACGCAACGTGACCACCATCGAGGGCCTGTCGGCGGATCGCAGCCATCCGGTGCAGCGCGCCTGGATCGAGCTCGACGTTCCGCAGTGCGGCTACTGCCAGTCGGGGCAGATCATGTCGGCCGTGGCGTTACTCGCGCGCAACCCGCAACCTTCCGACGCCGACATCGACCAGTTCATGGCCGGCAACCTGTGCCGCTGCGGCACCTATCAGCGCATCCGCGCGGCGATCCACCGGGCGGCACTGCTCGGCGCGGGTCGCTGAGCGCGCGAGACCCTACACACGAGGAACCGCCTTTGACTTCCAACGCAGAACTTCATGCACGCCGCCAGCAGGCTGTCCCCCGCGGCGTCACCAACTCGCTCGCCGTCTATGCCGAGCGCGCCTCCAACGCCGAGCTCTGGGATGTCGAGGGGCGCCGTTATATCGACTTCGCCAGCGGCATCTCGGTGCTCAACACCGGCCATCTGCACCCCAGGGTGAAGGCGGCGATCGCGCAGCAGCTCGAGAAGCTCACGCATACCTGCTTTCAGGTGACGCCCAACGAAAGCTACGTCGCGCTCGCCGAAGCGCTCAATGCGCTGGCGCCGATCGCGGGAGCGAAGAAGACCATTTTCCTCACCACGGGCGCCGAGGCGGTCGAGAACGCCATCAAGATCGCGCGTTTCCACACGCGCCGCTCGGCGGTGATCGCCTTCTCCGGCGGCTTTCACGGGCGCACGCTCGCCTGCATCAGCCTCACCGGCAAGGTGCAGCCCTACAAGGCCGGCTTCGGGCCGATGCTGCCCGAGATCTACCACGTGCCCTTTCCGATGCCTTACCACGGCATCACGGTCGAGGCCTCGCTCGCCGCGCTCGAGCAGCTCTTCAAGGGGGATGTGGACCCGGCGCGCGTCGCCGCCATCATCATCGAGCCGGTGCTCGGTGAGGGTGGCTTTTATCCGGCACCGCCCGAGCTGCTGCGGCGGCTGCGGAGCCTGTGCGACACGCACGGCATCGTCTTCATCGCCGATGAGATCCAGAGCGGCTTCGGGCGCACCGGGCGAATGTTTGCGATCGAGCACTCGGGCATCGAGCCGGATCTGATCACGATCGCCAAGAGCGTCGCGGGTGGCCTGCCGCTCTCGGCCGTCACGGGCAAGGCGGACATCATGGATGCGCCCGGCCCCGGCGGCCTCGGCGGCACTTTCGCCGGCTCACCGCTCGCCTGCGCGGCAGGGCTCGCGGTACTCGAGGTGATGCGCGAAGAGCAACTTCTGACTCGCGCTCAGGAAATCGGGCGCTTCCTCACTTCGCGCCTCAAAGGCCTGGCGGTGCGTTTCCCCTGCATCGGCGAAGTGCGCAGCGCCGGCGCGATGGTGGCGCTCGAGCTGGTGAAGAACATGCGCGCCGATCTTCCCGACGCGGAGCTCACCAAGGCGCTGGTGCAGGCCGCGGGTCGCCGCGGGCTCATCATTCTTTCCTGCGGCGTCTATTCCAACGTGATCCGTTTCCTCGCTCCGCTCACCATCTCCGATGCGCTGCTGAAGGAAGGCTGTCACCTGTTTGAGCAGGCGTTGGCGGAAATGGCGGGTGGTGCGGTGCCGGCGCGCGCGACCGGCTGAAGCTTAAGCTCAGCTGCCGGCATTGCTCCCGGGGCGCAGCGGGCAAAGACCGCGCTCTTTGCCCGCGGTCGATGGAGTAATGTCCGGCAAAATCGGCGAAGCCGATTTTCCCAGTGAATTAGGCTCGGCCGGCGTTGGCGTCGGTCGGCGTGTGGAAGTACTCGCTCTCAGAGGCGAGTTGTTCGATCAGTCGCTTCAGCTCCGCCATCCGACCCTCGGCGGTGCTGATCGGCAGACAATCCTGACAGCGCGGATCCCCGCAGGGCTGGCGCGAGTACAGCCAGTACTGCAGCGCGCCCGCCAACAGTCCGTCGGCGATGTCCCACAGGTCCGCATCCTTGTCCTTGTCGGCGATGCGATTGCCGAGATCTACGGCTTTTGAGAAGGCCGCATCAAAAGTATCGGCGAGTTCTGTCATGCGTCGCGTTCGCCCTTCCTGGTTCAAGCTAGTATAGGACAAAGAAGCACCTGCCCATCAACGGCTTATGTCGCATGGCACCGGCTGCCCCAGAAACTGCTACTTCGCCTGCCTCGAGCGCTCCGCCCCGAAAGCTGCGGCTGCCGCGCCTGGGCGTTGGCGCCCGGCTCGCGCTCGGGCTTGCAGCGGTCGCCGCGGTGCTCGTGGCGGGCGAGATGCTGGCCACCCGCACCGCACGCGAAGCGCTCGAGGCGGTGCGCGACATGCAGAACCAGCACGAGCCGCTCGAGAGCCGCGCCAGCGCGGTGCTGGAACGTCTCGTCGACTACGACCGCGCCGTGGGTGCCTTTGTTCAGGCGCGCAACGTCACCGGCTTCGCGACGATTTCGGCCGCCGCCGCTGACCTCGAGGAGGCGCTCGCCAGCTACTTCGACAGCACCCCGCCTCCACCCGTCACGCCGGCCGCGAGCGCTCTGCGCGAGGAGCTGCGGCAGCACATAGACCACGCGCGCAGCTTTGCAACACGCGCCGCACAACGTGCCCAGTGGGTCGAGGAACGCCGCGCGGACCTCGAGGACGTCTACCAACGCATCGTCAGCGCCGGTGGATCGGGGCTCGCCATCAACGGTACGCAGGTGGTGGCACGCCGCTCGCTCGCGGAGCTCCAGACCGCGATCGATGCGGTCCGCGGCAACTACGAGGCCAGCGTGCTGCGGCGGCGCGAGCGCGACTTCGACGCGCTGCTCAACGCACACATGGCGGAACTGCAGAGCTCTCCGGGCCGCGCCTGGCTGGCTCTCGTCCGCCAGGACTTCGACCAGGCGGCGCAGCTGCGCGAGCGCATCGCGCGCTTCGACGCGGCGAGCGACAGCGAGTGGCACAGGCTGCTCGAGGAAAGCGCGAGCCTCACCGGCGGTGTGCAGGAGCTGCTGCAGAGGCCGGCCCGGCTGAGCCTGCTCGCCGCCTCGCAGCATGCCGCCATTGCCGCCGCACTCGCCGAGCGCACCCTCATCGTCACGGGCGCGGCGGTGCTGGCGCTGCTGCTGGTGGTATCGGTGCTGCTCACGCTGAGCATCAGCCTGCCGGTGCGACGGCTGACGGCGGCGACGCGACGGCTGGCCGGCGGCGACCGCAGGGCGCGTGCCCCGCACGGCGGCTCGGCTGAGATCGCCGAGCTCGCAGACGCTTTCAACAGCATGGCCGATCGGGTTGCGCGCGCCGAGGAGGAGCTGCGCGCCCACCAGATCGAGCTCGAGCGGCACGTCGATGAGCGCACGCGCCAGCTCCATCATCTCGCACATCATGATCCTCTCACCCAGCTGCCCAACCGGCGGCAGTTGTCGGCGCGGCTCGGAGCGGCGCTGTCGCGCGCCGGCACACGTCAGCGGCTGGCGCTGCTTTTCATCGACGTCGATAACTTCAAGTCGATCAACGACACCCTCGGACATACCTTCGGCGACCGCGTGCTGCAGCACATCGCCGACCGCCTGCATGCCGCCACCGGCGGCATGGGCCTGCTGGCGCGGCTCGGCGGCGATGAATTCACCGTGCTGCTCGAGGATGTGAAGTCGAGCGAAGAAGTCGGCGCCTGCGCCGCGCGCATCGTCAGCACGCTGCAGCAACCGCTGACCGTCGATGGGCGGCTCCTCACCACCAGCGCCAGCGTCGGGGCGAGCCTCTATCCCGAGCACGCCGCCGATGCCGAGGGGCTGCTGCGCGCCGCCGACGTGGCGCTCTTCCACGCCAAGGAGCGCGGCCGCAATCGCGTTGCGCTCTACAGTCCCGAGCTCTATGACGCGGCCGCGCAGCGCTTTCGCCTCGAGCAGGCGCTGCGACGTGCCGTGGAAGGCGGCGAGCTCATGCTGCTGTTCCAGCCGATCGTCGCGCTGCATCGCTTCGAGACCACGGGGCTCGAGGCATTGCTGCGCTGGCGCCGGCCCGACGGGCGCATTGCCACCGCCGCCGAGTTCATCCCCATCGCGGAGAAGTCCGGCATCATCCACGAGCTCACCGGCTGGGTGCTGCGCAGCGCCGCCGCCACGGCCGCAGGCTGGCGTGCGCAGGGCTGGGAGCGTGCCAGCGTCGCCGTCAACGTCTCACCACCGCAGTTCTTCGAGAGCGATTTCGTCGAGCAGGTCGCGCGCACTCTCGAGGCGATGCAGCGCGAC
>DATGJR010000099.1:0-5964 GCA_035295065.1 Steroidobacteraceae bacterium
CCACCTTCGATGCAGGCAGGAGGCGCTGCACCAGCTCGCCCGCCGAGCCTGCGGCACCGATTGCCAGCGTCGGCACCTCGCCGGAGAAATCCAGCGGATTGCTGGGATCGATGACGATCTTGCCGGCGAGGTTGGGAGCGCCCGCCGTGAGTATGCCCGCCTCGAGTCCCTGCCAGGGGAGCGCCAGCACTGCGAGGCTCCCGGTTGCCGCGGCTTCATCGGGTGCGGCGGCCCTCGAGCCGGGAGCGGCGGCGAGCGCCGCGCGCGTCTTGTCGCCGTGGGGGTTGCGCGTGCCGAAAATAACCTGGTAACCGATCCCGGCGAAGCCCTTGCCGAGGGTACTTCCCACCACTCCGTTACCCAGGATCGCGACAGTCCGATCGTTGCTCATGTGCGACCTCCAGAGTGCGTCCCTTGGAGCCTCTGCATCTTAGCCGTGAATCCATCATCAGCAAGTGCTGACAGGAGCCATAAGCAGAATGCAGTTGCCGCCCGGCACGGGCCGCCGTAGCGTGTATAAGGCGTGACAGGGGTAAGGTCCGAGGTCCATAAGTAACACCGATCGGAGCCAAGTGATGCAGCGCCGCATGCCGGGAAGAAATTTCCTGTTCGTACCGGGCCCGACCAACGTCCCCGACCGCGTGCAGCGCGCCATGGTCGTGGCCATGGAGGATCACCGCTCCTCGAAGTTTCCGGAGCTCTCGACGAGCGTCCTCGGCGACCTGAAGAAAGTCTTCAAGACGAGCACCGGACAGGTGTTCATCTTTCCGTCCTCCGGGACCGGAACCTGGGAGGCCGCGCTCACCAACACGCTCTCGCCCGGCGACCGTATCCTCGCCGCCCGCTTCGGTCAGTTCTCGCATCTGTGGATCGACATGGCGCAGCGCCTCGGCTTCGAGGTCGAGGTGCTGGAGGTCGAGTGGGGCGAGGGAGTGCCGCTCGAGCGTTACGCGGAGATTCTGCGCGCCGATAAACGCCATCAGATCAAGGGTGTGCTCGCCTGTCACAACGAGACCGCGACCGGTGTCACCAGCGACATCGCCGGCGTGCGCCGCGCGCTCGATGCCGCAGGCCACCCGGCGCTGCTCTACGTGGATGCGGTCAGCTCGCTCGCGAGCATCGATTTTCGCATGGATGAGTGGGGCGTCGACCTGGCGGTCAGCGGCTCGCAAAAAGGATTGATGTTGCCCGCGGGCCTGGGGCTCCTCGGCGTGAGCGCCAGGGCGCTGGGCGCCATCGCCACCGCCAGATCGCGCCGCTGCTACTTCGATCTCACCGACATGATCAAGGCAAACGCCAGCGGCTATTTCCCCTATACGCCGCCGCTGCCGATGCTCTATGGGCTGCGCGAGTCGCTCAACATCATCTTCGAGGAAGGACTGGAGGAGATCTTTTTCCGCCATCACTACCTCGCCGAGGGCGTGCGCGCGGCGATCCTGAAGGGATGGGGGCTCGGGCTCTGCGCCCGCGAGCCCAAATGGTATTCGGACACGGTGAGCGCGGTCGTGGTCCCGGAGAAGGTCAACGCCGCACACGTGATCGACGTGGCCTTCCGCCGCTACAACCTCGCCCTCGGCGCCGGCCTTTCGAAAGTGGCGGGCAGGGTATTCCGTATCGGGCACCTCGGGGATCTCAATGAGCTGATGCTGATGGCGGCCCTCGCCGGGGCCGAGATGGCGATGCTCGACGTCGGGATCGAGGTGCGCCCGGGGAGCGGTGTGGCTGCCGCCTCCGATTACTGGCGCTCTCACGATCCCGTGCCGCACAAGCGCGTGAGCCGCGAGCAGCAGTTCTACGCGGCGCATTCGACCGGATCGATCCAGGGTTGAGCTTCAGGCCCTCGGGCACCGCCATGTCCCAGCGCATCGTGTTTCTCGATCGCTCCTCGCTCCGGGCCCGGGTGCGGCCGCCGGCTTTCGCCCACAGCTGGCAGGACTATCCGAACACGCACCCGCAGGAGGTGGTGGAGCGACTGCGCTCGGCCAGCGTTGCCATTACCAACAAGGTGCCGCTGCGGGCGCAGGCTCTGCGCCAGCTCCCCGAGCTGCGGATGATCGCGGTGGCCGCCACCGGCTACGACGTGGTCGACGTCGACTATTGCATGGCCCATTCCATCGCGGTGGCCAACATCCGCAACTATGCCGTGCATACCGTGCCCGAGCACACTTTTGCGCTCATCACCGCGCTGCGGCGCAGCCTGCTCGCCTATCGCCAGGATGTGGAGAGAGGGCGATGGCAGCAGAGCGAGCAGTTCTGCTTCTTCGACTACCCGATCCGCGATCTGCACGGAGCGACGCTCGGCATCGTCGGCGAGGGAGTGCTCGGGCAGGGGACGGCGCGGATCGCCCGGGGCTTCGGCATGCGGGTGCTGTTTGCCGATCATGCTCCGCCGAAAGCTCCCGGCGTCGAGTTCACACCCTTCGATCAGGTGCTCGCCGAGAGCGACGTGCTGTCATTGCACGTGCCGCTCACCGCCGAGACCCGTAACCTGATCGGCATCGAGCAGCTGCGGCGGATGAAGCGCACCGCGCTCCTCATCAACACCTCGAGGGGTGGGCTGGTGGAGGAGGCGGCGCTGGCGCAGGCCCTCACCGAGGGGTTGATTGCCGGGGCGGGATTCGACGTTCTGACGCGTGAGCCGCCCACGGAAGACAATCCGCTCCTGGCTCTCAGGCTCCCCAACTTCATCCTTACCCCCCATGTCGCCTGGGCGAGCGAGGAGGCCATGCAGGCGCTCGCCGACCAGCTGATCGACAACATCGAAGCATACGTGGCGGGCCGGCCGCAGAACCTGGTGACCGGCCGGTGAGCCCATGAAGATCGCCATCGTCGGAGCGGGGGCGATCGGCGGCTACGTGGGAGCGAAGCTCGCGCTCGCCGGTGAGCGGGTCACCTGCCTCGCGCGCGGCGCGAATCTAGAGGCAATCCGCCGCGGTGGAATCAAGCTCGTGCTGAGCGACGGACGCGAGCTGGTGGCGAGCGAGGTGCAGGCCACCGACGACTACGCAGGCGCTGGCCCGCAGGATCTGGTCATCGTTGCGGTCAAGGCGCATCAGCTGGCGGCCGTGGCTGCGGACCTCCCGAGGCTCCTCGGACCCAGGACCGCCATCGTCACCATGCAGAACGGGATCCCCTACTGGTACTTCTGCGGTCACGGTGGGCAGTTCGAGGGCCGCTGCCTGTCGGCCGTTGATCCGCAGGGCGTGTGCCTGCGGCACATAACCCCTGAGCGTGTCATCGGCTGCGTGGTGTATCCGGCCGCGGTGCTGGCCGCACCCGGGGTCATCCAGCACATCGAGGGCGATCGCTTTCCGGTCGGTGAGCTCGACGGCTCGATGAGCGAGCGTGTGCGGATGGTGTCGCAATGCATGACACGCGCCGGTTTTCAGTCGCCGGTGCTGGACGACATCCGCGCGGAGATCTGGCTGAAGCTCTGGGGCAATCTCGCCTTCAATCCGATCAGCGCGCTGACGCGCGCCACGCTGGCGCAGATCTGCCAATACCCGCCGACCAGACAACTCGCCGCCGTGATGATGGCCGAGGCGCAGGCGGTGGCGGGTAAGCTCGGCATCAGCTTCCGCGTGCCGATCGAGCGGCGCATCGCCGGCGCCGAGCGTGTCGGCGACCACAAAACCTCGATGCTGCACGACCTCGAAGCGGGACGCGCGCTCGAGACCGAGGCGCTGCTCGGCTCGGTGCTGGAGCTTGCGCGCATGACGCAGACGCCGGTGCCGACGCTCGAAGCCGTCTATGCGCTGACGACCCTGCTCGACCGGCCGCCCGCAGTGTGAGAGGTGACTTCGGCGTTGCGCCTCAGAGCAGCCCCTCGAGGTGATCGAGGTCGTTGATCACCCGCCAGTGGCCCCCGCCCTTCTCGACGCGCGCGCGCCACTCGTCCAGCCGGCCGAGGTACTGGCGCGGATCGAAGTTGTCGCTGCGCAGCTTCGTGACATTGAGTGCGACCACATCGAAGCCCTTGAAGTCGAGCGGGATATCGCGCACGTAGCCCTTGGCGAGCTCCTCTTTCATGTCCGAGAGAATGAGGATCTCCTTGTGTGCCGAGCGCTTCTCGTTCAGGAACTCGATCGCCTGCAGGAGTCCCCCGGTGATGTCGGTGTAGGGCGCGGGCGGCGACTGGTCGATGAACTTCTCCACGCGGCTCGCGAAAGCGCGTTTCTGCGCATTGGCGGTGCTCGGGCGATCATCGAAGGTCGCCTTGGCGATGATGTCCTTCTCGGTGAAGCTGCCGGTGTCGATACGCGCCACGGCGATCGAGTCGGCGGATTGCAGGCGGGTCAGGGCATAGAGCGTGATCTGCTCGGCCTTGGTGACCTGCCGGTTGTAGGAGCCGGAGGTGTCGACCAGCAGATAGACGCCCGTGGAGCGGGCCTGCGGCGGGGCGCATGCCGGCAGCCCCAAAGCCGCGGCGAGCAACAGTAACAGCGTGCGGGTCATTCTCAAGCCTCCTTCCAGGCCGCGGTCTCTTCACGGCCCGCCGCGCCGTTGCGGGCGCGTTCGCGCATGCGCATCTCGACCCAGAGCGGCCCGAACAGCGGCAGGTCATACAGCCGGCAGGCGAGCGCGCCGAGATGGCGCGCACCGTTCCCCAACAGCCTCAGTATCAGCGCCAGGGCCTGCAGCACCGCGATGCCGATCAGCCCGACCACCGTGCGCAGCGAGTGCACGAAGGTCTCGAGGGGAATCGCCACGAACACCAGCGCGAAGGGCAGCACGAAGCCCATGCCCATCTGCGCCGCGGTCGTGATCCACAGGTGCGAGTTGACCAGCGTCGCGGAATTGTCGCCGCGCAGCAGCGCATTGGTGGCCATCTCGTCCAGCAGCAGCACCTCGCGCATGTAGGCGAGCCCTGCCTCGATGCTCGCCATCATGAGCAGGATGAGGAAGGTG
Source organism: Steroidobacteraceae bacterium (assembly GCA_035295065.1). Classification (GTDB taxonomy): domain Bacteria; phylum Pseudomonadota; class Gammaproteobacteria; order Steroidobacterales; family Steroidobacteraceae; genus 13-2-20CM-66-19. The sequence continues at coordinate 4,909 of DATGJR010000099.1, forward strand.
ATGATCACCATGCGCACGCGGATCTTGTCGGAAAGCGCGCTGATCACGGGGAAGAGCCGGGTGATGCGCAGCGATTCCATGAGGAAGAGTCCCATCGAGATCTCCACCATGATGATGACCAGCGCCGCGATGTCGGCAGTGCGGAAGGCGCCGATGAAGTTGGTGCCGCCGACCATCTCCGCCATGGGACGCGCGATCAGGGTGAAGTTGACCGCGGTACCCGCGGTAGCGACCGCGAGCACCAGCGCCGAGATGAAGAAGTAGACGATCGAGGAGGACGACAGGACCGAGAGCGCCCGATCCTCGCCGCGCACGATCGCCTCGTACTCCTCCATGTGCCGGTCGATGGTCTGGGAGCGTCCGATCACGCTCTCGACACTCTTGTGCACGTGGCCGAGCGCCTGCTGGATCAGCCGCCAGTCGGGCGCCATGCGCCGCAGCAGCGCGTGCCGCTCGGAGCTCGCCTTGCGATAGTCATCCATCGCCTCCTCGTGGGCCTTGACCATCGACTTGTGGATGTCGGAAAGAATCTCTGCGCCGGCATTCCTGGCATCGAGGTTGGCCACTACTTTCACCGCCTGTGCCCAGCCGGGCGCCTCCGGCGGGGCCTCCGCGGCCTTCTCCTGGTCTTCCTCGATGCGCAGAATCGCCTCACTCAGCCGGCGGTGCATGTCGGGGTAGCCGGCGAGATCCTTGCGCACCGTATCGGCGACGCGCGCAAATTCGCGCTCGACGACGCGCTCCTTGGATTCACGGCCGGCCGCGAGCAACACCTGGCGGTTACGCGCTCCGAGACGCTCCTGGGCGTGGATCACCGAGTGCGCAGCGATGCGCAGCCCGCGTGACAGCGCGCCGGCAGCCACCTCGATTGCCTGATGGGCCGTGGTGCGCGCGAGATAAAGCGCGGTCACCAGCAGGATCAGCAGAATCGCCGCTGACACGGCCGGCCACGGAGTGAACGTCAACAGGCTGCTCATGGACATGGGTGTACTCGCTTGGCGGTGGTGCGAATTGGGCCCCGATCGATGCAATCGGGTGGGGCCGCGATCAGACTCG
>DATGJR010000100.1:0-12438 GCA_035295065.1 Steroidobacteraceae bacterium
GGTCGCGGGAGCTGCGAGCAGCGCCGGCGCCTTGTTGTTTCAATTCGTGTCCATCGTCGCCCTCGGAGTGGCCGTGGGCGCCGCGGTCGGCGTCGGCGTCTCCTGGCTGATGCGCCGGCGAGTCGGCCCCTGGGTCGAGATCGGCTTGACGATCATAGCTGCCTACGGCTCGTTTGCCGCGGCGGAGAGCCTGCACAGCTCCGGTGTGATCGCCACGGTGGTGGCGGGCATCCTGTGCGGAAACCTGGGCATCCGCGCGCGAGCCACGAGCTCCACGCGCCGCACCCTGGAGAGGTTCTGGGATTACGTGGCCTTCGCGCTCAGTTGCATCGTCTTCCTTTTGATCGGTTTCGAGGTGCACCTGTCGCGGCTGCTGCACTACTGGCTTGCGATCGTCCTCGCTTACTGCATCGTCACCTTCAGTCGCGGTGCGATCGTCGCGGCCGGGCAGCTGCTGCTGCGCTGGACCCAGGAGCGCTTCCCATGGCGCTGGAGTGTGATCCTCACCTGGGGTGGCGTGCGCGGCGCGCTCGCAATGGTGCTCGCGCTCAGCCTCCCGCAGAGCTTCGAGTACCGCGACCTCATTGTGTCGATGACTTTTGGAGTGGCGGTGATCTCGATCCTCGCACAGGGGCTAACGATGCCCCTCCTCCTGAAGGGACTTGGAATCGCGCAGCCGCCAGCGCAGCCACCCGCACGACGTAGCCAAGCAGGATGAGCGCGAGGAACGGGGCGTAACCGACGGCATAGCTCGCCGTCAGGCGAAACGGCGGCCCTGCAAAGTCGACGAGAAAGGCCAGGGCAATGTACTCGACCCCAATCCTGCGGATGACTGAAGAGAGGCGCCGCGGCAGCCAGGCCGCGGGACGCGGGAAAGAGAGCAAGGCCAGGACGTAGGTGAAGAACACGGCGACACCGAAGAATTCCAGCGTGTGTAGCCCCGGGGGGTGGGGCGAGATCCGGTAGAGCCACACCACCACGGCGACGTGCACCAGGTGAGCCGCAGCGTAAGCAAGCCCGAACTCGCGAGCCCGCGCCGCAACGGGACGCAGGCGCGGTCCGAGCAGTACCGCCCAGGCGCCCGCCGTATAGGCCGCCCAAAACCATAAGTACGACCAGCGCGCCGTCAGCCTGAGCGCGAGCACGATGCCGTCTTCGGTACGGCCACGCAGGCCGAGGCTGGCAACCGCGAGGAGGGCCGCGATCACGAATGCTCCCAGCATCCACGAGGCCGTCACCGAATGCTCGTCGCGGCGAGTGGACATCGCAGATCCCGCGGGTCGTATAACGGTCGGGGATTTCAAAGCCTGTCCAGCATACGCCTGGCCGGCCTTGTCCCGCGCGAAGCAGAAGATCCGGTCAGCGCACGGATCGGGCGGCGAGGTGCCTCACCACGGAGCGCAACCGTGGCCGAGGAGAAAGGCCCGGGCACTGCCGCCGGAGACCTTGTCGAACATGCGGCTGAAGCGCGCCTCGCGGTCCGCCTGGTCCTTCAGCCGACCGACCTCGAGCTCCCGGTAAAAGGCGTACACGAGCTTGGGGTTCGAGATATAGAGCCGCGCTTCCTCGGTGGACTGTGCCAGGCGGCAGCGCTGCTCCGGTGCCATCCGCAGGAACTGCTGCTCGAGGTCAGGAGCGAAGACTTCCTTTTTCAGGCGGACGAAGGCCGCCTCGTACCCGTAGCGATCGCCGATCTCGCGACGCGCCTCGAGCTGGCTGGCGCCGAAGAGGATATGCGAGTACGGCAACGCACCGAGCTGCGAATGGTAGAGGTGCAGCATCTCGTGAACGTCGTAGGGCCCGATCTGCGACTTGAAGAGCACCGAGACTTCGCTCAGCAACTCGGTCGCACAGTGCAGAGCGACGCCGCCCTCGCCTCGCTCGTGGTGCGGCCACTGATCCGGGTCGTAGATGGTGTAGGTGATCGCAGCGCATTCCTTCTCGAGGTTGATGCCCGTGATGCGCCGATACGCCGGGAACACCTTGCAGGCCTGATTCTCGATGAAGGGCCTGCATTGCGCCCGCGCGGCCGGGTCGCGCACATGCGAGCAGTCCACCTCAAACGTCACCGGAATCCTCCCCTCTCCGGGGCAGCTGTTGACGACGATGGGCTCCTCGGCCGGCGACACCGCCGGGACGGCGACGGGAGCGATGAGCAGCGTGCCAAGGGCCAGCCGCGCAAAGCTGCGCGCGCGGCGTCGGGGTTTAATGAGGCGCGGCTGCATCCGAGGGCTCACCACCACCGCCACCCTCCCCCACATAGACGATCCGGTAGCTCGCGTGCGGCGAGGGCGGCGCCAGATCCACGGCGCTCCCCTCGACGGTGGGTCCTGCGATCGTGCGCCAGCGCCCTTCCTCGAGCTGCACCTGTACGAGCACGCGCACGTGCGGTGGCGGCGCAGAAAAGCTCACCGTCATCTGCGGCGCCGGTTGCGCGGCATAGGTGACGGTGGGCGCCTGTGGCTTCTTCAGCGTGACGGCACCGACCCGCACCGAGAAGCCGTCCGACTCGATGCTGCGGTTGCCGTCCTTGTCGAAGGCGACCAGCCGATACCAGTAGGCCTGCCCGGGGTGCACCCATTCATCGGCGATGGTGCCCGCCGACGCGCTCGCCGGCGCACCGACGACGAGCCCGGCATCGGCGGCAGAATCCGCCCGCAGGAGCGCCACCTGCGCGGTCTTCTCGGCGGGCTCGGCCGCTGCGAAGCGGATCTGCACGCGTCCTTCTGCTCCCGATATCGCGAGCACGACGGGTGGGAGAGGCGGCTCGCTGTTGCGCAGCGCCACCCGCAACACCGCGCTCGGAGCACTCACGCCCTCGTCCGTCGCGACCGCGGTGACCCGGTACTCGAAGGTGCCGCCGCCACCTGCGCCGATCAGATCGAGATAGCGCGTCCCCGGAAGGAGCCGCGAGTTCAGCCGCCCCCAGCGCGGGCTGCGATCGTTCGCGCGCCGCTCGACGATGTAGCCCGCGAGATCGGCTCCCGGCACTGCGCTCCAGGTGAGCACGACCTGGCTGGTGCCGGCCTGCGCCGCCAGCCCCTGGGGCGATGCGAGCGGCGCGGGAGCGAGAGCCAGCGCCTGCACCGGGTCGGGAGCGGCTCCCAGCGACCCGCCGGGCGTCACGGCCCGCACCCGGTAGTAGTAGCTCGCTCCCGGATGCACATCGTGGTCCTCGAAGCGCGTCGTCTGCGGACTGACGCCCTTCGGGGTGAGCCATTCGTACGGGCCGTCGGCGAGCTGCGAGCGCTCCACCACGAGACCGCTCGCCCGCGAGGTGCCGAGCGCCGTCCACGTGAGTGTCACGACCCCGCGTCCCGCTTTGGCGGCAAGGCCCGCCGGCGGCGCGCCAGCGGCAAAATCGGGGGAATTGACCTGCACCGCCGCCGGCGCGCTCGGCACGCCGAGCACATCGACGAGACGCAGCTGATAGATGACGTCGGTTTCGACGGGCGGGGCATGATCGATGAAAGGATTTGCTGTCCCCTTGTCGATGGTGAGCAGCTGCGGATGCAGCGTCAGAGTCTCGTGCGCGCCGCTCGCGGTGCGCTCGACCGTATAGGCGTAGGCCGGCACCCCGGAGGTGCGCATGGCCGTCTGCCACTTGAGGGTCACGCCGCGCGGCTCGGCCACCGCATTCAGGCCTGTGGCCGCCGGCGGCCCGGCATCTTCGGCTACGGTCACGGGCCCCACGGTATCGGCGGCCGTGCCGTCGGCATTGAGCAGCACCACGCGCAGCGCCGCGGCGTGCGTGCCCGCGGGCAACTCGGCGGCGACGCCCCCCGCGCGCGCGAAGTCGAAGTCCGACAGTACCCGCAGCATGAGCAGCGTGTTGGCCGTCCTGGCCTGCGGGTCGGTGGCGGCGAGCGGGTGCGCAAGGGCGCGCAGCGCGTTCTGGGATGCGGCATCGAGCTTCGCGGCCGCGGCCGGATCGGCGGCGACGTGCGCCACCAGCACCGCACCGGATGTGTCCTCGATACGCAGCCCGCCCGCGGGCCACGCGCCGTCGGTCATGAGCAGCACGCGCACCGCCCCCCCGGGCGTGCGCGCGGCGTAGACGCGCGAGGCGGCGCTCGCGGGTGCTGCGCGCAGCGTCGCGGCCGTGGCGCCGAGTGTCAGGACGGCGAGCAGCACCGCCGCCGGCACGCTGCGGCCGCCGCCTAGAGCCCGGTGCAAAAGCCACCTCCCACGTTGGGATTGAGCGAGGGCAGGACCTGGATGCCGACGTCGATGTGTCCGGGCGGGCAACCTCCGATACTGAATTTGAAATCGAGATACGGCGGCGGCAGCGATAGCGCCACATAGGCGGACGCGTTGGCGTTGAGGCAGAAACCACCCGCGCAGGCCCCGACGCTGAAGCTTTCGTTCCCGGAGGTCGAGAAGGATACCGGCGAGGTGGTGATGGCGGCCGTCACCGTCCAGTCGTCGTGGATGTAGCCGCAGGCGCCGTTGCAGTCGCCGGCGTCGAGGTCGATCCGCGAGATGAGCCCGAGACCCAAGCCGTCGGAGCCGATGTCCGCCCAGGCCTGGCCGTGATAGAAGAAGAGCTGCCCGTTGAGCGGGTTGTTCTGCGTGCCGAGGTGGAAGTACCACTGCCCGCCGCCGACGTGCATGTGGATCGCATCGTTCAACGCATCGATCGCCACCTGCCCGCCGAGCTCGTTGAATTGCGCATTGAGCGTGCCGTCGAACACCCCGCCGCTGAAGCTGAAGTGGCCCCAGATCGGGCTCTGGCCGCTCCAGTCGGGATTCAAGAGCCAGGCGTGGTAGTCCATGCGCCCGCCCGGATCCTGTCCGCCGGGCTTGATGACGAAGTCCCCACTGAGTCCGAACTCCGTATGGTCCGGCGAGCCGATGAGAAGCGAGGCATCGAAGAGCAGCGTGCCATCGTCCTGTGGAACCGCCTGCGTGAGATCCTGGTACTGGAAGGAGGCGAGCGAGACGTTGTAGCCCATGCCGCCGCCGACCTTATAGAGATTGATGACGGGCGGGGCGACGGCGAGGCCGGTGGGACCTAAGTCGAGCAGTGCGCGCGCGATCCAGTAGTCATCGCTCCCCACATAGCCGAGCACGAACTGGCCGGAGACCGGCGGCCCGCCGAACATGCCGAGGTCGAGGTTGCTCGAGAACAGCACCCCGGATTTGCTCTTGGAGGCCGTGCCGCCGACATAGGTCGGCCTCATGTGCAGGTGCACCGACGGGTTGGCGTCGGGGAAGGGCTTATCGAGGTCAAAGGGCGTGGTGACCGGCCCGTTGCCGGTGTAGGTCTGGGAGGTCTGGCTGATCGTGTAGTTGACCGGTACGTCCGCGGACGGGAGCGTCTTCGAAAGCGTCAGCTTCGAGTCGAATGCGAACGCAAGACGTGTTGAGCCTGCGGTCGAGCCAACCTGCACATCGACCGACTCGAGATCGACGGTGCTGCCGCCGATGTTGCCATGCTGCCCGCTCAGGTTGATGTGCCGCGAGCTCGAGCCGTCGGCGAACGTGCCCGCGCCGTTCATGCCGTAGTCGAAGCCGTTCAGCACGATGCCGCTCGCGAACTGACCCTGCTGCGAGCTGAAGTCGAAGCGGGTATCACTGCGCGCCGCCCATCCCCCCGCGCTCGGCAGCGACCCGAAACTCAAGTGGCTCGCGGTGAGTGTGACCGGTCCCTCCGAGAGCTTCACCTGCGAGGGGGTGTCGAGATTCAGCCAGATGCCGCCCTTGGCGACGCCCTTCCCCGCCTTGAGCAGCGTCGTGCCCTGAGAGGAGGTGAAGTCGGTGTTGAGCCACGGCACATGCACGGTGAGTCCGCTGTAGGTTGCGGAGAAAGCCCCCCCGGTCGCCTGCGCCGCGATCCTGGTCCAGCCGAGCGTGCCCTGATCGACACTCAGAGTGCCGGATGGGCCGAACGAGGCCTGGCCGCACAGGCCGTAGCCATCGATCGCCCAGCCGTTGAGGTCAACGGTTGGCGGCTTCTGCAGCGCGAAGTTGAAGGCCGTCAGCTTCGCGCCGTTCAGCAGCACGCCGACCCAGTTCCGCCCGCCCGCGCCCACGCACTTGGTGGTATCGGGTGCCGCGCCGTCGGACTGGCTGAGGTCGAGCGTCGCGCTGGCGGCCGTGAGCGAAAAACCGCTGTCGTAGACCAGAAGCCCCGGCATCGGCAGCTCCTCTGAGATCCAGTCGCCCTGCGGGCTCAGCGTTGCATGTACGTTCTTCCACGACGGCGTCGGCCCGCCGCTCGCCACCGGAATATCGGTGTTGGTGAGGGAGGCATTGAGATAAGCCGTCACGTGGTCCCCGGCGGTGCCGGACACTCGTGCGAGGGTCGTCTTGAGTCCCGGCATGAACATCTGGTGTTCGGGCGGGGACTCATCGAACGTGCCGTTGGCGACCGTCACCCCGTCGCCCTGCATGGTCCAGCCCTTGAAGTGGATCGGAACCTGCTGGCTCTGTGTCCCCGTGCCGCTCGCATCGGCGAACCACGCCTGCAGCGTGCCGCTGCCGGAGTAACTGCCGTTCTGAGACGTCACGGTCGACTTGCCGCCGTCCTGCAGGCCCGCAATCTGAAAGCTCCCTCCACCTTTGACCGGGAAGTTGAACGTGCAGGGGAGCGCCGGATTCGCCGCAGTCATCTGATAGTCAGCCGGTGCGCTGACGACTTCATCCGGCGGATGATTGCTGTACGTCGGCTGCTTGAGCGGCGCCATGCCGCCGAGCGAGAGGTGCAGCCCGACGCCGGGCGCACCCGAGGGCGCCTGGCCAACCCAGGCAATAGGTGGGAGCCCGGCCGCTGCCGCGCCGGGAGGACCGAGGATCCCGAGCGCTGGCGCGCCGGCGAGCGCCGCGCTCACCGCCGGTGTGGTGGGGACGCTCGTGGTCATCGCAGCAGCTGCGCCCGCGATGTGCTTCGCGCTCGCGGTGCCACCGGTGCCCGCGGACCCGCGCGCAGCCGAAGCGACGCTCATGCCAGCGAACTCGCCGAGTGCCCCGAGTACACGCCCCGTCGGACGGGTGTCCTGCACGACCTCGGCCGTCACCAGGAGCTCGTGTCGGCCGATCTGCTGCTGCGCGAGCGACAGCGCCGGAGACTCAATCCCCGGCCAGTCGGTCACGATCGGCGGATACGGCTCGACCAGGGTCAGCAGGTGCGGCCCCGGCCCGCCGGTGAACGTCGCTTGCGGCGGCGCGAGCTCTTGCTGAGTGCGCGCGGTCGAGGGGCCGACCGGCTCGTCGGAGGAGCCGATCGCCTTGCCATCCTGGTACCAGGTGAATCTCGCCGTGCCCTCGCCGACGAACTTGAGCGTCGCGCCTCCGACGAGGTTCGCATCGCACGAGTTGAATTGCGGGATGGACTGCCCGCCGGCGCCCTGGCCCTGAACTCCGCGCACGCCGCTCGCCGTGGCCGCTTCCAACGGCTTCGGCGTGCTCGCGGAGGCCGGCGTCGCCGCAGCGCCCGGGAGCTTCGCGACTTTCGGCGGCGCCGCGGATGCCGACTTGGCTCCCGGAGTGGTGAGTGCCGCCCCGCCGCGCGCCACTCCGACATGGCCGATGCCCGTCGCGGGCGCATCGGGAAAGCCGACGATCTCGATCCCCTTGACCTGCAGCGGGCCGTTGGTGGCCGGGTCGGTGCGATTCTGGATCTGGACCGTCTGGCAAAAGAGCATGTAGGCGAGTGCGTCCGCGCTCGAGCTGCCCGCGGCGGTACCGCCCTGGCCGACCCGCGACAGGAGATGCCCGTAGAGACCGCCGGCGCCTGCACGCACGCTTGTCGGCAGCGCGCCCTGCTGCGCGGCGGTGTTGGAAGGCAGCACGTAGACGCGCACGTCGTAGCTGCCGGGCTGGTCGTAGGGGTGGCCGAAGTCCTTCGGGTTCAGGATGTGATCGAGATCAAAGAGCGTGGCGGAGCTCGTCTCGGTGTTGTTCGAGAGACAGGGGAACTGACTCGGTGCCTGCTGATTGCCCTGCTGGTTGGGGTTGTTGAGTCCGCCGCTGCCGCTGCAATACGCACCCTGCCAGCTGACCCGAAACGGCTCAATCTGACCGTCACCCCAGTCGACATACACGTTATTGACGGTCTCAGTCTCGCTCGGGGCCTTGGGCCCGTTGGTCGGCACCGCGCCGGAGGTCGCGAGCGACCAGGGGGAGCCCGAGAGATCGAGCTTCCCCGACAACACCCAGGTGTCGTACACGTAGCCGGCGGTCTGCGTGGGACCATTGACCTGCGACTGGCGGTCCCTGTCTTGCAGCAGCAGCCTGGTCGCACCGCCCGGGGGCGGGCCTGATCCCGATCCGCCGCCGCCCCCGCTCCCGCCGCCTCGGCCGCCGAATCGCGCTCCGGTGGCCAGGTGCGGCGTGGAGGGGGCGTTGCAGGCGAGCCCGGTGACGGCGTCCGGCAGGTCGAGCAGCGGGTCGCCGGTCTGCGCTTGCTTGATCGGCACCGCCTCGGAGTGCTCCACCTCGATCTCGTGGCCGGTGCCGAGCTGCTTTCGATTGAGCTGCATGCCGTCCGGCGCGCGTGCGGAGGCGCTCGCGCAGCTGTCGTAGAAGGTCTTGAAGCCGACGACCTGCCAGGTGAGATCCCACTTGATCGACTGCGGCGCGGGCGAGGGCGGCACGTTCACGTTGACGACCTTGGTGGCGCGGCCGCTCACGCTCTGAGTGAGGGTGGCGATCAGGCTGTCGTCGGGCTTGAGGTCGTGTGGCAGCGCATAGCCCGGCTTCGCGGTCAGCACTTTGGTCGCCACCAGCGTGCTGCCGCTGTAGAAGCGCACTTCGATGCGGTCGGCAAGCCCGGCGTTGGCCTCGTGCCAGGTGAGGTCGATCTCGTCGTTGAGGACCGGGACGCTATAGACCGTGTTTACGTCGTTGGTCTTGTTCGAATAGAGCGGGCCGTCGAGCACAATCGTGCCCGTGTGCGCGACGTGGGGCGGCTTGCACTCCGAGGGCTTCGGAGCAAAGCCGTGGGACGGGACCGCCATGCCCTGCACGAGCACACTGGCATCCTGGCGCACCGGAGTGAGGGCCGAAGGCAGCTCGAGTCCGAGCCAGCGCATGCCGGCGGCGGCATTGCTCGCCACCGTGACATCGAGTGTCGCGAGACTCGGGGACTGTACGCGCAGACCCCCGTTCGCCTTGATGCCGGCACCGAAATCCACCTGCAGCTGCGGCACGAGATTCAGGCCCCGGAGCGTGAGTGTGTAGGACTCACCGGCGAAGAGCCGCGCCGGCGACACCGCGAGCAGCACCGAGACGCTCGCATAGGAGACCGGCGTCGGGACCGGCACCGGCGGCACGACCTTCCCGACGGCGGTGACGGTGAGGCTCGCCTCGGGTGAGACCTTCACGTCGCGCCCCGTGATGAGCACCGTCGGATGGCGCAGGATCGCCGGCGCCTGTGCCGCAATGCGGATGGCGAGCGTCGCGTGCTCGCTGCTTTGCACCTGGACCGGGCCGCTCGCGCTGATCCCCGGTCCGAAACTCACGCTCATCCCGGTGCTGAAGGCTGAGCCCTGGAGCGTGAGCGTAATCGCCTGGCCCTGTTGCACGGAGCTCGGCAGTACCCGCTCGAGCACCAGGGGCCCGGTGGCGTTAGCTGCAACCACGCTGACATAGCCCGGACCCTGATTCTTGAGCGGCGCCCCAGGAGCCCCGGGCGTCGGCACGACGATCGAGGCGGTCACGAGGTGCTGGCCAGGAGGCGCGCCGGCGGCGACCTGCACGGAGACCCGCGCGTGACTCGCATCGATCAGGGCGAGGCTCTTCGGCTGAATGAGGATGCCGGGGCCGAAGTCGAGCTGCATGCCTTGCTGAAAGAGCGTCCCGGTGAGATTCAGCGTGTAGCTCTGACCGGCCGCCACCTGTACCGGCTCCACCTTGAGCACGGTAGGGGCGATCACTGGCACGTTGCGGGTCGGGGTATTCCGCTGCGCCGTGCCGGGATTCATGATCCCCGGGGTTTCCGCCGGCTTCACCGCCGCGGGCTGAGCCACCTCGCGCACACCGGCAGGGGGCGGCGTCTGCGCGAAGATCGCGCTGCCTGCTATGGCGGTGAGCAATGCAGAGGCGCACACGACGCGCAGGCGTCGGGCCGCATTCTTCTCAGGGCGTGCGGATTTCATAGAGCGAGCTTCGGGCGACCACCTCGCCGTCGCCGTCGAGCGCGACGATGCGCCAGCGGTAGGCGCGGCCGGCGGCGAGATGCGTCTGTGCGAGGGCGCTCAGCACCGAATCGCGCCGCTCCACCGGCAGCAGCTCTCCCGAGAGCGGCGGCTCGTAGTCCGCAGCCGCATCGGCTGCATAGAACTCGAGCCGGTAGGCGATCGCCCCCGGAACCGGCTGCCAGGCGAAGCGCGTGTCGGGCTTGAATGTGGCATGCGCCTCCGGGCTCGTCACCGCGATCGAGGCAACGGCAGGTCCCTGCTCCACGCCATAGCGCAACACCAGGCTCTGAAACGGGACCACGGGGCTGCGCACCCGGAAGCGAACGTAGTAAGTGCCTGCGATCAAGGACGGGAGCGAGGGGCTCGTCACCTCACTGATACCGCCTGCGGTCAGATTGGTGCTTGCGGCGCCTAAGGGCACGAACACCGGCTCACCCTGCGTCGAGGGCGGGCTCGCCACTTCCCACAGGCCGCTGAAGACTCCGTTGCCCGAGAAGGTGATCTCGGCGATCGCCACCGCGGATTCGCCCTGGCGCAACAAACGCACCAGCGAGCGATCGTCGAAATGCAGCGCCACGTGCGAGAGCGCGAGCGGCCCGCTCGCGCTTCCGCCGAGTGTGATGTTGACGTTCGCGGTTGCGACGTACGGTGGGCCGCCGGCGCTGAAGGTGCGCGCGAACACCAGTGTATTGATCCCGAGCCGCTGTGCGGCGGCGACGGTAGCGGGTGCGAGCCTGAAGGTCTCGGGCACCGTGCCCTGCACCGCGCTCGTCGGCACGCCGCTCAAGCGAACGGTGAGCGGCAGCGGGTCGATCTGCAGCACCTGTCCCCCGGGGGTACTCACGGTGCCCTGGGGCGAGGTGGCGGTGACCGGCAACACCACGACCCGGGTCGCCGCCCCTGCAGTGAGCCGCACGCTCCACACCACCGTCGTGGGCAGTGTCGATTGGAGCGAGGCGCTCATGGCGTTCGGCGTGGCAGATGCGGTGGCCTGCGCTCCGGCGCGGGTACTCAGCGTCACGGCCGCGATGAGCGAGAAGGTAACGATCAGAGCGCGCACGTCAGGGATCTCCGAGCGCGAGCGGCCATCGACTGCTCACCGTGAGGAAGGTCTGCATGCCCCGTGTCGCGAGGGCGGTGAATCCCTGGCTCGTGAGCACTGAGCTGTTGAGCCCCGAGGACTCGTTCCAGGCTGCAGACAAGCCAACATCGAGCCCGCCGCGCGTGCGGGTCGGAGCGACGGCATGCCAGGTGAGCTGTGCGGTCGCCGTCTTCAGCACCACGTCGGTCCCGACCAGCTGCGGCGGGAGCGTGCCGGGGATCACCTGTTGGGTGTTGTGATTGATGGAAAGAGTGAGCTGCGCCGTCATGCGGTTCGCCCAGAAGGTGTCGCCCCCGGTGAGCGCGTAGTTCTTATCGAGCGTATGGGTGTCCTGCTGCAGGTCGTGCGCATCGAGGAGCTGCAGGTTGAACCCCGCGAAGCCCGAGCCGGCAAACGTCGCGTTGATGCCCGCGGTGGGCCCGAACGTGTCCGTGTTGTCCTGCTGACCCGTGTAATCGCGAAACTCGCCCCCCGTGACGCCGATCTGCCAGGAGAGGTGCGCGTAGGCGAAGTTGAGAGTCGCGCTGTCATTCACCACATCGCTGTCGGTCGCCTGCGCGCCTGCCGGGAGCGTCGTGTTGTGAGTGCGTGCATCCTGCCAGCTCAAGTTCGCGCTCGGGGTGCCGAGCCAGGCGCTGACGCTCGCGGGCACCGTCGGTGAATAACTGAGGTTCAGGGTACGCGGGAGGCTGCGGACCGTCGGGAGTGTCGAATTGCCGTCGGTGTTGTCCTCCGTAAAACCGTCGCTCCCGGAGAGGGCGACACCATGCCCGCTCACGGTGGCACTCACCGTGGCCGCACGGCGGTCGGGCGGCAGCGTCTGGTTCGCCAGGCTCGTGAAATAAGTGCCGACGTACTGGTAGGTCGCATTCGCAGCGAGGGTCCACTGCGCAGGCAGCGGCAGACCATAGGAGGTGCCGAGCACATAGGCATCATCGTTGGCATGAGTCGAGGGCTGCCCCGAGCCGCCCGTGAAATCGAAGCTCGAGCGGGCGAACTGGCCGTTGAGCTGCAGCGTCGTTCCCGGCAGCTCACTCGCTGCGCCGATCACCCAGGCGCTTCCCGAGCCCGGCTGCACCGAGGTGACGGAGCCTAAAGGCGTGTTGGGTGGAAAGGTGCCGTTGCCACCCGGATAGGGCACGACCGTGCTCAGACCCCCCGGAGTGCTGCCGGCGACGAGCGCCGCCTGCAGGG
>DATGJR010000101.1:0-2089 GCA_035295065.1 Steroidobacteraceae bacterium
GGCGCAGCCGGGGCCGCCGGGGGGGCGACTGCGGCGGCCGGGGTGTTCACAGGCCGTGGCGCCGGGGTGTGAGCGCAGGCGCAGAGGGCGAGCAGGGCGAGGCCCAGCAGTGCTTCGCGCCCTCGTGTCATGACTCCTGTCCTCAAAGTACCGTACCCCCGGTAGGCATGCTAAGTTGCCCGGCGCCTGGGTGCGGGCGGCCGGGTCCTTGGTGTTGGGACCCTACTGGTTCGAGACTCAAAATTTAACCGGGAAGTTCACATATTTACCAGCACTTCTATCGTGCCAGTTCGCAATTCAAGCATTGCCGATCGTGACGTGGCCCTTTCGGGCTGGTGGGCCACCCCGCTGGGCCGCTCGCTCCTCGCCGCGGAGGCGGACCTGCTGGGCGAGGCGATGGAGGATGTGTTCGGCTGGGAGCTGCTGCAGGTCGGCGCCTGGGGCGGCGCCCGTGAGCTCATCGCCCGCGGCCGCACGCGCCGCAAGAGCCTGGTGGCGGCCCCGGGTGTCGCCGCGGGTGCCGACATCATCGCTCGCCCGGCGCATCTGCCGATCTCGAGCGACTCCATCGATGCGGTACTGCTGCCGCATACGCTCGAGTTCTCGCCCGACCCTTACGCGGTTCTCCGTGAAGCAGACCGCGTGCTCGTGGGTGAGGGTCAACTGCTCATTCTCGGGTTCCAACCCTGGAGTCTCTGGGGCTTGCGCGCCCGTGCCAGCCGCTCGAGTTTCCCGCCCGGCATGCGTCGCGTGCTGTCGGTGAACCTGGTGCGCGAGTGGCTGGTGCTGTTGGGCTACGAGGTGGTCGCCGAGTCCCGCTACCTCTACCTCGGCCCCTGGAGCCGGGGGCTCGCCGCGGGCGAGAGCACCGGGCGGCTTCTGCGTCCCGGTCTTACGTATCCGCTGCCGGCGGGCGCGTATCTGCTCAAGGCGCGTAAGCGCATCTACACGCTCACCCCGATCCGGCCGCGCCTGCGCGAGCGGCCGGCGGTGCTCGGCGGCCTCGTCAAGCCCACCACGCGCTCGCAGGTTTGAACGTCCCCACGGCCGTGGTCGAGATCTACACCGACGGCGCGTGCCGTGGAAATCCGGGCATGGGTGGCTGGGCGGCGCTGCTCCGGCGCGGCGGGTACGAAAAGGAGCTGCAGGGCGCGGAGCTCGCGACCACCAACAATCGCATGGAGCTCACCGCGGTGATCCGGGCGCTGGAAGCGCTCAAGCGCCCGGTCGAGGCGCGGATCTACACCGATTCGGAATACGTTCGCCGTGGGGTGACCGAGTGGCTCGCCGGCTGGAAGGCGCGCGGCTGGCGCACCGCCGACCGCAAGCCCGTGAAGAATCAGGATCTGTGGGAGCGGCTCGATGAGGTGCGGGCCTCGCACCGCATCGAGTGGCACTGGGTGCCGGCTCATTCCGGTGTCACGGACAACGAGCGTGTCGACCGGCTCGCAAACGAGGCGATCGACGCCTTGCAGCGTTCGGGCTTACGGTAGACTCGCGCCTCATGCGACAAATCGTTCTCGACACCGAGACGACGGGACTCGAACCGGAGCTCGGACACCGGGTGATCGAGATCGGCTGCGTCGAGCTCGTCAACCGCCGGGCGACGGGGCGCACCTTTCACCGCTATCTCAATCCGGAACGCGAGATCGACGATGCGGCGCTCGCCGTGCACGGCATCTCGCGCACCGACCTCGATGACCAGCCGCGCTTCGCGCAGGTGTGCGACGAGCTGCTCGCGTTTCTCGCGGAAGCTGAGCTCGTAGTGCACAACGCCGCCTTCGATGTGGCGTTTCTGGACGCCGAGCTGGCACGGGTGCCGGGCGAGGAGCGGCGTATCGCGGCTCTCTGCCAGGTGCTCGACACGCTCGCCCTGGCGCGCGAGATGCACCCGGGTCAGCGCAACAGCCTCGATGCGCTTTGCCGTCGTTATGCGGTCGACAACTCGCACCGGGACCTTCACGGCGCTCTCCTCGATGCCCGGCTGCTCGCCGACGTTTATCTGGCGATGACCGGCGGTCAGAGCGCGCTCGCGCTGAGTGAGGCCGAGGGCTCGATGCGCGCCGCCGATGGAGCGCGGCCGGCGCGG
>DATGJR010000102.1:0-9200 GCA_035295065.1 Steroidobacteraceae bacterium
CTTGAGCTCCTGACGCAATCCGTCGCCGAATACGAGTCGAGTCCCGATATCCGCGACTACGTGTGGGCGCGCAAGGCCGTTCTGCCGCATGCCGCCGTCGCTAACGTGGCCGACTTCGCGGCCAAACGCCGCCAGTCCGAGGCCGGCAAGCCGGCCCCGGCGCCGGGACCGAGTCCGCTGCTGCCCTCCTGAGGCTGGAGCTCCAGCCCCCGCAAACCCTCTCGAGCCACCCCCGGGGGCGCGCCGGAGGGTATCCTGCCTTCATTTGATTGAGCGCGGCCGCAATTTGGTCTAGTCTGGCCATATTACTGCTTATAAATCCAATACTTACGGTAACTTAACCCGATGCGTGTAACGATCTTTGGATCCGGGTACGTGGGTCTCGTGACGGGTGCCTGCCTCGCCGATGCGGGCAATCACGTGGTCTGCGTCGACGTCGACGCGGGGAAGATCGAGCGATTGAACCGCGGTGAGGTCCCGATCCACGAGCCGGGACTCGAGGCTCTCATCAAGCGCAATGCCGAAGCCGGGCGTATCGAGTTCACGACCGATGCGGCGCGGGGCGTCGCGCATGGACTCTTCCAGCTGATCGCGGTGGGAACGCCCCCGGGAGAGGACGGCTCGGCGGACCTGCGCTACGTGCTGGCGGTCGCACGCACCATCGCGACTCACATCGGTCGCTACGCCATCGTGATCACCAAGTCGACCGTCCCGGTCGGCACCGCCGACAAGGTGCGCGCGGAGATCGAGCGAACGTTCGCCGGGCGGGGTGCAAGCGTCGAGTTCGACGTGGTCTCGAACCCCGAGTTTCTCAAAGAAGGCGCTGCCATCAGCGACTTCATGAAGCCCGATCGGGTCGTGGTCGGCACGGACAATCCGCGCACGACCGAGTTGATGCGGGCGCTGTACGAGCCCTTCACCCGCAACCACGACCGGCTGATCGTCATGGACGTGCGCTCGGCAGAGCTCACCAAGTACGCGGCCAACGCCATGCTCGCCACCAAGATCAGTTTCATGAACGAGCTCGCGAACATCGCCGAGCGCGTCGGTGCCGACATTGAGAAAGTGCGTATCGGCATCGGCTCGGACCCCCGCATCGGCTACAGCTTCATTTATCCCGGCACCGGCTACGGCGGCTCCTGTTTCCCCAAGGACGTGCAGGCGCTGATTCGCTCCTCGCACGAGGCGGGGCATCAGCCGCAGATCCTCGATGCCGTGGAGGCTGTGAACGCGCAGCAGAAGGAGATCCTGTTCCACAAGATGTCGCGCCACTTCGCCGGCGCGCTTAAGGGGCGCACCGTGGCGCTCTGGGGTCTTGCCTTCAAGCCCAACACGGACGACATGCGCGAGGCGCCGTCGCGCACGCTCATCGCACTGCTTCTTGAGGCCGGTGCGCGTGTTCAGGCTTACGACCCGGTGGCCGCAGCCGAAGCGCAGCGAATCTACGGCGGCGAGAGCCGAGTGATGCTCGCCAAGAATGCCTATCAGGCGGCAGAGGGCGCGGATGCGCTCGCGATCGTCACCGAATGGCAGGAGTTCCGGAGCCCGGATTTCGAGCGGCTGCGGGAAGTCCTCAAGGACCCCGTTATCTTCGACGGCCGTAATCTCTACGACCCGGCAATGGTGAGCCGCTTCGGCCTGACCTATTACGCCATCGGCCGTGGTAAGCCGCTCGCGACCGATTGAGCAGCCGCAAAGGATTGGCAGCCATGCTCACACCAGTGATTCTCTCGGGCGGGGCAGGTACACGGCTCTGGCCGCTCTCGCGCGAGCTCTACCCCAAGCAGCTGCTCGCCCTCACCGGTACTCGCACCATGCTGCAGCAGACGGCGCTGCGTCTCGAGGGCTTAGGTGCCGCCCCCCCGGTGATCGTGTGCAACGAGGCGCATCGTTTTCTCGTCGCCGAGCAGCTGCGTCAGCTCAAGATCGACCCCAAGGCCATCGTGCTCGAGCCCATTGGCCGCAACACCGCCCCGGCCATCGCGCTCGCCGCGCACGCGGCGGTCAAGGGAGTCGCGGCGGAAGCGCCGGACCCTGTGCTCCTGATCCTGCCGGCCGACCATGTGATCCGGGACATTGCCGCCTTTCAGCGTGCGGTGCGCCTCGCGCTCCCCGCGGCCGAGCAGGGGCAGCTCGTGACCTTCGGCATCGTGCCGACTGCGGCTGAGACCGGTTACGGCTACATCCAGCGGGGAGCCGCGAGCGGGGCGCTCCACCGCATCGCGCGTTTCATCGAGAAGCCCGATGCCGCGCGGGCCGCGAAGTTCGTGAAGTCCGGGGACCATTACTGGAACAGCGGCATGTTCATGTTCGGCGCCCGGCGCTACCTCACCGAGCTCGCGCGCTTTGCCCCGGAGATGGCGCGCGTCTGCGAGGCCGCCTTCGCCTCCGCACGCTCCGACCTCGAATTCACCCGCATCGCCGCCGAGGACTTTGAGGACTGCCCCTCGGACTCGATCGACTATGCCGTGATGGAGAAGACCGCGGACGCGGTGGTTGTGCCGCTCGCGGCCGGCTGGAGCGATGTGGGCTCCTGGGCGGCGCTCGCCGAGGCGGTCGAGGGGGATGCGCGGGGGAATGTGGCGCACGGCGATGTGATCAGCGAGGACTCGGAGGGCAACTATCTCCACTCCGAGAGCCGCCTGGTCTCGACGGTGGGACTCAAGGATCACGTCGTGGTCGAGACCAAGGACGCGGTGCTGGTTGCGCCTAAGAGCCGAGTGCAGGACGTGAAAAAGCTCGTGGCGCAGCTCAAGGAGCGCGGCCGCTATGAGCACTCGCTCCATCGCGAGGTGTTCCGGCCCTGGGGGAGCTATGACAGTCTCGAAGCGGGTCCGCGCTTTCAGGTGAAGCGCCTCAAGATCAAGCCTGGCGCGACGCTGTCGCTGCAGCTGCACCATCACCGTGCCGAGCACTGGGTGGTGGTGGCGGGCACCGCACGCATCACGCGCGGCGAGGAGGTGTTCCTGCTCGAGGAGAATCAGTCGACCTATATCCCGATCGGCATGAAGCACCGTATAGAGAATCCGGGCACCATAATGCTCGAGATCATCGAGGTGCAGTCGGGGTCGTACCTGGGCGAGGACGACATCGTGCGCTTCGAGGACCGTTACGGCCGCGAGGGCACGAAGACGTAAGGGGCGCTCCGACATGACCAATCTCGATTCGTTCAAGGCCTACGACATCCGCGGCCGTATCCCCGATGAGATCAACGAGGCACTCGCCTACGACGTAGGCCGCGCTTACGCGGCATTCGTGAAACCTAAGCGCGTCGCGGTCGGCTACGACATCCGCCTGTCATCGCCGACGCTCGCTGCGGCGCTGAAGCGCGGACTCAAGGACACCGGGGTCGACGTGCTCGATATCGGACTTTGGGGCACGGAAGGCTCGTACTACGCCACCTTTGCGGAGCATCTTGACGGCGGGATCATGGTCACCGCGAGCCACAACCCGCCTGACTACAACGGCATGAAGTTCGTGCGCGAGGGCGCGCGGCCGATCAGTGCCGACACGGGCCTGCAGGAGATGCGCGCCCTCATTGAGAGCGGCCGGCTGCCGCCCAAGGCGGCGCGGACCGGGAGCGAGCAGCCGCTCGACATCAGAAAGGGCTATCTCGAGCACCTACTGAGCTACGTCGAGGCATCCAAGCTCCGCCCGCTCAAAGTCGTGGTGAACGCCGGCAACGGCGGCGCAGGACTCATCATCGACCAGCTCGAGCCGCACCTGCCGTTCGAGTTCATCAAGGTAAATCACAAGCCCGACGGCACCTTCCCGAACGGTGTGCCGAATCCGATGCTCGAGGAGAACCGCGCCGCGACCGCGGACGTCGTGCGGCGCGAGGGGGCCGATGTCGGGATCGCCTGGGACGGCGACTACGACCGCTGCTTCTTCTTCGATGAGCACGGCCAGTTCATCGAGGGCTACTACCTGGTCGGGCTCCTTGCCGAGGTGTTCCTCAGGCGCGAGCCGGGCGCGCGGATCGTGCACGATCCGCGTCTCACCTGGAACACGCTCGACATCGTGCGCCGCTACGGCGGGACGCCGGTGCTGTGCAAGTCCGGACATGCCTTCATCAAGCAGCGCATGCGCGAGGTGGATGCCGTCTATGGCGGGGAGATGAGCGCGCACCACTACTTCCGCAAGTTCTCCTATTGCGACAGCGGCATGATCCCCTGGCTCCTGGTGCTCGGCGTGATCAGCGAGCGCCGGCAGACGCTCGCGCAGCTCGTGGGCGAGCGCATGCGGCTATTCCCTGCGAGCGGGGAGATCAATCGCAAGCTCGCAACCAGCGCCGCCTCGATCATCCAGCGGGTGCGCGCGCACTATGAGGCGCGCGCCGCCTCGATCGACTCGACGGATGGACTGTCCATGGAATTCGGTGACTGGCGATTTAATCTCCGCGGCTCCAATACCGAGCCCCTGGTGCGCCTCAACGTCGAGGCACGCGGGAGCGAGCCGCTGATGCGCGAGAAAACCGCCGAGGTGCTGAAGCTCGTCGAGGGGTGAGACGTGGGGAGGAGGCGGTCGCCTGTCGGTCGTAGTGCGCGGCGCGCTCCTGGACGCTCGACGGAGGGACGGCCAGGCGGAGCGCGGAAACCTGAGCGATCGCTGCAAAGTCGCGGTCTCTGGCCAATAATTCATGGCCGTGTTTCAGGCATACCCGCGCGATCAGGCAGTCGATCGTCGACCGCGGTGTCATTCCCTTTGCCCGGCATGCGCGGTAGAGGCTGGCAGCCTCCTCGTAGTCGGCCCGCTCGAGCTCTGGAGTGAGATCGAACGCCGTCATCACGCGGCAAATGCGCTCTGCCTCGACGGGGCTGCGTGCACCGAGGAGGATCTCGGTCAGCACGAGACCTGCTACGACCACATCCCGCCCTTCGGCAATACAGACGGCGAGATACTCAGCCTCGGGGGAGGGATGCCTGTTGAGGTAGTCGATCCAGACTGAAGTGTCCACGAGGATCATGGCTTGCGGCCCACCCGATTGGCACGCAATGCGTCAAGATCTCCTACCCAGCGCACCTTGCCACGCATCTCGAGCAACTCGCGGCGTTTCAGCAGTTTCGCGTACTCAGCAAGCGCTGCGTTGACCGCGGCCTTCTTGGTGTCAAATCCGCCGAGCTGGAACACCTGCTCGAGCAACTGATCATCCAGGTCGATGTGAGTTTTCATCGGCCAAGTGTACATCGTAACGGCTATGTGTGTACATGCGCCATGTACACAAACAAGCAGAAGATATGTACATACTTAGTCGGCGGGAAGGCTCCCATAAAGTAATCCGTGCAGACTCTTCGCGGCCCGCTCGGCCACGCGACCATCCCAGAGGTCAGGTCGCTTCCCCTTGATCCACTGGCCGCCGAGCGCCTCCCGCGCGGCCGCGACGAGCCCCGAGGGTTTGATCAGGCGGTTCGTGCCCTCGGTGATCGTGATCGGACGCTCCGTGTTCTCGCGCAGCGTCGCACACGGGATACCGAGGTACGTCGTCTCTTCCTGCACACCGCCTGAATCCGTGATCGCGATGGTGCAGCGGAGCACGAGGTTCATGAACTCGATGTAGGTCAGGGGCTCGGTGACGCGCATGCCGGGCGCACCGGTGATCGAGCCGAGGAGACCGAACTCCTCCAGCCGCTTGCGCGTGCGTGGATGGATCGCGAACACCACCGGCAGCTCCCGCGACACCGCAATCAGTGCCGCGGCGAGCTCGGTGAGCTTGTCGCGGTTATCCACATTCGAGGGCCGATGCAAGGTCACGACGGCGTAGGGGGAGCCCTCGAGCCCGAGCCGCGCGCGGGTGCCGGCGCTCTCGATCTGTGCGCGCAGCATCTCGAAGGAGTCGATCATGATGTTCCCGATGCAGTCGATCTTCGCGCGCGGCACTCCCTCGGCGATCAGGTTCGCGTCCGCGTCCTTCGACGGCGTCCACAGAAGATCCGCGATCGCATCCGTCACCAGGCGGTTGATCTCCTCGGGCATGCGGCGGTCGCGGCTGCGCAGGCCCGCCTCGAGATGCACCACTGGAATCCATAGCTTCGCGCCCACGAGCGCGCAGGCCGCCGTCGCATTGACATCGCCCACGACCACGATCGCATCGGGGCGCGCCGCCGTGCAGACCGCTTCATAGGCGATCATGGTGCGTCCGAGCTGCTCGGCGTGGGTGCCGCTGCCCACCTCGAGGTGGTGCGCGGGCTCAGGCAGGCGCAGGTCGCGGAAAAAGGCGTCTGACATGTTCGCGTCATAATGCTGCCCCGTGTGCACGATCCGCGGGGAGCACCAGCTTGCCCCCGTCAGCGCGTGGTAGAGGGGCGCGACCTTCATGAAATTCGGCCGGGCGGCAGCGATCAGATGAACGGTTTTCGGGCTCAAATGGGGTACCCTAGCTGGGCTTGCTTGGTCCGACGGGCGTGAACTGTACCTTGACCTCACTGTGTCTGCACACGGAGACACTGGTCGCTCGACGGATGGGCGCGTAAGTTTCACGGCTCAATCATTTAAGGGGGCTACCTCATGGCGCTTTGGAAAGATGCGAATCCCGGGACTGCGACTGGACCGGCTGCCGGGCCGGGCGTAGCGGCCACGCCGCCGCCGCACCCGCGCGAACCGGAGAGGACCAATGTGGCACCGATCAGCCCCGAAGTGGCCCGCCGTCCGGCGCCGCGCCAGGAAATGAAGGAATCGATCATCTCCTCCGACCTCACCATCGAAGGCAAGATCGCAGGCTCGGGTCACGTGCGCATCGCCGGCCGCTTCAAGGGCGACGTGCAGGTCGATGGCAATGTGAGCCTGGATTCGGGCGCGCGCCTCGAGGGCCACGTCAAGGCGAGCGTGGTGAGCGTGGGCGGTGAGCTCATCGGCAATATCGAGAACGCCAAGCGCGTCGAGCTTCTCGAGACGGGCGTCATCAACGGCGACGTAAAAGCTGGATCGCTGACCGTGGCCGCAGGCTCGCGCATGCGTGGGCAGGTGGAGTTCGGCTACGACCTCGAAGGCCGCTCCAAGACTGACACCAAGGGCTTCGGCAACGCATGAGCGTCGCCGCGCGCCCGGACAGCGCGGGGAAGACCCGCATCTGTCCGCATTGCAAGGCGACGATTCTCGAGAGCCTGACGATCTGCCCGGGGTGCCTGCACCATCTGCGCTTCGACCAGGCGGCGGCGAAGCGGCAGGTGGCGGCAGCCTCCGCACTGCGCGTCGAGGGCATCATCAAGCCCCCGCCGGACTCGACGCCGTGGGAGTACTTCGTCGTGATCGCCGTGCGCAACGAGCGCGGCGAGGAAGTGGTGCGCCAGGTCGTCAACGTGGGCGCGCTGCAGAATAGCGAGCGCCGCAGCTTCACTCTCTCGGTCGATGTGATGCCGCCGCAGCCGGCCGTCGTTCCGAATAAGCCCGCGGCACCGCAGCCGTCTGCCGCGCGGCCTTCCGCGTCCGTGGCGCGGCCCGCCGCGGGACCTATGGCCAGGCCCGCACAGGCGACGGCACCGAGCGTAGCGCCGGGCGGTGCGGTGAGGCCTGCGCCGGGCTCAGCCCCAAGCGCGGCTCCTGCCACAGCGCCCAAGGCGCCGACCGGCCCGATGCCGCCGACGGGCCCCACGCCACCGAAGCGCTGAAGGCTCGCGAGCCCTTAGAAACTCTGCTGGGTCGTCACCAGGAACTGCGCCTGGCGGATGGAGCCCCCGGCCGTCTCGAAGGGGAATGCCACGTCCACGTGGATGACGTTGCCGAGACCTGAGCGCGCATTGCCGAAGCGCAGGCCAAAGCCTGCGTCCTTGAGGAGTCCGAGCGAGGGCTGGGCGAGGGGCGGCTGACCCCAGATGCGGCCGGCATCGAAGAAGATCGCAGCGCCCACCCGAAACAGCCGGAAGATGAACCAATCCGTGAAGTAGCGCTGCTCGATCGTCCAGAGTGCCTTCGCGGTGCCGTCCTGGTAGCGCAACGGATAGCCGCGCAGGCCCGTGTCGCCCCCGAGCAGGACCTGGTTATCGAGATCGGGCCTCCAGACCTTGGTGCCGAGCAGCGTCGTGAAGAAGAGCCATTTCGAGCTCTGCTCGGCGTAGTAGCGGATGGAGCCGTCGAGCAGGCCGTTATAAAGCGTCCCGTTCTCGATCCGTCCATTGAAGTCGCTCGCGAGGATGAGCGTCGAGGTTCCGCCGTTCTGAAAGCCGCGGCCGGCGTTACCCTGAAAGAGGAGGGCACTGCGACTCGATCCCATCGTCGCGTCCGCCCAGCCGACACGCAGGCTCGCCGTGGTGCCGAGATAAAAGTCCTCGGTGCGCAGGATCTGATCGTGGTTATAGAGGCGCACGAAATCGTCCGTGACCAGGTCGTACTCGATCCACGGATAGAGGAAGCGCCGGTCCTGCGGGAGCAAGGTCGGCCCGGTCCAGCTGCCAAGAGGTGAGAACTGGTGCTCGTCATAGGTCATGCCGACACTCAAGCGATGGACATAACCGTTCTGCAGTCCCGGCGACCAGCCCCCATAGACCTGCAGGAGGTTATGCTGATCGTGAAACTGATCGATGATCTCACCGCGGTCGTAGAGCGAGTCGGTCTGGGCGTCGTCGTTGGCGGCGAGGCCCCAGGCCTCGCGCGTCTCGAGTGCGTAAAAGGGATGATTGACGAAGAGATCATGCAAGTGGCCGTCGCTGTTGTTGGCGAACTCGGCGTTGACCTGCGTCCAGGTGTTGAAGGCGTGGTTGTTGGAGACCGCCAGGACAGATTCCGTGCGATCCACATTGTTCGTGTGGCTCACGGCGATCTTGGTGCCAGTGCCTACGAGGTTCAGCTCCTCGAGCTGCACGCCGGTCGAATTAGTGCCGCCGGATCGTGAGTAGTTGAAGCCGGGATTCAACGTCCAGACATCGCGGGTGGTCACCCGCAGGTCGACCTTGCCGTCCTCGTATTTCACCGGCCGGATCCAGGCGTCGTAGAAATAGCCGTTGGCGCGCAGGATCCGCTCGGTCTCATCGACCAGACGCCGCGAGTAGCGATCGCCCGTCTTGAAGAGCAGCTGGCTGCGGATCACGCTGGCGCGCGTCTTGGGATGCAGCCGATCCGCGAGGCGAAAGAGCCCGATATTGTCCTTCGGGTCGTCCAGGTTGAAGATATTCTGGTTGTCGATGAGGATCTCGCCGACGACCGCCCCGGAGGCCTCGAGCTCCTGATCGCTCGGGATGCCGGGGGTCTCGGGGGGCGGGACGCCGACG
>DATGJR010000103.1:0-57980 GCA_035295065.1 Steroidobacteraceae bacterium
CTGCAGAAGTACTCGACCTCTCTCTACGCGCGGCTGCGCGAGGAGACGGGCTGCGATCTCACTTACCATCGCACCGGCAGCATCCGCCTCGCGCACACGGCCGACCGCGAGGATGAGTTTCGCCATGTCGTCAGTCAGGCCCGCTCGCTCGGCTGCCCATTTGAGCTGCTCTCCCCGGGTGAGATGCGCTCGCGCCATCCGTTTCTCGAGGTCGAAGGGCTGCGCGCAGGACTTTGGGATCCGGACGATGGTGACATCGATCCGGCGCAGCTGACACAGGCGCTGGCCCAGGGTGCCCGCGCGCGCGGCGCGACGATCCACCGCCACACCCGCGTGACCGCGATCGCCGCGATGGTCGACGGCGGCTGGCGCCTGGAAACGCCGCTTGGCGCCATCGAGTGCGAGTATGTGATCAACGCCGCCGGCTACCGGGGCGGGGAGATCGCCGCGATGATCGGCGAATACCTCCCGATCGAGACTCTGTCGCATCAATATCTCGTCACCGCGGATATCCCGGCGCTCGTTGCCCGTGGGAGCGAGCGGCTGCCGCTGCTGCGCGACCCGGACGTCAGCTACTACCTGCGCCAGGAGCGGCATGGGCTGCTCCTCGGCCCGTACGAGTCCCGGCCGGTCGCGCCCTGGCCCGATGGACCGCCGCCGGAATTTGCGAGTCAGCTGTTCGCCGACGATCTCGGGCGGCTCGAGGACTACATCGGCGCCGCCTGTGCACGCGTGCCGATCCTCGGGAGCGTCGGGGTCAAGCGCGTGGTCAACGGCCCGATCCCTTACTCACCCGACGGCAATCCGCTGTTGGGACCTGCGGCCGGCGCGCGCAATTTCTTTCATTGCTGCGCCTTCAGTTTCGGGATCGTGCAGGCGGGCGGCGCCGGGCGGGCCATCGCCGAGTGGGTCGCAAACGGCGAGCCGGACTGGGACGTCTGGCCGCTCGACTGCCGTCGTTACGGTCCCTACGCCACCCGGAGCTTTACGCGCGCCAAGGCCATCGAAACCTATCAGAAGGAGTACGGCGTCGGTTACCCGCAGGAGGAACGCGAGGCCGGCCGGCCGGCGCTCGCCTCTCCTTTATATGAGCGGCTGCGCTCGGCGGGGGCAGTCTACGGAGCGCGCGGCGGATGGGAGCGGGCGCTCTACTACGCGCGGCCACTCGATGCTCGGGGCCCCGAATGCTCGTTCCGCAGGCCCCATTGGCACCAGGCCGTCGAGCGCGAGTGCGCCGCGGTCGCCGACGGCGTCGCGCTCATGGATCTTCCGGGCTTTGCACGCTTCGAGCTCACCGGACCCGGCGCTTGCGACTGGCTCGATCACCTGATCGCGGGACCCGTTCCACGGGTCGGTCGGCTCGCACTCAGCTACGGCTGCTCACCGGGCGGAGGTCTGGTGATGGAGGCGACGGTCTCGCATCTGCCCGATGGGCGCTTCTGGCTCCTCTCGGCCGCATCCGCCGAGCGCCACGACGGGGACTGGCTCCGCGAGCACCTGTCGCAACGCTTCGGCCGGGTGGCGCTCGGGATTCGCACGGCCGACTACGGCGCCCTCG
Organism: Steroidobacteraceae bacterium; assembly: GCA_035295065.1. Lineage (GTDB taxonomy): Bacteria > Pseudomonadota > Gammaproteobacteria > Steroidobacterales > Steroidobacteraceae > 13-2-20CM-66-19. Next base: position 1,559 of record DATGJR010000103.1, read on the forward strand.
TCGTCGCCGGACCGCGCTCGCGCGAGCTCCTCTCCCGCCTGACGGATGCGGACCTCTCGAATGCAGCCTTTCCATGGCTCGCCGCAAGGCCCTTACGCGTGGCCGGCATTCCGCTGATCGCCATGCGAGTGAATTATGTCGGCGAGCTCGGCTGGGAGCTGCACCTCTCGAATGCAGATATCGCGGCGCTGCACGAGCGGCTCACCGCCGCCGGAGGCGACCTCGGCGTCGGACATTTCGGTCTCTATGCCATGGAGAGCATGCGCCTCGAGAAGTGCTATCGCAGCTGGAAGGTCGACCTCACCACGGAATACAGCCCGCTCGCGGCCTCCCTCGAGCGCTGCGTGCGCCTCGAGAAGGCCGCGGACTTCATCGGGCGCGAGGCGCTGCGGCGCGAAGCGCGGCAGGGCTCGCGTGAGCGCTTCGTGCCGCTCCTGGTCGATGCGCGCGACGCCGATGCCGCGGCGGTGTCCATCGTGTATCGCGGCGGCGAGCGGGTAGGGCTCATCACTTCGGGCGGGCACGGGTACCGGTTGAGACGCAGCATCGCGCTCGGCTACGTGCGCTGCGACCTCGCCGTGGCGGGCACGGAGCTCGAAGTGGAGATCCTCGGCGAGCGGCGTCCCGCCGTCGTGGCGCGTGAGCCCCTCTACGACCCCCAGAACCTGCGGCTGCGGGCCTGAGGGTGCGATTACTTCCCGCCGCTGGAGAGCACCCGCGCCACACCGCGCCCGCGCGGATCCGACACCGCGGTCGCCCCGTCCGCGCTGATCGCGACCGCCTCGACGTCCCCGTTCCATCCCTGGTTCACGAAGGCGTAGCCGCGGGCGATGAGCGCGGTGCGTACCTCTGGAGCAAGCCCCGCATAGGGCTCCTCGAAGAGGGTGTTGGGGGGCAGCAGCTGATGATGGATGCGGGGAGCTGCGACCGCCGCGGCGAGCGGCATGTGGAAATCATGCCAGTCGGTGAGCACCTGGAACACCCAGGTCGCGATCCGCGAGCCACCGGGGGTGCCGATGACGAGCGCCACATGCCCCCGGGCGGTGAGGATCGTGGGGGTCATGGTCGAGAGCGGCCGCTTGCCCGGTGCGATGGCGTTCGCCGTGCCGCCCACCACGCCGTAGAAGTTGGGGGCGCCGGGCTTGATCGAGAAATCATCCATCTCGTTGTTGAGGAGGAATCCGGCGCCGCTCACCACCTGACCCGAGCCGAAGTCATCGTTGAGCGTAAAGGTGTTGGATACGGCGTTACCGGAATGGTCGACGATCGAGAAGTGGGTGGTGTCGTGATGGGCCTCGAGTCCCGGGCGCACGCTCCCGGTCGGAGTCGGCGCGCCGGTGCTGACTTCGCGTGCGCGGCGTGCGAGGTAGGCGGGATCGAGGAGCGCAGCCACGGGAGCGGAGCTGAAGTGCGGGTCGCCGAGGTAGTCGGCGCGGTCCGCGAACACACGCTTCTCGATCTCGGCCAGCAGGTGCACATATTGGGCCGAGTTGAGCGGCACGCCGTCAAAGTTGCGAGCCAGATCCGCCTTCATGGCGAGGAGCGAGAGCAGGGCGATGCCGCCCGAGGAGGGGAGTGGCGCGGTGATCACGTGGTAGCCGGCCCAATCGCCTTGAAGCGGCGCGCGCCATACGGGCCGATAGCTCGTCAGATCACGCGCCGCGACATGCCCTCCACTGCGCGCCATCTCGGCGACGATGAGCTCCGCGGTGCGGCCGGCGTAGAAGCCGCCCGGGCCCTGGGCGGCGATCCGCTCGAGCGTGCGGGCGAGCTCGGGCTGACGCAATGTCGCAGCCTGCTTCAGGCCGCCGAAATACGTGAGAAAATTCGTGCGGCCGTGGAGCTTAGCCGCGCGCTCCTCGCGCAGCCGGGCGAGGAGCGGGTGAACCTCGAATCCCTCGCGCGCATAGCGGATCGCGGGCGCGAGCTCGAGGCGCCAGGGGAGCCTGGCGAAGCGCCGGTGCAGCTCCCAGAGGCCCGCCACCGTGCCCGGCACCCCGGCGGCTCCTGCGCCGACGGTGCTCGCATCCGGCACCACCTCTCCCCGCGCGTCGAGATACATGTTGGGGCTGGCACTGGCCGGCGCGCACTCGCGGTAGTCGAGAAAATAGGCCTTGCCCTCGAACCACACCGTGGCGAAACCCCCGCCCCCGAGGTTGCCGGCATCCGGGTGGGTGACGGCCAGAGTGAAGGCCACCGCGACCGCGGCATCCACCGCGTTGCCGCCGCGCTCGAGGATCTGCGCCGCGGTGTCGGTCCCATAGCGATCGGGCGCCGCGATGGCTGCGGTGCTCGCAGGTGCCGGGGACGGCTCGGCAGCGGCCGCGAGGCTGACGAACACGAGGGCCGCGCAGAGGATCAGTCTCATTGCCGGGTCATGATGCCATGAGCGCCACGGTTGCCGCTCTCGCGCTCCTTGCCGCGGTGCTGCATGCCACCTGGAACGCCGCGCTCCGCAGCGGTGCCGACCGCCTGCAGTTCGTGACGGTGATGAGCTTCGTCACCACGGTGGCCGCTTTGCCCTTTGCGCTCCTCCTGCCGCTGCCTGCCGCCGCGAGCTGGCCGTACCTGCTGGTGTCCTCGCTCCTGCAGGTGGTTTACATCATCCTTCTCGCGGAGGCCTATCGCCACGGCGAGCTGGGACAGGTTTATCCGATCGTGCGCGGCAGCGTGCCGCTGCTCGTCACCGTGGGTGGATTTTTCCTGGCCGGACAGAAGCTTCCCGGGCTGGCGCTGCTCGGCGTCGGCCTGATCTCCTGCGGGATCATCAGTCTGGCTCTCCATACGGGGCGCACGGGAGGCAGGACCGTCGTGTTCGCTTTCGCCACGGCCCTCTTCGTTGCGAGCTATGTGATCGCGGATGCGCTCGGCGTGCGCCGCGCCGGGAATCCGCAGTCCTATACGGCGTGGATCTGGCTCGCCTACGGGGCTCTCATGCCTCTCGCCTATGGGCTGCTGCGCCGCCGGTTCGCGTTCGATCTCAAAGCGCGCGACAGCATCAAGGCAGTGGCCGGAGGGATGCTCTCCTTCGGCAGCTACGGCGCCGTCAACCTGGCACTCGCTCTCGGTAATGTCGGGGCGATCTCCGCTCTGCGGGAGACGAGCATCGTATTCGCGGCTTTGATCGGCCGGGCCTTCCTGGGAGAGGCACTGACGCCGCGCCGCCTGCTGGTGTGCCTTGCCGTGACCTGCGGTGCAGTCTTCATCGGCGTGGCACGCTGAATTGGTTAGAATCGAAGCACTACCGGGGGGAAACAATGGCGAAGACTGTCAAAGGCAAGCGCGCGGCAAAGAGTGCGCGGAAGAGTGTGCGCAAGAGCGTGCGGGTGAGCGGCAGCCCGCAGTCGGCGAAGACGCGTGGCAGCGAGCGGGATCTGCTCGCGCGACTCAAGGCCGGTGCGGTGATCTGCGCCGAAGGCTACGTGTTCGAGCTCGAGCGGCGCGGCTACCTGCAGGCAGGCGCGTTCGTGCCCGAGGTGCTGTTCGAGCACCCGGAGGTGGTCGAGCAGCTGCACATGGACTTCGTGCACGCCGGATCCGACGTGACCGAGGCCCTGACCTACTACGTGCACCGCGAGAAGCTGCGCATGATAGGCCGCGAGAAGGATCTGGCCCCGATGAATCGCGCCGCGCTCAGGATCGCCAAATCCGTGGCGCGCCGCACCGGGACGCTGTTTGCGGGCGACCTCTGTAACACCAACATCTACGACCCCGCGGACCCGAAGTCCATCAAGGAAGCCGAGCGCATCTTCGAGGAGCAGGTGGGCTGGGCGGTCGAGGCCGGGGTCGACTATTTCGTCGCCGAGACCTTCTCCTGGGTGGAGGAGGCGCTGCTCGCGCTCAAGGCCATCCAGCGGGCATCGAAAGCCCCCACGGTCGTGACACTCGCGATGCACCGTGAGCCGATCACCCGCGACGGGCTCACGCCCGCCGAGGGCTGCCGTCGTCTCGAGCAGGCCGGGGCCGACGTGGTCGGCCTCAACTGCCATCGCGGGCCGCAAACCATGATGCCGATGATTCGCGAGATCCGGCAGGCGGTTAAGTGCCACGTCGCGGCGCTCCCGGTGCCCTACCGCACCACGCCCGCGCAACCTTCGTTCATGTCGCTGACCGACCCCTGCTGCGACAATCAGCGGGCCTTTCCCGTCGGGCTCGATCCGTTCCTGGCGACTCGTGCGGAGATCTTCAACTTCGGGCGCGAGGCCTTTGCCATGGACGTGCGCTATCTCGGTGTGTGCTGCGGGGCCGGCCCCCATCACATCCGCGCGCTCGCCGAGAGCCTCGGACGTCGACCGCCGGCCAGCCGCTACAGCGCCGACATGTCCCGGCACACGATCTTCGGCACCAACAAGTTGGTGCGCGCCATTCAGACCAGCTATCAGGACAAGGCCTGACGGAGCCATAGCCGGGTCCCGTCGATGAGGTACTCGGCTCTTTCGCTGCTGCGCGGCGCGCTGACCTCGCACCGCAACTGGCCGCCGGCCTGGGCGTCGCCTCAGCCGAAGGCCTCCTACGACGTGGTGGTGGTGGGCGGCGGCGGACATGGGCTCGCCGCCGCGTACTACCTCGCGAAGAATCACGGTATCACCCGGGTTGCGGTCCTGGAGCGGGGCTGGCTGGGCGGGGGTAACACCGGCCGCAATACGACGGTGGTGCGCTCGAACTACCTCTATCCCGAGAGCGCACGACTCTACGACTTCTCGCTCAAGCTTTACGAGGGTCTCTCGCGCGAGCTCAACTTCAACGTCATGCTGAGCCAGCGCGGGCACGTGATGCTTGCGCACAGCCGCCACGATCTCGAGTCGATCGCCCGCTGGGTCGATACGCTGCACATGCACGGCATCGACTCCGAGATCCTGTCGCGCGAGCAGGTGGGAGCGCTGGTGCCGGCGCTGGACCTGTCGCCAGCGGCACGCTACCCGGTGCTCGGCGGCCTGCGTCAGCCGCGCGCCGGTGTCGCGCGCCATGACGCAGTCGCCTGGGGCTACGCGCGTGCCGCATCGCGCCTCGGCGTCGACATCATTCAGGACTGCGAGGTCACCGGATTCCTCACCGACGCGCACGGCGCCGTCAGCGGAGTCGAGACCCGTCTGGGTCCGATTCGCGCAGGCCGCGTCGGCATCGCCGCCGCGGGCCACAGCTCGGGGCTCGCGGCGCTCGCGGGCGTGCGGCTGCCGGTGACGAGCTACGCGCTGCAGGCCATGGTCACCGAGCCGGTGAAGCCGCGCCTCGATATCGTGGTCATCTCCCCGGCCACCGGGGTCTACGTGAGCCAGTCGGACAAGGGAGAGATGGTGATCGGCGGAGGACTCGACCTGTTCGCTTCCTACGCACAGCGTGGGAGCTTCGCGGTGATGCAGGGTGTGATCGCGGGAACGCTCGAGTTGTTTCCGTCGTTCAGCCGGCTGCGGCTGATGCGACAGTGGGCCGGTATCGTCGACGTGGTGCACGACTCGAGCCCGATCATCGGCGCCACACCGGTGCCGGAGCTCTATATCAACTGCGGCTGGGGTACCGGGGGGTTCAAGGCCATCCCGGCCGGTGGCTGGACCTTCGCTCATGTGCTCGCCACCGGTCGCAACCACGAGCTCGCCGAGCCCTTCCAGCTCGAGCGTTTCACGAGCGGCCGCTTCATCGACGAAGCGGCGGCGGCTGGCATCGCCCACTGAGCTTGCCATGATGCTGATCAGCTGTCCCTGGTGCGGTGCGCGCGATGAGGCGGAATTCGTCTGCGGCGGCACCACGCACATCGCGCGTCCGGCGCTCACGGCGAGCGATGCCGAGTGGGGCGAGTATCTTTTCTTTCGGGAGAACCCCAGGGGCGTGCACCGGGAGCGCTGGCGCCATAGTTTCGGCTGCGGTCAGTGGTTCAACGTGGCGCGACACACGGTGACCCACGAGGTGCTGGCGGTCTACCGCATGGGAGAGACCCCGTGAGCGGTTACCGCCTGCCCGCACCCGCCGGAATTTGGGTGGAACGCGCGCGCTCCGTGCGCTTCGAATTCAACGGCCGCCGGCTCAGCGGCCTGCGCGGCGACACGCTGGCATCGGCGCTCATTGCGAACGGTGTGCGGCTGGTTGGCCGCAGCTTCAAGCTCCATCGCCCTCGCGGGATCTGGTCGTGCGGTCTCGAGGAGCCGAGCAGCCTGGTGGACGTCGGCAGTGGCGCCCGCCACACGGCCAATGTGCGCGCGACGCTCCTGCCGCTGTACGAAGGCTTGAGCGCGCGCAGCGTCAACTGCTGGCCGGGTGTCGGCTTCGACCTCGGCGCGCTCACGGGCCTCTTTGCCGCCCTGATGCCGGCCGGCTTCTACTACAAGACCTTCAAGTGGCCGAGCTGGCGCTGGTACGAGTGGGCGATCCGGCGCATGGCGGGCATGGGGCGCGCTCCGCTCGAGGCGGACGCGGATCGCTACGAGGAGGTCGCCGGGCGGGCCGACGTGCTCGTGGTCGGCGCGGGGATCACCGGGCTTGCGGCTGCGGTAGCCGCGGCGCGCGCCGGTGCCGACACGATGCTGCTCTCGCGCGGCGAGCGAACCGGCGGCGGACTCGCGTGGCGCGACAACGCCGCAGTGCGTGAGCTGACAGCCCGGGCACTGGCGCTCGGGGTGCGTGTTCTCACCAACACGGTCGCTTTCGGAATCTACGATCACAACCTCGTATGCGCGTGTGAGACCCTGATTGCCGATGGCGCTGCCGCACCACAGCGGTTGCGCGAGCGTCTGTGGAAGATCCGGGCGCGCTCGGTGATTGCCGCCACCGGAGCCTTCGAGCGGCCGCTGCTGTTTCCCGACAATGATCGTCCCGGCGTGATGCTGGCGGGGGCGGCGGAGAAGTACGCGCGCGCCTTCGGCGTCGCCTGCGGCCGGCGCGCCGTGATGGTCGCCGGGTGCGACAACGCTTACGCGGTGGCCGCCGGGCTCAGTGCCGCGGGCGTCGAGATCGCCGCGCTCATCGACCGCCGGGGACCGTCGCAGGCGAGTGAGGCTGCGCGTTTTCGCGTCGTGACGTCGGCTTCCGTGGCCGGCATCGCCGGTGGCCGTGCGGTGCGCGCTTGCACCGTGGCATCGGAGCGAGGTGGGCGAACCGAGCGCATCGACTGCGACCTGATCCTGAATGCCGGCGGATTTGCGCCGGCCGTGCATCTTCATACCCAGGCGGGCGGACGGCTGCGCTGGCTGGAGGAGGGGGCGATGTTCGTGCCCGACGGCACGGCACCGGGAGTGGTGAGCGTCGGCGCCTGTGCGGGCGCCTTCGTACGCGCGGCTGCCGTGAGCCATGCGGCACAAGCCGGAGAAGCGCTTGCCGCGGGGCGCGACGCTCCGCCGGCGCCATTGGGCGGAGTCGGCCGGTGCAGCCCTGCCGCGCCCTCGCGCCGCTTTCGGGGCAGGCACTTCGTCGATCTGCAGAACGATGTATCGATGGGCGACCTCGCTCTGGCCGCCCGGGAGAACTATCGCTCGGTCGAGCATCTCAAGCGCTATACCACCACCGGGATGGGGACGGATCAGGGCAAGACCAGCAACATCAACGCGCTCGCCGTGCTCGGCGAGCTGACCGGGCAGTCGCCCGGCGCGGTGGGCACGACGCGCTTTCGCCCGCCGTTCGCGCCGGTTTCCCTCGGGGCCATCGCCGGGCGGCGCGTCGGGAATCTCTACCGCCCTCTCAAGCACCTTGCCGCGCACGACTGGCATGCCGCACACGGCGCACTGTTCGAGAGCTTCGGCGACTGGTGTCGGCCGGCGGCCTACCCGAGGGACGGAGAATCGCTCGAGGCCGCGGCGCAGCGCGAGGCGCGTGCCGTGCGCGCGAGCGCCGGACTTCTCGATGGCTCACCTCTCGGCAAGCTCGAGGTCTTCGGCGCCGATGCCGCGCGCTTTCTCGATCTCATGTACGTCGGCACGATGTCGACCCTCGCGCCGGGGCAGGCGCGCTACGGCGTGCTGCTGAATGAGAACGGTACCCTGGTCGATGACGGCATCGTCGCCTGCCTCGGACCCGGTCACTATTGGGTGAACACCACGAGCGCCGGCGCTGAGCGCACGACGGGCGCGTTCGAGGAGTGGTTGCAGTGCGAGCTCACCGATCTCGAGGTACTCGTGACCCCGGTCACCTCGCGTTGGGCCAACGTCACGGTCGCGGGCCCCCGCGCCTGGGAGTGGCTGGCGCGCGCGGGCTTCGACGCGGCGCTCGCGCCGACGGCGATGAAGCACATGAGGCTGCGCGACAGCACCCTCCGGGGCGTGCCGCTCAGGATCCTGCGCGCCAGCTTCAGCGGCGAGCTTGGCTACGAGGTGAACCTTCCCGCCGAGGAGGCCGCGGCGCTCCTCGAGCAGCTGTGGTCCCTCGCTCCCGAGGTTGGGGGAGTGCTGTACGGAATCGAAGCGCTGCAGATTCTGCGGGTGGAAAAGGGCTTCATTCACATCGGCACGGACACCGACGGGACGACCCTCCCGGGGGATGTGGGCCTCGCGCGCGGCCTCGGGCGCAAGGGAGCCAATTTCGTGGGCCGCCGCTCGCTCGACCGCCCGGCAGCTCGCGACGCCGATCGACTCCAGCTCGTAGGGCTCACGCCGGCGGACGGCCGCACGGTGCTGCCGGTCGGCGCGCAGATAGCCGCGCACCGGCCACCCGCCACGGCCGAAGGCCGTGTGACCTCGAGCTTCATGAGCCCCGAGCTCGGCTTCCCGGTGGCGCTCGGGCTTCTGACACGCGGCGCACGGCGCGCCGGCGAGCTGCTGCGCATCTATCACCTTGGACAGGAGATCGAGGTGCGGGTCGTCCGGCTTCCCTTCATCGATCCCGAGGGAGCGCGTGTCCATGGCTGACGCGGCGGGTATCGCGGTCGCGGTGGTGAGACCCCTGCATGCTGCGACGCTGCGCTACTTCGAGCCCGGCGGGCCGTTTGCGACCGCCGCGGCGAACCTCGTGGGCACGCCACTCCCCGCGCCGCTGACGGCGCTGCAGAGTGGCTCCGAAGTGATCCTCGCCTGGCTGCGGCCGACGGAGACGCTGCTGCTGAGTGAGACGGATGCACCACTGAGGGAGCTCGGGGAGCGCCTTGCGAACGTTGCGGGGGGCCACCTCGTAGACCTCACCGGCGGAGTTGAGGCGCTGCGGCTGCATGGCGCTCGCGTGAGCGAGCTCCTCGACCGGCTCGGGAGCGTCGCGATGGCTCTGCCGCTCAATGGCGCCCGGCGCGGGCGTCTTGCGGATGTACCGGTGCTCGCGCTCAGCGTGCGCACGGGCGAGGTGTGGCTGGCGGTCGAGCGCTCGTATGCCAGGCATCTGTGCGCCTGGATAGACGCGACGCTCGCCGACTTTGCTCCATCGATGGCGCACGAGCCGATTCTCGGCGACCATGAGGCTCATGGATAAGAAAGCAATCGACCGGCGCTGGCTGCCCCTCAATGCGTTGCGCGCCTTCGAGGGAGTGGCGAAGCACGGCAGCTTCACAGCGGCGGCCAATGCGCTGCTCATCTCCCAGAGTGCGCTCTCGCGGCACGTGATCGCGCTCGAGCGACTCACCGGCGTGCCGCTGTTCGAGCGCAGGCCGCATGCATTGACTCTCACCAAGGCAGGGCTTCACCTGCTGCCGGCGGTGGCCAAGTCCTTCGACAGGCTCGAGTATGCGCTCGATGACATCCGCAACGAGGGCGCCCCGGTGCAACGGACGCTGCGGGTGCAGATGCCTCCGAGCTTCGCCGCGCAGCTCGCCGTGCCGATCCTGCAGGACTTCCGCCGCGCGAGTACCGAAGTCGACATCGACCTCGTCAGCGCCTACGGCGTCGGGCCGCCGCTCGGTGACGTCGACGTCGCGGTGGTCTATTCCCGGCCCCGGGTCACCGACCTGGTCAGCGATCTTCTGTGGCAGGTGCGCCAGTCGATCCTCTGTCACCCCAACATCGCCGCCGCGCACCGTGGCAAGGATCTTGCGGAGTTCATAAAGAGTAACGAGCTGATCCACGTGAGGGTCGCCGATGCCCCGCGGCATCATTTCTGGACGGAATTCTCCCGGCAGAACGCACTGTCCGGCCTCGTCGACGTCGAGCGGGGAATGGTGTTCGATACCGCAGTCCTCGCGGCGCAGTACGCGCTCGGCGGCCAGGGTATTGCGGTTCTCGACACCAATCTCTTCGCCGACGAGATCCGCACGGGACGGCTGGCGAAACCCTTCGAAGCCTTCCTCGATGACGGCTTCGGCTACTACCTGATCACACAGCCGGAAGGCCTGTCCGATACCGCGATCGCCCTGTTCCGCTCCTGGCTCATCGAGCGCTTCGGCAGCCGGGGCGGCGGCGCGGCGCCACCGGTGCAGCTGGCCGTATCGAACGAATGAATTGAAAGTGGAGGCGATGTGAGGGACAGCGCACGAGTGGTGGTGATTGGTGGCGGCGTGGTGGGGGCGAGCGTGCTCTACCATCTGACCAGGGCGGGCTGGAAGGACGTGCTGCTGATCGAGCGCGGCGAGCTCACCTGCGGCTCGACCTGGCATGCCGCCGGGGGCATGCACACCATCAACGGCGACCCGAACGTCGCGAAGCTGCAGCAGTACACCATCAACCTCTACAAGGAGATCGAGCAGATCTCCGGCCAGTCCTGTGGCATGCACGTGACCGGAGGCATCATGCTCGCGGGCACCCGCGAGCGTCTCGACTGGCTGAAGATGACTAAGGCGCGCGGCCGCTATCTCGGCATGGAGCTGGAGATCATCTCGGTCGATGAGGCGGCCAGGCTCTTCCCGCTGATCAACAAGCAGCACTTCGTCGGCGCGCTCTACGACCCGATCGAAGGGCACGTCGACCCTTATGGCGTCACGCATGCCTACGCGAAGGCGGCGCAGATGGGCGGCGCCGAGGTCGTGCGGCACACGCGCGTCACCGGGCTCGAAGCGCGCGCCGATGGCTCCTGGAACGTCCTCACCGAGCGCGGCAATGTGCACGCCGAGCACGTGGTGAATGCGGGCGGCCTCTGGGCCCGCGAAGTCGGCCGCATGGTGGGTCTCGAGCTGCCGATCCTCGCGATGGAGCACCAGTACCTGATCACGGAGGATCTGCCCGAGCTCAAGGGACAGAAGGAGGCGCTCCACTGCATCGACTTCGAGGGTGAGATCTACACGCGCCAGGAGCGCGGCGGCATGCTGCTCGGCACTTACGAGCGCGCGGGGGTCCCCTGGTCGCCGCGGGAGACGCCCTGGGATTTCACCCACAGCCTGCTGCCGAACGACCTGGAGCGCATCGCCCCGAGTCTCGAGGTGGGCTTCGAGCACTTCCCCGCGCTCGGGCGAGTCGGCATCCGCAAGGTGGTGAACGGCCCCTTCACTTTCGCTCCCGACGGCAATCCACTGGTGGGGCCGGTACGGGGCCTGAGGAATTTCTGGGTGGCGTGCGGCGTCATGGCCGGATTCAGCCAGGGGGGCGGGGTGGGACTCGCGCTGTCGCGGTGGATGGTCGACGGCGACCCGGGGGCTGACGTGTGGGCGATGGACGTTGCGCGCTTCGGCGATTGGGCGACGCTGGCCTACACCAACGCCAAGGTGCGCGAGAATTACTCGCGGCGCTTTCGCATCCGCTTCCCGAATGAGGAGCTCTCCGCGGCGCGTCCGCTGCGCACCACGCCGATCTACGAGCGGCTCGAGTCCGAGCACGCGGTATTCGGCGACTATTGCGGCCTCGAGCACGCGCTCTGGTTCGCGCCGAGCGCCGCGGAGGCGACCGAAGAGGTGACCTTCCGTCGCTCCAACGCGCACCTTCATGTGACCGCCGAATGTCAGGCGGTGCGCGAACGGGTCGGACTGCTGGAGATCTCCAACTACGGGAAGTTCGAGGTGACCGGAGGGGGCGCGGAGGAGTGGCTCTCGCACGTCATGGCCAACCGCGTGCCACGCGTCGGACGCATCGCTCTGACGCCGATGCTGAATGAGCGGGGACGCCTGATCGGCGACTTCACCATGGCGCGCCTCGCACCCGACAGGGTTTTTCTCGTGTGCACCTATGCTGCCGAGGACTATTACCGGCGCTGGTTCGAGCGTCACGCCCCGCCGGCCGGCGTCAGCGTGCGGCCATGCGCCATGCAGTACACGGGGCTCTCGGTAGCCGGTCCCTTGTCGCGCGGCTTGCTGCAGGGCCTCGTTCGTGAGGACCTCTCCAGCGCGGCATTTCCCTTTCTGAGCTTCGCCCGGATGGACGTCGGGATGATTCCGGCGCTCGTCGGCCGCATCAGCTTCACCGGCGATCTCGGCTACGAGATCTGGGTGACGAGCGAATATCAGCGCGCCCTGTACGACCTGCTGATCGCGGCGGGATCGGCCCATGGACTGAAGCTCTTTGGCGGCCGTGCCCTCAATTCCATGCGTCTCGAGAAGAGCTTCGGCACCTGGGCGCGAGAGTACCGGCCGATTTACGGGCCGTACGAGGCAGGCCTCGGCCGCTTCGTGGACCTGAAGAAGGACAGCTTCATCGGCCGGTCCGCGGCACTCGAGGAGAAGGAGAGCGGCGGGAAGCTGCGACTGGTCGGCTTCTCGGTCGAGACACGCGATGCCGATGCGCTCGGGGATGAGCCGATCTGGCACGACGGTCGCGTGATCGGCTGGGTTACTTCCGGCGGCTACGGGTACAGCGTGCAGCGCTCGCTGGCGCTCGGCTATGTGCCACGGGATTACGCCGAGCTGACGAGCGGATTCGAGATCGAGATTCTGGGCGAGCGCTGCAAGGCCACTCGCCAGGCGGCAGCCGCCTTCGATCCCGACGGCGCGCGCATGAGAACCTAGAAGCGCAGCCGGCAAAAGCCACGCCTTTTGCCGGCGGTTTGCGGAGTAATGTCCGGAAAATCGCCGCAGGCGATCTTCCCAATCAGGCCAGAAACATCGCCAGCGCGCTCGCGGTGAGCGCGGGCTTGCTCTCGCCTTCGATCTCGATCGTGTTCTCGGTCGTTACCAGGTAGCGGCCCGTGCCCTTGCTTTCGACCGCAGCGATCCTGATGTGGTTACGCACGCGCTGGCCCGAGCGCACCGGTGCTACGAAGCGCACCTTCTCGAGGCCGTAGTTCACGACCGACTTCGGCGTGATCCTCTCGAGCAGTACTTCGAAGCTGGTCGGAGCGATCAGCGAGAGCGTGAGGAACCCGTGGGCGATGGTGCCGCCGAAGGGGCCTTCGCGAGCGGCCCGCTCCGCGTCGAGGTGAATCCACTGCTTGTCGCCCGTGCAATGGGCGAACTCGTTGATGCGCGCCTGGTCAAGAAGGATCCAGGAGGAGACGCCGATCTCCTCGCCGACATGCTTGACCAGGTCTCCGACGGGCATCTTGTTCGCGGGCATCGCGACATCTTATCAACCGCCGCGGCTCGGGGTCCGGCATCTGTAACCTGACTGTATGCGATGCACAAGAACGCTTCGTCTCAGGGTGGGCATAGACGCAAAAAATACAATAAATCAAGCAATACGGAAGCTCGGCTGTTCGCGCATCTGGGCTATTGCAATGCATACACGCCTGCGTACAATGCTCGCGAACCCACCCTGAACTGCACTCGGAGGAGCTCTCATGACGGACCGTTTCGATTTCGACGCCTGGATGGAGAATTACAAGGACACCTTCACGTCCTTCACGAAAGCTCAGCAGGAGGGTTTCAGGACTCTCGAGCGCTTTGCGCGCTTCAACTACTCCGTGGCAGGCGACTGCCTGGAGGCCGGTCTCGCTCAGGTGAGAGCGGTCCTCAGCGCGCGCGCCTCTGTCGGCACGCAGGTCGTCGCTGATCTGCTCTCGAGACAGGCCGAGCTCAGCAAGGAGCTGAGCGAGAAGCTGCGTGCCCGCACGCAGGAGTTCTCGACCCTCGCTTCCGAGGTACAGGAGTCGGTCAGCAATTTCGCCGCCGACGCCGCCGGCCGCGCCGCCTCCGGGCCCCGCAAGGCCGCCGAGAAGCACTGACCCTCAAATCAGCTGACAGATCGGAGGGCGACCCCTTTGGGTCGCCCTTTTTTTGTGCCCGCGTTGGACCGCTCGGCGGCTCTGCGGCAGCATGGCGGCCGTGTCCAGCACCGATCTGCGCGCCGCGCTCATTCTTCCCTGCCTGCTCGCGGTGCCGGCAGTGGAGCCGCTGAACGCGGCCGAATCGGCGAGTGAGGCGCAGGGCGGCGGCATGTCGGGCCTTTACGGGGCCTACGATATGCAGCGCGAGGCTTCCGGAACCAGCTGGCAGCCGGACACGACGCCGATGTCGGGAATCCATGCGATGCGGGGCGAATGGACGACCATGCTCCACGGCTTCGTTGACGCGATCTACGACGATCAGGGAGGGCCGCGCGGGGCAGCGCAGAGCTTCTCCAGCAGCATGCTCATGTTCGTGGCGCGCCGCGACCTCGCCGCCGGCGCCTTCGGTGTACACCTCATGCTGTCCGGTGACCCTCTCATGGGGGCGAGCGGTTATCCGCTGCTGTTTCAGACGGGGGAGACCGCCGACGGGCGCCGACCCCTCATCGATCGCCAGCATCCTCACAATCTCTTGATGGAGGCGGCGGCGACCTGGAGCCGCGACTTCGACCTCGCCTCGGTGTTTCTATATGCGGGGCCGGCGGGTGAGCCGGCGCTCGGGCCGACCGCGTTCATGCACCGCCTGTCGGCACTGGATAACCCGGAGGCGCCGATCACGCATCACTGGCTCGATTCGACGCATGTGTCCTACGGAGTGGTCACTGCGGGGATCGTCTGGAGGACCTTCAAGCTCGACGCCTCCGCTTTCAACGGCCGCGAGCCCGATCAGCATCGCTACGACGTCGAGTTGCGCGGGCTCGATTCGTACTCGGCGCGCCTCACCTGGAATGCGACCGCCACACTCTCGATGCAGGCGAGCTCCGGGCGGCTCGCGGCGCCGGAGCAACTCGAGCCCGGCATCGACGTGCGGCGTACCACCGCTTCGGTGACTTACAACGCGCCTCTTGTCGCCGACTGGTGGCAGACGACCGTCGCCTGGGGCCGCAACGCGCCCTCGCAGGGTCCGGCGAGCGAGGGCTGGCTGCTGGAGTCGGCACTGAAGCTCGGTGCCGACCACACTGTGTTCGCACGTGCCGAGCGCGTGGCGAAGGACGACTTGTTTCTCAGCGGTGCGCCGCTCTATGGCGAGACCTTCACGGTCAACAAGCTGACGGTTGGATACGTCTTCGACTTCGCGCGCTTCGGCGCGGCGAGCTTTGGGGTCGGGGCGCTGCTGAGCGAATACAGCTATGCGCAAACCCTCAATTCCATCTACGGAACCCGTCCCACCTCTTTCATGCTATTCGCGCGCATGAAGCTGTGAGGCCGCCTGGGTGACCCCAGCCCGGGGCCACCCAGGCCTAACCGTGGCTCGTCAGCCGCGCTGCAGGTGAGCCGCGTACAAGGCGGCGAGCCTGGGACTGTCCACGCTCTGCACGGCGCGTGCGATCGCCTGCTCGCGGCAGGCCTCGATGGCGGGACGTGCCCGCAGATCGCGAATGTCCTCCGCCGCGCACACCGCGCGCGCCGCCGAAGCGATGCGCGCGTAGAGCGCCTGCGAGCCCTGCTCGGTCGAGAGATTGAGGTCCTGATAACTGACTTTCACGCTGGGCTCGGCCGCTCGGGCGGTGCCGAGGGTGCCGATGGCAAGGCACGCGGCGATGACAGTCAGCATGGGGGCGGCGCGCAGGCGCGCGCCGATGGTCAGCGTCTGTGAGGTCATGGGCTTCTCCTGTGAGTACATGAGCCTTCGGGTCCCTGTAGTGCGTCACGACCTTCGCGACGCTGACGATGAGAGTCGCAGGCACGGGGTAGCGTTTAAAGCCGCGCACCACGCGCTGATCCCTGCGGTTCACGCGTTGGTACCGTCCGCTCGCGCAGCCCGAACGCACGGATCCACGCGCGCCGGAGCGGGCGCCGTCGCGCGGCGGATTCGTCCCGCGCACCGACGGACTCGTCCCTTCGTGGTGGCGCGCAGCGCTGGTGCGGCGGCGGGCGTAGGCTATGCTCCCGCAAATGAGCGTCTCCCCACTCGAACGAATCACTCCCGCAGTCCTCGGCGTCGCCCGCGAGGGCGATGCCGCCGGGGAACGCCAGGCGGCGCGCGCACGGCGCAATTTCTGGCCGCAGCTCGCGGTGCTCACCGGGTTCTGGATCTACGTCGCGCTCTCGAACCTCATGTACGCCAACACCATGGGGCAGAGTCTCAAGGCGCTGAACGTCACGGATTTCTTCGCGCCCGCGGACGCGCGGCTGCTGCAGCATCTGCTGCTCTATCCGCTCTTCATCCTTTGCGCGTGGACCTCGCTGCGCATCGGCTGGCGGCCGCTGTGGCGCACGCTCCCGATCCAGCTTTCCTGTGCGCTCGGCTTCGCCGTCCTGGCCGCGCCCGCACTGGTGGCGGGCGAGGCGCTCGTGGGCGAATGGAACGGAACGATCGGCATCACGCACCAGCACTCGCAGGGCTATGCGAACTGGGCCGAGTTCTTTGCGGGCCCCGCCGTTCCCACCTGGATCGCGAGTGCCACCAGCTTCCTCGTGACCTACGGCTTCGGACTCGCGCTGATCACCGGCTTTGGTTTCTATCAGAGCCTGCGCGACGCGCAGCTGCGCTCGGCGGCGCTCGAGCGGGCGCTCGCCGCCGCGCACCTTGCGGCGCTGCGCATGCAGCTCTCACCGCATACGCTCTTCAACCTGTTGCACACCATCCGCGGCCAGATCGGCTGGGACCCGTCTGCGGCGCAGGCGATGGTGGTGCAGCTCGCCGACCTGCTGCGCCGGCTGCTGACCGCGGGCGAGCGGGAATTTTCGCGCCTCACCGACGAGCTGCAGTTCGTGCAGCTGTACCTGCAGCTGCAGCAGCGCCGCTTCACCGATCGCCTCACGGTCACCGTGCCCGACCGCGAGGCGGCCCCGCTCGCCTGGGTGCCGAGCCTGATCCTGCAGCCGCTGGTCGAGAATGCCGTGGTGCACGGCCTCGCCGGCCACGAGGGTCCGGTGAGCGTGCGGGTCGAGACCGCGGTGCTGCAGGAGACGCTCACGCTGCGGGTGGTCAACAACATGACCCGCGCCTGGCAGGGGATGCATGGATCGGGAATCGGCCTCGCCAATGTGCGCGAGCGGCTGGCGGTGCAGTTTGGCGAGCGCGCGAGCTTCACGGCCGGCCCGTCGGGTGAGGGGGAGTGGCTCGCAGAGATTCGCATGCCGCTGCTGCGCGACGGACCGGAGAGCTGAAGCGTGGTGATGGACGTGATCATCGTCGATGACGAGCCGGCGGCACGTCGCACGGTGCGCGAGTGCTGCGAGCGCGAGGGCGACCTGCAGGTGGTCGGCGAGTTCGGCGACAGCCGCGCCGCGCTCGAGGCGATCCGTGCGCGGCCGCCGCACGTACTGTTCCTCGACATTCAGATGGACTCGATGAACGGCATGGCGCTGGCACGGGCGCTGGATCCCGAGACGCTGCCGCTAATCGTGTTCGTCACCGCTTACGATCACTACGCGCTCGAGGCCTTCGAGGTGAGCGCGGTGGACTACCTGCTCAAGCCTTTCGATGACGCGCGCTTTCACGCGACCGCGGCCCGCGTGCGGCGCCAGCGCGAGGCGCAGAACGGCGCCGAGCGACAGCTGGCGCTCGAGTCGCTCCTCGAGCACCTCGAGCGCGGGACGCGCGGCCGCGCCGATGCCCAGCCGCGGGTGCTGGCCGAAGCGGGCAGCCGCATGCACATGCTGGACGTGACCCAGGTCGAGGTGGTCGAGGCCGACCGCAACTATGTTCGCCTGATGGTCGGGCGCGAGACCTTCCATGCGCGCAGCACGCTGCAGCAGGCAGAGAAGTCCTTTCGTACGCAGCCGATGCTGCGCATCAGCCGCTCCTGCCTCGTGAACATGAGCCACGTGCGCGAGGTGAGCCGCACACCGCGCGGCGACTTCATCCTGGTGGTGGCCGGGGGGACTACGGTCACGAGCAGCGAGGGCTTCCGCGATCCGGTGCGCCAGTACCTCGAGCGGTTGAAAATCGCTCCGGCCTAGGGCCGGTACGCTAAAGTCCTGCGCGGGCCATCGCGAGGAGTCAGCCTTGAGTACCGCTCAACCGACGGTGCGCGCTGCCAATCGCGCGCTCGTCGTTCTCACCGCGATCAATCTGCTGAACTATCTCGACCGCTACCTGGTTCCGCCGCTGGTGACGCCGCTGAAGGGGGCGATGTCACTCTCCGATGAGCAGGTGGGCTGGCTGTGGCCGGCGTTCATGCTGGTGTACATGATCGCCGCGCCGGCTTTCGGCGCCTGGGGCGACCGCGCCTCGCGGCGCCGGCCGATCACCATCGGCGTGTTGATCTGGAGCCTCGCGACGCTGCTCACCGGGCTGGCACGCAGCTACCCGCAATTACTCGGTGCGCGCGCCCTCGTGGGCATCGGCGAAGCCGCCTACGTCGCGATCGCGCCCGCGCTGCTGGCCGACTGCTTCGCCCGCAGCGCCCGTGGGCGCGTGTTCGCGGTGCTCAACATGGCGATCCCCGTGGGTGCGGCGCTCGGCTACATCCTGGGGGGCCTCATGGGTGCGCACTTCGGCTGGCGCGCCGCCTTCTTCCTGTGCGGTGGCCCTGGCGCGCTTCTCGCACTCGCGGTGCTCGCCATTCCCGATCCGCCGCGCGGCGCGCAGGACGGCGTGGCGTCAGCCCCGCCCGCCCCGGCGGGCGGGGCAGTGGCGACCTACCTGAGTCTCCTGCGCCGCGGGCCATACATGTGGGTGGTGCTCGGATACGCCGCCTATACCTTCGGCCTCGGCGGACTCGGTTTCTGGATGCCTGCCTTTCTCGAGCGCGTGCGCGGCGTGGCCGCGAGCGTTGCGACGCGGGATTTCGGCTATGTGGTGGTGGCCACCGGCATCGTCGGTACGCTCGTGGGCGGCTGGCTCGGGGACTGGTGCCTGAAGCGCTCGCGGCAGGGGTACCTGTGGTTCTCGGGAATCGTGACGCTGGCGGCGGTGCCGTGCGCCGTCGTGGCCCTCAGTGCAGCCGCGCCGCTCGCCTATTATCCGGCGGTCATCGCCGCGGAGCTGCTGCTCTTCATGTCCACCGGGCCGATCAATGCGGCGATCGCCAACATCGTCTCGCCGTTCGAGCGCGCCACGGCGATGGCTCTCAGCATGTTCCTGATTCACCTCCTGGGAGATGTGCCTTCACCGCCTCTCATCGGGCACCTGTCCGATGCCAGCTCGCTCGGGCAGGCGGTGCTCGTGGTACCGATCGCGCTGGCGATCGGCGGGATCATCTGGTTGGGCGCGGCCCGGGCAGGGGCGCGCGCGCCCCTGCCCGGCGGAGCATGAGAGCGGCGGGAGACCCCCCGCCCGGCTTCGATGCCGCGCTCGCCCCGACGGCTCGGCCGCTCGCGCAGCGTGCGCCCGCTGAGCTCGCCACGTTGCTCGCGGCGGCACTGCGCGCCGGCGACGGTGCGGCCGGAGCGCACTGCATCCACGAGATGTGGATGCGCGGGGAGCTGGGCTCGCGCATCGAGGCGGCGCTCGATGCCTTGTGGAAGCGCGCGAGCGGCTCGATTCCCGAATGGCTGCCGATGCGCTACATCGACTGGCTGCCGACCGTCTATGAGGTTGCGCTCGGCTTCAGTGGCGCGCGCCGCGGCCGCTCGAATCTGTATCTGGTGCTGCTCGACTTCTCCGATCGCACCCGCGGCCCCCTCGGGATCTACGTTGGCATGAGTCGCTACACGCCGGCGCAGCGCTTCGATCAGCACAAGGCCGGCATTCATGCCGCCGGCAGCGTGCTGAAGCGCGGGCTCGAGGTGCTGACGGGCCCGACCCTGCACCTGCAGCGCCTGGGGCGCCTCGAGGCGCTGCGCATCGAAGCGCAGCTCGCCGAGGCGCTAGGCGATGCGGGGCTGCTCGTCGAAGGTGGGCACTAGGAGCGCGGTCGATCGACGAAGGCGCGCTCGATCACATAGTCGCCGGGCTCGCCGCTGCGGGGAGAGACATGGAAGCCGCGTGAGTCGAGGAGTCGCGCCGTATCGGCGAGCATCGCGGGGCTGCCGCACACCATGACACGATCGCTCGCGGGATCGAGCGGCGGCAGTGCGAGGTCGCGTGCCAGCCGGCCGGACTCGATGAGCGTCGTGAGACGGCCGCGGTGCACGTAGGGCTCACGGGTGACGGTCGGGTAGTAGCGCAGCTGGGCGCGCACCTGCGGTCCGAGGAGCTCGTGGCCGCGCAAGGTCTCGATTCGATCGCGCACCACGGCGCTCTCGCGAGCCCAGCGCACCCCGTGCACCAGCACCACGACCTTGAAGCGTTCGTAGACTTCGGGATCGCTGATGAGGCTGAGGAATGGGGCCGCGCCCGTGCCGGTACTGAGGAGGTACAGCCGCTCTCCGGGCCTGAGGTCGTGCAGTACCAGAGTTCCGGTCGGCTTGCGGCTGACGAGCACGATGTCGCCGGGACGGACGTGCTGCAGGCGCGAGGTGAGCGGGCCGTCGGGGACCTTGATGCTGAGGAAGTCCAGATGATCCTCGTGGTTGGCGCTGGCAATGCTGTAGGCGCGCAGCAGCGGCCGCTCCCCGAGCGGCAGCCCGACCATGACGAACTGCCCGTTCTCGAAGCGCAGGCCGCGGTCACGCGTGGTAGTGAAGGAGAACTGAGTGTCGGTCCAGTGCCGCACTGTGAGCACGCGCTCGCTGCCGATGGTCGCCAAGATGCCTGCCTGCAGGTTGGAAGTTCCTGGCGGGAATGTTACCGGGCCGCAGCCAGCGCGCTCTGCGTATTTCTACTCATGGCGCCAGAAGCGCCGGTTATGAGGGCACTCGAGCGGTGCCTACAACTTCTGCACGATCACGCGCCCGGCGGAATCCACGTAGACGTGATAGCGGTTGCCGTCGCGACAGGTCGCGGTGTAATCGCTGTCGGCGTTGCGCTTGGCGTCGATCACCGCATCGCACGGCTGCCCATGCAGGACGATGGTGGCCGTCAGGTCTTTGCCGAAGGATGCATCAGCGGCCGCGCCCACGCCCGCCAGAGCACTCAACGCGCCAGCGGATAACAGAGACGCCAGTGTCGCGGGTTTCATGGGCTTGCTCCTGTCGTGCTAGAGGTTGTTGAAGCTGCTGCGGTTGCTGAGGATGCCCCAGATGGCTTCCCGCGAGGAGGAGACCGCGCTCGCCAGTCCCGGATCGTCGTCCTGCAGCAGCGTCACTACTCTCATGAGCAACAGCTCGTAGGTTCGCCGCAGCTCTGCGAGCGTCAGCTGGCCCTTGCCGGCATAGAAGTCGCGAAACTGCGCGAGGAGGTCATCCACCTGATTCTTGAGAGAGAGCTTGGTGAAGACGCCGATCGCGTGAGTATCGCGCAGCCGCTGTTCGAGGGAAGCGAGGTTGAGCGCTGGGGAAGCGGCTGAGACTGCGGGCGGCGCCGCCGGGGCTGCGGGCGCGGTCGAAGCAGCGGCACCGGTACCCGGGGAGCCGACGCTCGGCGGACGCCTGGGTGGCGCGGTATGCGCAGGCGGCCCCGCAGCGGCGCGCGTGCTCGCGGGCGCTGCCGCGGAGGGCGATGCGGGGGCGCCCGGCGCAGGCGTGGGGCTGGCCGCCGCGGTGCGCGGTGGCGCGGGAGTCGAGGCCGCCGCGCTCGGGGCCGGCGGTACGGCCGCAGCCGTCGGTGGGGATGGCGCGGGCGGCGTCGGCCGATGCGCGCAGCCGCAGAGGACTGCGAGTGCCAGGGGAGCGAGGCTCGCGGGCGCGTGCCGGGACATGTTGCGGGAGGGGGCCATGCGCTCCCGTTATCATGCCGCAACCATGCGATCGCTGCAGGACGCCTACGACGAGCTGCGCTGCTACACGCTCGAGCTGCACGATGCGGCCTTCGTGCATCAGCACGTAGTCGACGCATTCACCGCGCAGAATGCGGATGCGCACACCAGACCCATCGCGCTCACCTTTGCGCTGGTCGGGCTGTATCTGGCGGTGGAGAGACAATTCTCCGGCCGCGCCGTTCAGCGCGTGCACATGGAGCTCGCGAAGAGAAGGCAGGTCTGGCCGGTGCTCCCGCTGCCGGCGCAACGCGGGCATCTGACCGTGGCCGACGTCCTCGGTGCGCCGCCCGGCGCGCCACGCGCTGCAGCCATTCACGACTGGTGCGGGTGCGTGTGGCAGTCTTTCCAGGATTGCCGGCAGGCGGTCACGCAGCTGCTGCGCGAGCGCGGGATTTCCTAGGACATTCCGAGCAGGCGCGCCTTGTTGAGCGCCCAGGCGCAGCCCCACACGCACACCAGCCCCAACACGAGGAAGGTCCAGGCTCGCAGCCGCTCGCGCCGCTCGAGGCCTTGCGGACTCAGGGGAGCGATCAGGTAGGGCCGTCCGTCGGCGGGCTCGGAGATGACGCTCACCCGCGCGATGTCGCTCGAGAGCTTCTGCGACTCGCACTCCTGCGCCGCCGCGGTGCGCGCCGCTTCCCACTCGGCGGCGTTGAGCTGTCCGTCGTGGTCGGCGTCGAAGCGCGCGAGCAGCCGCTGCGGGTCCTGTTTCCACTCGTGGAGCTTCGCGGCAAGAGCGGCGGCGAGATCGCCCGTCTCGCTGCGCGAGCGCAGCTCCCCGATCACGCACAGGGGCGCCCCCACCTCGATCAGCCTCTCCGTATAGCGATACGGTCCCGCGAGCAGCGCGACGTTGACGGGCGGCGGCCCGCTCAGCGGGCGCGATTCGCCGCCGTACCAGGTGTTGTGGACGCTGGGGGTGACCTCGGCCCGCACCGGACCGATCAGGCATTCGGCATCATCGTCCGCCAGCACGAAGGTCTCGACGCTGGTGGCGGTCTCGACCGTGTGCCACTCGACCCGGCCGCGCGAATCGCGCTCCTCCCGCGCCACCTTGAAATCCCACCACACGCAGGCACGGCCGCTGAGAGGGGCGACCGTCGGCGTGGCACTGGCCGCGCGGGCGTGGCCCGTGACTTTCACGTAGCCCTGGGCGGCGGAGCGGATGTGCACCAGAGGAGTGTCCGCGAGCAGCCGGTCGCGTCGCAGGGCGCGGAAGAAGAGGTAGAGACAGAGGAGGGCGCCGCCGCCGGCGACGGCTGCGATCAGCTGATAGTGCTGGGCGGCGGTGTCAACAGCCATGGCGCAGGGGCCACGCGCGGCGGGAGGGCGGCAGCCGCGCCACCCTCAGGCCGAGAACGCCGCCTTGAGGTCGACGTCGGTCTTCTCGTCGGTCTGGAAGTGCAGCAGCTGCGCGGAGGGGAAGTCGCCGAGCCCGGCGATCAGTACGCCGGGGAAGCTGGCGATGCGCACGTTGTTGGTGTTGACCGCATCGTTATAGACCTCGCGCCGGTCCGCGATCGCGGTTTCAAGGCCGCTGATGCGCTGCTGCAGGTGACGGAACGGCTCGCTCGCCTTGAGATCCGGGTAGTTCTCGGCCACCGCATACAAGCCGGTGAGCCCCGAGCGCAGCTCCCGCTCCGCCGACCCCAGCGCCGCGACGTTGCCGGAAACACGGGCGGTGTCGACCCCGGTGCGGGCGCGCATCACGCGCTCCAGCGTCGCGGGCTCGTACTGCATGTACTGCTTGCACACCTCGACGAGCTTGGGGAGCTCATCGTGGCGCTGCACCAGCAGCACGTCGATGTTGGACCACGCGAGCTTCACGCCGGCGCGCACCTGTACCAGGCCGTTATAGGCGCCGATCAGGTATCCGACGAGAACGATGAAGAGAAACAACACGACGAGCAGCGCGAGCATGATCGACTCCCTGCAATCGGCCTTGCCGGCCAACGTCGGGGCGCAGCATACCCGTTACAAGGCTGCCGCAGTGTGAGGGGGTCGGCAGGGGCGCAGGACGTGAGCTGCGTCACAGGTCCGGGCGGCGCCCGGAGGCGGTCCGCCGCGCAGCGGGGGCATCGGCGGCCGTGAGCCGCAGCGCGAGATCGATACCGGCGAGCTCGTAGCCCTTGCGGAAGTCGCGGATGTGGCGGGCCATCCAGTCGTGGGCGGCCGGCGCATCGCGTGCCTCGATCGCCTCCGACAGGCGCCGCTGGGCGGTGGCGATGCGGCTGCGCGCCTGGGGAAGCTTATCGATCATGACGCCGAGGGAGGGCGCGAGCAGCTGCAGCAGCGGCTCCTGGGCGAGCCCGAGCACCGGGTTATGGGTGCTGCGCCCGAGACAGCGGAAGAATTCGGCGCTGCGCGCGGCCGCCTGGGCGCTGAGCTCGCTCGCGGCGCTGAAGGCCGTGGCGGCGGCGGCGATGCTGCTGAGGTCCTGCGCGCTGCGCTCGCGCGCCGCCACCTCGGCGAGCGGCGGCTCGAGGATGGTGAGCGCCTCCCAGACATCGCGCACGGTCACATCGTGCAGCAGCAGCGCGTCGCTGACGCCGGCGGCGACTGCCGCATGGTGCGGCCGGCTCACCGACATGAGCTTCGAGCCGGGGCGCCGGCGCACCAGCCCGCGGCTCTCGAGCTCGCGCATGGCTTCGCGCACCGTGGAGCGGTTCACGCCGAATTGCCGCGCCAGCTCCGTTTCAGACGGCAGACGGTCACCCTCGCGCAAGGTGCGCGCGCGGATTCGCTCGGCGATGCGCACCGCGACCTTGCGGTAGGCGGGCTCGAGCAGCAGCGGGGCGAATTCCACGCTCATGCAGCCGCCTCGAACAGTTCCCGCCCTATGAGCATGCGGCGGATCTCCTGCGTGCCGGCGCCGATCTCGTACAGCTTGGCATCCCGCAGCAGTCGGCCGGCGGCGTACTCATTGGTGTAGCCGTTGCCGCCCAGCGCCTGGATGGCATCGAGCGCGGCGAGTGTGGCGCGTTCGGCGGCAAAGAGGATGCAGCTCGCCGCGTCGCGGCGGCGCACGCTGCGCGAGTCGCAGGCGCGTGCCACGCAGTAGACGTAGGCGCGCGCCGCGTTGAGTGAGGCATACATGTCGGCGATCTTGCCCTGCATCAGCTCGAAGGTTCCGATCGGCTGTCCGAACTGACGGCGTTCGCGCACGTAAGGCAACACCACGTCCAGCGCCGCCGCCAGCAGTCCAAGCGATCCGCCGGCGAGCACCACCCGCTCGTAGTCGAGGCCGCTCATCAGCACCTGCACACCGCCGTTCTCGGTGCCGAGCAGGTTGGCGGCGGGGACGCGGCACTCGTCGAACACGAGCTCCGAGGTGCCCGAGCCACGCATGCCGAGCTTGTCGAGCTTCTGCGCGCTGGCGAAACCCGGGGTGCCGCGCTCGACGATGAAGGCGCTGATCCCGCGCGAGCCCGCGGCGGGGTCGGTCTTGGCGTACACCACGACCACGTCCGCGTCCGGGCCGTTGGTGATCCACATCTTGCGCCCGTTGAGCAGGTAAGCAGCGCCCTGGCGCGTAGCCCTGAGCTGCATCGACACGACGTCCGAGCCCGAGCCGGGCTCCGACATGGCGAGCGCTCCGACGTGCTCGCCGCTCACGAGCTTAGGCAGGTAGCGCGCGCACTGCTCATCGCTCCCGTTGAGGCGCAACTGGTTGACGCAGAGGTTGGAATGAGCGCCATAGGAGAGGCCGACGGCGCCCGAGGCACGCGAGATCTCTTCCATGACGATGACGTGGGCGAGATAACCGAGCCCGGCGCCTCCGAAGCGCTCGGGCACGGTGATGCCGAGCAGTCCCTGCGCCCCCAGGGCGGGCCACAGCTCACGCGGAAACTCGTTGCTGCGATCGATGCCGGCGGCGAGTGGCGCGATCTTCTCGGCGGCAAAGCGCCGCACCTCGCGGCGGATCTCCTCGAGCTCGGGGGGGAGTCCGAAATCGCTGTCGGTGCAGTCGAGGGGGCTCATGCGGGCTTGCCTCTCCTTGGACGAGATCGTATGATTGTCCGACAAACCGGCAATCATGGCAAGTGCCCCATGCCCCGAATCGCGACCCGGGTGAACCTTCAGTCCGAGGAGTACCGCAGCAACGAGCGCGCCATGCGGGCCCTCGGCGAGAACCTCCGCCATGAGGTGGCGCGCGCCGCGCGCGGCGGCTCGAAAGCGGCGGTCGACCGGCACCGCGCCGCCGGCAAGCTCAGCGCCCGCGAGCGGGTGCGCGTGCTGCTCGATACCGGCAGTCCCTTTCTCGAGCTCTCGCAGCTCGCCGCCCACGGCATGTACGGCGGCGACATCGCCTGCGCCGGGATCGTGACCGGGATCGGCCGGGTGGCGGGACGCGAGTGCGTCATCGTCGCCAACGATCCGACCGTCAAGGGCGGCACTTACTACCCGATCACGGTGAAAAAGCACCTGCGCGCCCAGGAGATCGCGCGCGAGAATCGCCTCCCATGCGTGTATCTGGTCGAGAGCGGCGGGGCATTCCTCCCGGCGCAGGACGAGGTGTTCCCCGACCGCGAGCATTTCGGACGTATCTTCTATAACCAGGCGACGCTGTCGGGATTGGGCGTGGCGCAGGTCTCGGTGGTGCATGGCTCCTGTACCGCAGGCGGTGCCTATGTGCCGGCGATGTCCGATGAGAATGTCATCGTGCGCAACGCCGGCCGGGTATTCCTCGGCGGACCGCCGCTGGTGAAGGCGGCGACGGGCGAGGACATAGACGCCGAGACCCTGGGCGGAGCGGACGTGCATTGCCGCGAGTCCGGCGTGTGCGACCACTACGCCGAGAACGACACGCATGCCCTCGCGATCGCCCGCCGCATCGTTGCGCGGCTCAAGGCGCCGGCCGACACCGCCCCGCCGCTCGCGCCACGCGAGCCGCGCTACGAGGCGGGCGAGCTCTACGGCGTAGTGCCGGCGAGCCTGCGCAAGCCCTACGACGTGCGCGAGGTGATCGCGCGGCTGGTCGACGATTCCGAGCTCGACGAATTCAAGGAGCTCTACGGTACGACGCTGGTCTGCGGCTTCGCGCATCTCGGCGGCTATCCGCTCGGCATCCTCGCCAACAACGGCGTGCTCTTCTCGGAAAGCGCGCTCAAGGGTACGCACTTCATCGAGCTGTGCACGCGCGAGGCGATACCGCTGCTGTTCCTGCAGAACATCACCGGCTTCATGGTGGGACGCCGCGCCGAAGCCGGCGGCATCGCCAAGGACGGCGCCAAGCTGGTCACCGCGGTCGCGTGCGCGCCGGTGCCGAAGCTCACCGTCATCATCGGTGGCAGCTACGGCGCCGGCAATTACGCGATGTGCGGGCGCGCCTATGCGCCGCGGCTGCTCTTCCAGTGGCCCAACGCCCGCATCTCGGTCATGGGGGGCGAGCAGGCGGCGAGTGTCCTCGCGACGGTGAAGCGCGACCAGCTCGCCCGAGGCGGCGAGCAGTGGCCGAAGGAGGCGGAGGAGGCCTTCAAGGAGCCGATCCGCGAGCAGTACGAGCGCCAGGGGCACCCGTACTATTCCTCCGCGCGGCTTTGGGACGACGGGGTGATCGATCCGCTCGAGACGAGGCGGGTGCTGGCGCTGTCGCTCGCCGCCGTGCGGCATGCGCCGCTCGAGCCGGCGCACTTCGGCGTGTACCGGATGTAGCCGTGGCGCGCACCCTCCTGGTCGCAAATCGCGGCGAGATCGCCTGCCGCATCTTTCGCACGGCGCGCCGGCTGGGCTGGCGCACGCTCGCCGTGTTTTCCGACGCCGACGCGGGCGCGCGCCATACACGCGAGGCGGACGAAGCCCTGTGGATCGGCCCGGCGACGGCGCGCGAGAGCTACCTGAGCGGCGAGCGGATCATCGCCGCGGCCCGCGCGGGCGGCGCGACCGCCGTTCACCCGGGCTACGGATTCCTGTCCGAGAACGCGCACTTTGCTCAGGCCGTGACGGAGGCGGGCCTCACCTTCGTCGGGCCGCCCGCGAGCGCCATCGCCGCCATGGGCTCGAAGATCGTCGCCAAGAACCGCCTGCGCGAGGCCGGTGTCCCGGTGCTGCCGGGCTACGCAGGTCCCGAGCAGGATCTCAAGCAGCTCGCCGCGGCGGCCCACACGGTCGGCCTGCCCTTGATCATCAAGCCGGCCGCGGGCGGCGGCGGCAAAGGCATGCAGATCGTGCGCCACGAATCGGAGCTCACCGCCGCGCTGGCGGCCGCTCGCCGCCTGGCCGAGAGCGCCTTCGGCGACGGGTCGCTCCTCCTCGAGCGCTTTCTCGTCGCGCCGCGCCATCTCGAGGTGCAGGTGTTCGCCGACCAGCACGGCAATTTCGTCCATCTCGGCGATCGCGACTGCTCCATCCAGCGCCGTCACCAGAAGCTCATCGAAGAGGCGCCCGCGCCCGCGGTGCCCGATGCGGTGCGTGCCCGCTTGCGCGCCGCCGCCCTCACCGTGGCGCGCGAAATCGGCTATCAGAGCGCCGGTACCGTGGAGTTCCTCTATGAGGGGCGCGAGTTTTACTTCATGGAGATGAACACGCGCCTTCAGGTCGAGCACACGGTCACCGAGGCGATCACGGGCCTCGACCTGGTCGAGTGGCAGCTGCGCGTGGCCGAAGGCGAGCCGCTGCCGCTCACGCAGGAGGCGATCCGCTTCGATGGGCACGCGATCGAAGCGCGCGTCTGCGCCGAGGATCCCGACCGCGGTTTCCTCCCGAGCGCGGGACACCTGGCGCTCATGGAGTGGCCGGCGCTGGAAGCGGTGCGGGTGGACGCGGGCTTCGCGAGCGGCGACACGGTGCCGGACTGTTACGACTCACTGCTCGGCAAGGTGATCGCCTGGGCACCCGAGCGCGCCGGCGCCGCGGAGCGGCTGGTGCGCGCTCTCAGCCATACCTACTGCGCCGGGGTTCACAGCAACGAGCGCTGGCTGGCGCGCATCGTGGGCTCACGGCGCTTCCTCGACGTGCGCCACAACATTGCGCTCCTCGACAAGAGCGCGGCCGAATACGCCGGGCCCGGCGCCGTGGCGCCCGAGACACTGATACTCGCAGCGCTCGCGGTGCACGCTGCCGCAGGCGCAGGTGCCAGTCCCTGGGCGGCGCGCGATGGCTTCGTGCCGAATCTGCCGGCGGTGGTCGGCTGCACGCTCTCGTGGCGCGGCCACGTGCACACGGTGGAGCTCGCCTTCAGCGGCGGCCGGCCCGTCACGGCGAGCGTGGATGCGCGCACGGAGCTTCCGGTCGCCGACGTGAGCTACCAGGCCGCCGCCGGGGCTGCCGGCACCATCGCCGCGCGTCTGGTCCAGCGAGGGCGCCGCGCTTGCTGCCTGGTGGAGGCCACGCGCGTCACGCTCTGGGAAGAGGATGCGCAGTACGAGCTTGCGATCGAGGATCCGCGCACCCGGGAATTCTCCGTGAGCGCAAGCTCCGGCGGGCTCACCACTCCGCTCCCCGGCGTCGTGGTGTCGGTCCCGGTGTCGGTGGGCCAGAAGGTCGCGGTCGGGGAAGTCCTGATGGTCATCGAGGCGATGAAGATGGAGCACACGATCAGCGCGCCCCATGCCGGCACGGTGCTCGCCATTCACTTCGCGCGCGGCGATCGGGTGCCCGAGGGGAGTCAGCTTCTCGAGCTGGCGCGCGCCGAGGGCTGATCCGGTAAAATCTGCCGATGGCAGCGCGTGCTCTACATGCGCACGGACAGGGAGGCAGGATGAACAAGTCGCTGATGACGGGTGTGCTGATCGGGGCGGCGGTCGCCGCGGGGGCCGGGGCGGTCGGGGGACTGAAGCTGATCAACAGGACCCCGCAATACGCCGAGGTCCTGAAGGTGACTCCGGTGATGAAGACGATTCGTACGCCGCGGCAGGAGTGTCACGAGGAGCAGGTGACACGTCAGGCGCCGGTGAAGGATGAGCACCAGGTGATCGGAACGCTCGCGGGCGCCGTGATCGGCGGAGTCATCGGGCACCAGATCGGGGGCGGCAGCGGGCGTGACATCGCGACCGTTGCTGGCGCCGCGGGGGGCGGCTACGCGGGCAACCGCGTGCAGAAAAATCTGCAGGACCGCGACACCGTCACGAGCACTGAGCAGAAATGCGACACGGTGTTCGACAGCTCCGAGAGGATCACCGGCTATCACGTGCGCTATCGCCTCAATGGCAAAGAGGCGACCGTGATCATGGATCACGATCCGGGGACGCGCATTGGGCTGCACGACGGGCAGCTCGACCTGACGGCTCCCCCCGCCAAACGCACTTGAGAGCGGCGCGGGCGCCGCTCAACGGTGCCCGCGCCCGGTCGCCGGCGGCGCGGGAGTACCCTGATCGCGACGGACCCTGGCGATCATCTGGTCGGCATGCGCCAGGAGCTCCCGGAAGGTCTGTTCCTCATCCGCCGCCTCGCCGGGGCTCAGCAGCACGTAACGGCCGTTGATCTCGAGTGTCGGCACCGCATCGACCTGGTAGTCCTCGACCAGCTGATCGGCCTGGACCGTCTGGTTGTTGATGCCGAAGGAGGCGTAGGCATTGGTGAACTTGTCGGCGTCGCCCCCAAGCTTCCCGATCCAGTCGGAGATCGACTGCGCGTCGAAAAGCTGCAGATGCTCATCGTGGATCGCGTGGAAGAGGGGGCCATCGAACCTCGCGAGCTGGCCGGTCGCCTCGAGCGCATAGTAGGCGCGCGCCAGGTTGGTCCAGGCGGGCCGGCCGTAACTCACCGCTACGCGCTTGAACGCCACGTCCTTGGGCAGCTTCGCGGCCCAGGCACTCACCAGCGGATAGAACTTGGCGCAGTGCGGGCATCCGTACGAGAAGAACTCCAGCACCTCGATCTTCCCCGGACTCGAGGTCGGGTGGGGCGGGGACATCCGCCGATAGTCGGCACCCTCGACCAGCTGCGCGGTCGCGCGGGCGGAGGCGAGCAGGCCTGAGACGGCACACAACATCAGCGCTGCAAGAGTCAGGGAACGGCTGCGGCTGGACATTCGGTCGGTCTCCGTCGGGAAGTTGAAACGTAGCACGAAGCACGGTCGAAGAACCGCCAGGGGCGTTGTGCCCAGGCGCCCGCGTATGCGACCCCGATGCGCGTGCTGCGCCCGAGCGCCACGCGCACCGCGCGCCGTGGCCGCTCGATCCACAGCTCCTCGCCCCGCAGATCGATGCCGTTCATGCGCCGGTCGACATGCATCGCGCGACACAGCAGGCCCGGACCCCAGGTCTTGTCGGTGAGCCCCGCAACGGGCTCGAGCGCACGTAACAGCACCGCGTGCGGGACGCCCTCACCGGCGGTGACCACGTTCAGGCAGTTCCAGAAGCCATAGATGAAATAGACATACGCATGTCCGGCGGGCCCGAACATCACCTCTGTGCGTCGGGTGCGGCCCCGCGAGGAGTGCGCGGCGCGATCCGCGGGGCCCTGGTAGGCCTCGGTCTCGACGATGCGCCCGCGCCGCACGCACCTCCCATCGTCATGCACCAGATGCATGCCGATCAGCTCGCGGGCCACCGGGACGGCGTTGCGGGCGAAAAAGCTGCGGGGAGGCTTGGTGAAATCGGTCACGGTGTGATGCTAAAGGAACCCGGCGGGCGACGCTGCAGTCACACAAAGTGCCTTTCTATAGTAAAATCAAGCACCAATGAGTTACGAACGCACGCTCCATCATCTTGGCCTGTGGTGCGCGGCGTTGCTCGCGTCGCCTGCGGGCGCCAGCGTCTATCCACTACCCGCGGACGGATCCGCGGTGGTCGGCACGGATGAGGCAGTGACCACCGTCTACCAGGACACGCTCCCGGACCTGGCACATCGTTACAGCCTCGGCTACTACGAGATCATCCGCGCCAATCCCGGCGTGGATGTGTGGTTGCCGGGCGCGGGCAAGACGGTGGTGCTCCCGGGCCGGCGGATTCTGCCGACCGCGCCGCACGAGGGCATCGTCATCAACCTGCCCGAGCATCGGCTCTATTACTACCCCAAGCCGCACAGCGCCCACGAGCAGCGCGTGGTCATCACCTATCCGATCAGCATCGGCAAGATGGACTGGCGCACGCCGCTCGGCGAGACGCGGGTCATACAGAAGATCCGCCACCCCGCGTGGTATCCGCCCGAGTCGATCCGCAAGGAGCACGCGGCCAACGGCGACCCGCTGCCGAAGGTCGTGGCTCCCGGACCCGACAATCCGCTCGGCGACTTTGCGCTGCGTCTCGCCGCCGGTAACGGCGAATACATGATTCATGGCACCAACAATCCGACCGCCGTGGGAATGTCCGTGACGCACGGCTGCATCCGTATGTATCCCGAGGACGTGGCGGCGCTCTTTCCACTGATCACGGCGGGCACCCGGGTGTGGCTGGTGAACGAGCCGGTCAAAGTCGCGTGGGTGGATGGTGAGCTGTTGCTCGAGGCTCATCCGCCCGTCGACGAGCAAGGACAGACGGTGGACCCGGATCTGGAGGTCCTCTCGAAGCTCCTCGATCAGGCGCTCGGAACGAGCACGGCCGCGATTCACTGGGACCTGGCGCGCAAGACGCTGCAGGCGGCCAGCGGCATTCCGACCGTGGTCGGACTCGCAGCGACGCCGGAGGCACCGGCGGCCGCCGCGGCCACAGCGGAGAAGCCCGTGGGCGTTTCCGGGTCGGACGCGCGCTAACTACGCGGCGGATCGGGTCCTTCGGGAGCGCCGCGCCCGCGCAGCTGACTCAACGTGCGCACGAGCCTTGCCGCGCGGCCCGCGATCGAGAGCGCCGAGCGCAGCCACAGCGTGAAGGTCAGCACCTGACGCGTGCGGCCGAGGAACAGCATCCCGGCAACCGCCGCCATCCAGGTCAGCGGATTCCTGAGCACTCCGCGCACCCCGAAGGGAGCGAGATCCGCAAGGCGCGCGCCGAGCTCGGCGCGCTGTGCATCGCAGCGCTCGAGCAGGGCTCGTCGTCGCGCCTCGAGCTCTTTCAGACGGTTCACGGGGTGCCGCGGGTTTGCCGCTGATCGGCAGCGAGTTGCCCGAGGGTGCCGCTGAGCAGTCCCGGGCGCCTGCGAAAGGTGCGTCTGCCGAGCAGCCCGCACACGAGCGTGAGCACCGCGAAGGTGAGTGCGCCACCGATGAGTCCGAGCACGCGATGGGTGTCCCACCAGGCAGCGATCAGTGCCACCAGGGCGAAGGTCAGCGCCGCCAATGCACACAGGATGGCCGCGAGGGCCCACAGGATGAGGCGCACGATCTCGAGCAGGTGAATCTCGACTTCGACGCTGACCAGCTCGAGTCGCGTGGCGGCGGCCTCGATGGCGGCCGCGACCAGTGCGCGCACGGCGCCGGGCTCACCCCGGGGCGGTGCCTCACCGGAGCGGGCTTCGGCGCTCATTTGCGTCCCATGAGCAGTCCGAGGAGCAGCGCCACGCCGCCCACGACCGCGATCGCCTGCCACGGGTTCTCACGAACGTAGCCGTCGACATCCCGCGCGCGAGCCTTGAGCTGTTGCTCCAGCTGGCTCAGCCGGGCGCGCAGCTCCGCGAGCGTCGCCTCGGCGCGCTCGTCTTCGGCAGCGCTCGCCGTTCCGCTCGCACTGCGCAGCAGCGCTTCGGCCTCGCTCATCAGCACGCGCAGCTCCTCGGCCAGGCGGCCGCCATCGAAGCCCTCGGTCATGTTCGCGCTCCTCGCGAGTCTGAGCCTATAAGGATTTACGCATATCAGGCCCGAAACCGCGAGACTGTGGATTTAAGCTGCGCTACCCTCCCCGGGGATGGACGCCTCTGCTCCCAATCCGATGCTCGAGTTACGCAAGCTTGGCGAGAGTGCCTGGCTGGATGACCTCGGACGCGGAATGCTCGACGACGGCAGTCTCGCGCGCCTCATTCGTGAGGACGGCATTGCGGGCGTCACCTCGAACCCTTCAATCTTCGCCAACTCCATGATGAAGGACCCGCGCTACGCGCAGCCGATCACGCAGCTGCTCGGCAAGGTGTCCTCGGGGCGGGCGCTGTACGAGGAGCTCGCCCTGCGCGACGTTCACGATGCGGCCATGCTGCTGCGTGAGCTCTACGACAGGAGCGAGGGCGCCGACGGCTTCGTCAGCCTCGAGGTCTCGCCGCATCTGGCGTATGACTCCGCCGCGAGCCTTGCCGAGGCGCGACGCCTCTGGGGACGTCTTGCCCTGCCCAACGTATTCATCAAGATCCCGGGGACCGAGGCCGGCCTTCCGGTGATCCGCCAGCTCATCGCCGAGGGCATCAACGTCAACGTCACGCTGCTGTTCTCGCCCGAGCGCTACCGCGCCGTGGCGCAGGCATGGATGGACGGGTTGACCGAACGGGTGCGCGCCCGACAAGCCATCGGCGGCGTCGCTTCGGTTGCGAGCTTCTTCCTCAGCCGCATCGATACGCTGGTGGACAAGCTTCTCGATGCGCTGAGCGCGCACGGCCAGCCGGCGGCGCGCACGCTGCGCGGCAAAGCGGCGATCGCCAGTGCCTGCCGCGCCTATGAGATCTTCGAGGAGACGCTGGCGACTCCACAGTGGCAGACACTCGCCGCGCAGGGCGCACGCCCGCAGCGCCTGCTGTGGGCCTCCAACTCGACCAAGGATCCGAGCTACAGCCCGATCAAGTACGTCGAAGAGCTGGTCGTGCCAGGCACGGTGAATACCATGCCGCTCGAGACCATCGATGCATACCGCCGGCTGGGTCGTCCGGAGCTGCGCCTCGAGCGGCATCTGGCCGAGGGGTCCGCGACGCGCGAGGGCCTGGAGCGGCTCGACGTCGATCTCGAGGCGGTCGCCGCGCAGCTGGAGCAGGAGGGCGTGACGAAGTTCGTCGAGCCGTTCGACAAGCTCGGGAAGTGGCTCGAGGAACGGCGCGCTCACCAGGCGGCAGGCTCCTGAAGACGCCGCAGGGCCGGGAGGTTCACTTGGAAATCGAGGCGGTACGCGAAAGACTGCTGCGGCGTCGGGATGAGCTTCGCCAGCGGGCGAGCGATGCGAGTGCGGACCTGCGGCACGAGGCCGATCCGCTCTCGGCGGACTTCGCCGAGCAGGTGACGCAGCGCGAGAATGACGACGTGCTCGGGGCGATCTCGCATTCCGCGCGCGCCGAGCTGCAGCAGGTCGAGGCGGCGCTGCGGCGTCTGGCGCAGGGCCGCTACACCACCTGCTCGGTCTGCGGGGGCGACATCGAAGCGGAACGCCTGGCCGCCGTTCCCTATACGGACCGTTGCCGCGCATGTGCCGAGGGAGCGCGCCCGCAGCCCGGTCGCGGTCGTCCGGGCGGCTGAAGGCTGCGGCTGCAGGGGGTGAGCTTGGCCGCCTCGGGCGTCATCACCGTCACCACCGACTTCGGACACCAGGGCCCCTTCGTCGGCGTCATGAAGGGGTGCATCCTCGCGCGCTTCCCGGGTGCGAGAATCATCGACCTCACCCACGAGATCCTGGTGCACTGGCCGGCGGAAGCGGGGTTCTGGCTGGCGCGCGCCTACCGTTACTTTCCCGCCGGCACCGTGCACGTGGCCGTCGTCGATCCCGGCGTCGGTACTTCGCGCGCCATCGTCGTGGCCGAAGCAGGCGGACACATCTTTGTGGCCCCTGACAACGGGCTGCTGGCACCGATTGCAGGCCGCCTCGGGGACGTTCGGCTGGTGCGACTCACGCCCGCGGGTCTCGCGCGCCTGCGAATCGATCATCCGAGCGCAACTTTTCACGGGCGCGACATCTTCGCGCCGGTGGCCGCGGAGCTTGCCGCCGGCCGCTGCTCGGCGGGCGATCTCGGGGACGCAGTCGAGAGCCTGGTGCCTTCCTGGGTCGACGATCCCACGGTCGAGCCCGCGAGTGTCGCCGGCGTCGTGATCACCATCGATCACTTCGGAAATCTCATTACCAACATCGATGGTGCGCTCATCGAGCGCTTTCGCGTGCCCGTCGTGCACGCCGGCAACCATCGATTTCCGTTGCTGCGCACCTATGGCGACACGAGGCCCGGTGAGTACCTCGCGCTCGTCAATTCCTTCGGCGTGGTCGAGATTGCGCGTGCCGAGCACAATGCCGCCGACGGCCTCGGTCTCAGCCGGGGGGCTCCGGTGATCGTCCGCGACGGCACAGGTCCCGCTTAAGCTATCGCCCGCCTGAAGGGCCGCCTTGTACGGGCTCTCCGAGCCCCCATTCCGGCAAATGTTGATCGGCGGCGCGAATCGGATATAGTTCGCGCCTTGTTTCGTGCCCAGTAAGCACGTTACCCATTGAATTAATTCAGGATTTGTACCAATCAGATGGCTGAACGGGACAACGAGGGGTTCGACCTCGACGCAGAATTCCTGAACAGTCCGCCCGAGGACGGCACCGAGTACGACCGGATGCTCGATCGGGTGGATAAGCGCGTCCGCACGCAGGGCAAGCGCGGCAAGGCCGCGTGGAGCCGTCTGGAAGAAGTCCTGGCGGACAAAAAGCTCGAGAAGGACCTGCAGGACTTCGACGACGAGCTTTAAGCCTATCAGGCTCCGCGCAAAGCGCAGCGCAGGCCGCAAGAGTCACGCCTCTTGCGGCCGGCAACGAAGCCGATGTCCGGAAGATGGCCGCAGGCCATCTTCCCAATGTAGTAGAACCGAAGCTCGCGCTGCTCACTCCAAGCTCCAGGCTCGGGGCGAACCGATGCATTGCCGCGGGCTGCGAGGCCGCGCCATGGCCGGAGAACAGAGTCGGTGACCCGTAGCCCCCCTGACTGGATCGTTCTCAAGTTCGGCGGAACGAGCGTCGCGACGCTCGCCAATTGGACCAATATCGCCCTCGTCGCCGCGGAGCGCTGCGCCGAGGGTGCGCATGTTCTCATCGTGCACTCCGCGGTGAGCGGCGTCACCGATCGTCTCGAGCGGCTGCTGGAGACTGCAGTCCGGGGGGAGCTCGCGGCAGAGCTCAAAGCCATCGAGGAGCCTCATCGGCGGCTCGCCGGCGAGCTCGGCCTGGAGCTCGATGAAGAGGTCGAGCGCCAGCTCGCGGAGCTGCGCGAGCTCGCTTCGGGAATCGCCCTCGTCCACGAAGTCAGCGACCGCACCCGGGCGCGGGTATTGGCCACGGGCGAGCTCATGGCCACGCGCATTGGCGCGCGGTTCCTCGAGGCGCGCGGTCTGGAGGTCGCCTGGGTCGATGCGCGCACACTGCTCCGCGCCGAGGAGCGCCCGAGCGCTTCCGCCAGAGCCAGCGTCCTCTCGGCCGTCTGCAGCTTCGCCCCCGATCCGGCACTCGCCGCGCGGCTCGCCTCTCTTCCCCGCCTGCTGATCACCCAGGGCTTCATCGCGAGCGATGCGCAGGGCGGCACCGTGCTCCTCGGGCGCGGGGGCTCCGACACCTCCGCTTCCTACCTGGCGGCCAAGCTGAGCGCACGGCGGCTCGAGATATGGACCGACGTGCCCGGCATGTTCAGCGCCAATCCGCGCGCCACGCCGACGGCGCGCCTGCTGCGCGCGCTTCACTACGACGAGGCGCAGGAGATCGCGACCAGCGGCGCCAAGGTGCTGCATCCGCGCTGCATCCTGCCGGTCCGTCAGCAGCGGATTCCGCTCCACATCTATGCGACACAGGCGCCGCACCTCGAGGGCACGGTACTCAGCGCCGAAGGGGGCGAGGGGAGCGCGCAGGTGAAGGCGGTGTGCACCAAGAAGGGCATCACCCTCATCTCCATGGAAAGTCCCGGCATGTGGCACCAGGTCGGCTTCCTCGCCGACGCCTTCCAGGTGTTCAAGCAGCATGGACTGTCGGTCGATCTGGTCTCGACCTCAGAGACCAACGTCACCGTGTCGCTCGATCCCGCGGCCAACACGCTCGAGAACGCTCAGGTGAACCGCCTGGTCACCGATCTCTCCCAGCTGTGCCGCGTACAGGTCATCGGGCCGTGCGCCTCGGTGAGCCTCGTGGGACGCAACATCCGGGCGATCCTGCATCAGCTCGGCGGTGCCTTCGAGTTCTTCGAGGAGCAGAAGATCCACCTCGTCAGCCAGGCCGCCAACGATCTCAACTTCACCTTCGTGGTCGATGAGGACCAGGGCGACCGCCTGGTCGATGAGCTGCATGAGTTGTTGATCCGGCCGGTCCCCGGCGACCGGGTGCTCGGCCCCACCTGGCAGCAGCTGTTCGCGGCGCCGGCCACCACCACGCGCGGCGCGGTGCCCTGGTGGCGCATGCGGCGCACGCAGCTGGTCGCGGCGCTCGCCGGACGCGAGGCGGCCTTCGTCTACGACCTCGCCTCGGTGCGCGCCGCCGCGCGCGCGCTGCGCGCGCTCGGCTCCATCGACCGCGTTCATTACTCCATGAAGGCCAATCCGCACCCGGAGATCCTCAAGGCACTGCATGCCGAGGGGATCGAATTCGAATGCGTCTCGCGTCCGGAGGCTGAGCTGCTGCTGGCGAGCTGCCCGGAGGTCGACCCGCGGCGCGTTCTCTACACTCCTAACTTCGCAGCGCGTGAGGAGTACGCCTGGGCGCTCTCGCGCGGCGTGCGCGTCACCGTCGACAACGGCTACGTCCTCGAATCCTGGGCG
The DNA here is from genome assembly GCA_035295065.1 of Steroidobacteraceae bacterium. Classification (GTDB taxonomy): domain Bacteria; phylum Pseudomonadota; class Gammaproteobacteria; order Steroidobacterales; family Steroidobacteraceae; genus 13-2-20CM-66-19. Next base: position 39,827 of record DATGJR010000103.1, read on the forward strand.
GATCTCTTCGGCGGGCACGACATCTTCGTGCGCGTCGACACCGGTGTCGGGCGCGGCCATCACTCCCACGTGCGCACGGCGGGCACGCGCTCGAAGTTCGGCGTGCCGCTGAGTGAGCTCGCGGCGCTGGCGCAGGCGGCGCGCGCTGCCGGTGCCCGCATCACAGGTCTCGAGGCGCACGTCGGCAGCGGCATCTTCGACGTGAGCAGCTGGCAGCACACCGCGCGGCTCCTGGCCTGCGCGGCCGAGCCGTTGACCGACGTGCGCGTGATCGATGTCGGCGGGGGTCTCGGGGTACCGGAGCGGCCCGAGCAGCCCGGGGTGGATCTCGCGCGCCTCGATGCGCTGCTCGGGGAGGTGCGCGCCTCGCACCCGGGGCTCGAGTTCTGGCTCGAGCCGGGTCGCTACCTCGTGGCGGCCGCCGGCGTGCTGCTCGCGCGCGTGACGCAGCTCAAGCACAAAGGCGGGGTGCGCTTCGTGGGCGTGGCCACCGGCATGAACTCGCTGATCCGCCCGGCACTCTATGGAGCACATCATGAGATCGCCAATCTGACCCGCGCGGACGAGGCGGCCACGGAGCTGGTGAACGTCGTCGGCCCGATCTGCGAGAGCGCCGACGTGCTCGGGCACGACCGCCTGCTGCCGCCCACGCGCGAAGGCGACGTGCTGCTGATCGCGAACGCCGGTGCCTACGGACATGCGATGAGCTCGCACTACAACCTGCGCGCGCCGGCGCCGGAGCTCATCCTCTGAGGCGGTTGCGGCGGCTGTTGCTGGGGCTCCTCGGGGTGGCGGCGCTCGCCGGGGCCGCCTGGGTGCTCTACCTCGATCTGCTGGTGACGCGACAGTTCGAGGGTCGTCGCTGGACGCTGCCGGCTCTGGTGTACGCCGCCCCCCTCGAGCTCTACACGGGCCTGCCGCTCTCCGCCGCAGAGCTCTCGCATGAGCTCGAGCGCCTGCATTACCGGCGCGTCGCTCAGCTCGACCGCCCGGGAACTTATCGCATGAGCGGCGGCCGCCTCGATGTGGCGTTGCGGCCTGCGCGTTTCCCCGATGAGAAGCGCGATGCGCAGCTCCTCAGCATCTTCACGGGGGACAGCGGCATCGAGAGCCTCAAGGACGCCGCCGGACACGAGGTGCCGGTGATGCGGCTCGAGCCACTGCTCATCGGCAGCATATTCCCGAGTCATGGCGAGGACCGCATCGTCGTCACGCCCCAGGAAGTGCCGCCATTGCTGCCGGCGGCGCTCAAGGCGGTCGAGGATCGGCGCTTCGATTCGCACCGCGGCGTCGATCCGCAGGCGATCCTGCGCGCGCTCTGGGTGAATGCCCGCGCCGGACAGATAGAGCAGGGCGGCAGCACCCTGACGCAGCAGCTGGTGCGCAGCTACTTCCTCTCCTCGCGGCAGACGCTCGGCCGCAAGGTCCGCGAGGCGATCATGGCGATCGCGCTCGATGCGCACTTCACCAAAGACGATCTCATGAACGCCTACATCAATGAGATCTTCCTTGGGCAGGACGGCGATCGGGCGATCCACGGCTTCGGTCTCGCCAGCCAGTTCTATTTCGGCAAGCCGCTCGCCGAGCTCGACCTGCCGGAGATCGCGCTGCTGGTCGCGGTGGTGCGTGGGCCCTCCTACTATGACCCTCGCCGCCACGCCGATCGTGTGCTCGCGCGGCGCAACCTCGTGCTGAAGGAGCTTGCCGACCAGCACGTGGTGAGTGCGGCGGAAGCGACCCAGGCTGCACGCCGGCCGCTCGGCGTGAGCGCGCGTCCCTCGGGCGCCTACTATCCCGCCTACCTCGATTTCGTGCGCCGCACCCTGCGCCGCGATTATCGCGATCAGGACCTGACCGAGGCGGGCCTCTCGATCTACACGAGCCTCGATCCGCGCGCGCAGGATGCGGCCGAGCACGCGCTCGAGCACGAGCTGGCACGACTGGATCACATGAGAAAGCACGCCCCCGAGGAGGCTCTCGAAGGGGCGGTCGTGGTGACCGAGCCGCAAAGCGGGGACGTGATCGCCATCGTCGGCGGGCGCGACGTCGGCTACGACGGCTTCGATCGGGCGCTGGATGCGCACCGCGCCATGGGCTCCCTCGTGAAGCCCTTCATTTATCTCACCGCGCTCGAGAGCGGTCGCTACAACGCGGCGACCGTCGTGCAGGATCAGCCGGTCGATGTGCCGCTTTCGGGCGGGCGGCACTGGCGCCCCGAGAATTTCAATCACGACGTCAACGGGCCGGTGCCGGTGGTGCGCGCACTCGCCGACTCGCTCAACCTCGCCACCGTGGGCGTCGGACTCGACATCGGCCTGCCAAAGGTCGCGGAGACTTTGCAGCGTTTCGGCCTCGAGCGAGCCCCCGAGCAGGTGCCGGCCATGCTCCTCGGCGCGGTCAGCGTCACACCGCTCGAGGCCGCACAGCTCTACAACGGGCTCGCCAACGGCGGATTCCGCAATCCGCTGCGCGCGGTACGCGCGGTCATCAGCGCGGATGGCAAGGCGCTCAAGGCCTTCCCCCTGCAGGTGACACAGGTCGCGACCCCGGAGGCCGTTTACCAGCTCGATCGTCTGCTCATCTCGGTGATGGATCGCGGTACCGGGCGCCCGGCGCGGCCGCTCCTGCCGGCACAGCTCGTGGTCGCGGGAAAGTCCGGGACGTCCTCGGAGTTTCGCGACAGTTGGTTCGCCGGCTTTTCCGGGAGCGACCTCACGGTTGTCTGGGTTGGATACGATGACAACGCACCGACGGGCTTCACCGGCTCTGCGGGCGCGCTGCCGGTGTGGGCGCATATCATGGCGGGCCTCAACGGACGCTCCTGGAACGCACCCATGCCCGACGGACTCATCAACATGGAGATCGAGTATCCGACGGGACTGCGGGCACTGCCGGGTTGCGCGCAGGACCGCGTCTCGGTCGCCGTCCCCGCCAGCGCACAGGTCCAGCCGAAACCGGGATGCGGCTTCCCTGACAACGGCAATCTCGTCATCACTCTCATCGAGGGCGCGCACCAGTGGATTCACGAGCTGCTTCGCTGAGGACCGGGGGAGGGCTCGCAAGCGCCGCGTGGCCCTCGTTGCTCATGACGGTGCTCGCGGCCTGCGCGGGGGGACACGCCCCGGAGCCTTACGAGCGCACGCCGGGAGCCACCCCAGGCGCCCCCTCGCCCGGCAGCGCCCAGCCGGCGCCGGCGATACCCGGAGAGCGACCGCAGGCGCCGCAGGGCAGGCAATACCGGCTTGGCCCGGCCGCGAGCGCGCTCGTCGCTCAGGCCCACACCCAGGCCAACGGGGGCGAGTTTGGCGCGGCGGCGGCAACCCTCGAGCGGGCGCTGCGGATCGAGCCTGAGAATCCCCTGCTATGGGTCGAGCTCGGCCGCCTGCAACTGCAGCAGAACAATGCCGCGCAGGCCGATGGCATGGGCCGCAAGGCCCTGGCGCTCGCGACCGGAGATCCGGCCGCGCAGGCCTCCGCCTGGCGGCTGATCGCCGACTCGCTGCGCTCTCGCGGACGCAACCCCGAGGCGGCCGAAGCCGATCAGCGCGCCAATGCGCTGGCGCCCCGCTGAGGCCGCGGCCCGGCCTCCGACACATCCTGCCGCGCACGTCCCCCGAAAGGGTCTGTCCCGTCCCTTGCGCTCTGTGAGGTCTGCCGCTTTCCGCGGGGCACAGCCTTGCGAAATACGGCGGTCACCCCCTAAACTCGCCCCAACTCATCGAGACCGGCTGAGGGATAGGCCCTTAGACGCCGGGGCAACCGCCAGGCTTAACCACCCTGGAAAGGTGCTAACTCCTGCGATTCCGCTTCGGGTGGGATCGACAGATGAGCGGTTCGCGTAGCCTCCCGGGGTTTGTACCCCGGCTGAGGATGGACGCGACAGCCGGTACGCATCCCGCGCCGGCACGCTCCGCAGGTGTCCGATGAGAGCTCTGGACCCATGCGGAGGATTCCGATGAGTGAACGTTCCTCGAGCCGGTTTGCGGACGCGCGCCTGGGCGCACTGTCGACGGTGGACGGCGCGGCCAACGGCCTGAGCCAGGTCACGCAGACCGTGCGCGCCGGACTCGAATGTGACGAGCAGACCGGCTGCGTCGTGCCGCCCCTGCATCTGTCGGCGACTTTCGCGTTCCGCGGCTTTGGCGAGAAGCGCCCCTACGATTACACGCGCTCGGGTAACCCCACGCGCGATCTGCTGGCCGACGCGCTCGCTGAGCTCGAGCGGGGAGCGGGCGCGGTCATCACCGCGAGCGGCATGGCGGCCATCACGCTGACCGGGTATCTCGTCCCGGTGGGAGGGCGGATCGTTGCACCGCACGACTGTTACGGGGGCACCTACCGCCTCTTCGAGGCCTGGAGAAAGCGCGGCGAGCGTGCGGTCGAGTTCGTCGATTTCGGCGATGAGGCGGCGGTGCGCGCCGCTCTCGCTCAGCCGACGGCGCTGCTGTGGATCGAGACGCCGAGCAACCCGCTGCTGAGAATTACGGATATCGCTGCCTTCGCCGCGCTGGGCAAGGCAAGCGGTGCGCTCGTCGTGGTCGACAACACCTTCCTCTCGCCAGGATGGCAGCAGCCGCTCACTCTCGGGGCCGACATCGTGGTGCATTCGACCACCAAGTACCTCAACGGTCACAGCGACGTGGTCGGAGGCGCGGTCGTGGCGCGGGACGCGACGCTGCACGAGGAGCTCGCCTGGTGGGCCAACTGCTTAGGCGTGACCGGCGCGCCTTTCGACAGCTATCTGACGCTGCGCGGGCTGCGAACGCTGCACGCACGCCTCGAGCACCATGCGCGCAACGCGCACGCCCTGGCGCATTGGCTCGACACCCAGCCGAACGTGCGACGCGTCTGGTATCCGGGGCTCGCCAGTCATCCGGGGCATGAGGTGGCGCGCCGTCAGCAGCGTGGCTTCGGGGCGATCGTGACTCTCGAGCTCGAGGGAGGACATGAGGCGGTGCGCGAGTTCGTCGCCGATCTCACGTGCTTCTCGCTGGCGGAATCTCTCGGCGGCGTCGAGAGCCTGGTGGCGCACCCCTCGACGATGACGCACGCGGCGATGGACCCGGCGGCGCGTCTGAAGGCGGGTCTTGCCGACGGGCTCATCCGCCTGTCGATCGGCATCGAGGCGCTGGAGGATCTGCGCGCGGATCTCGCGGCGGCGCTCGCGCGCGCCGCGAGCGTGTTGCCGGTACGGCCGCTCAAGGTGGCGGCCGGAGCCTGCTGAGCACCTCGGCAGCCGCTTCCCGGGTGCTCGCCGCGCGCTCGCCCTCCGGCACCAGGTCCGCCGTGCGCACGCCCGAGGCGAGCGCCTCATCGGCCGCGCGCTCGAGCGCGGCCGCTTCCTCGAGGAGCCCGAGCGAGTGGCGCAACAGCATTGCCACGCTGTAGATCGTTCCGAACGGATTGGCGAGACCTGAGCCGGCGATGTCGGGTGCCGAACCGTGGATTGGCTCGTAGAGGCCGCGGCGTCCTTCGCCGAGCGAGGCCGAGGGCAGGAGCCCCAGCGATCCGGCGAGCATCGAGGCTTCGTCCGTGAGGATGTCGCCGAACATGTTCTCGGTGACCAGCACGTCGAAGTCGCGCGGCCGGCGGATGAGGTGCATGGCGGCGGCATCCACCAGCTGGTGCTCGAGGAGGACGTCGGGGAACTCGCGCGCGACCACCCGCGTGCAGACGGCGCGCCACAGGCGCGAGGTCTCGAGCACGTTGGCCTTGTCGATCGAAGTGAGGCGCCGGCGCCGCCTCTGCGCGAGGCGCGCGGCCGCGCGCACGATGCGCTCGATCTCTCCGGCCGTGTAGACGCAGGTGTCGGTGGCACGCTCGGCATCGCGCGTCTTCTCGCCGAAATAGATGCCGCCGGTGAGCTCGCGCACGAATATCAGATCGACGCCCTCGACCACCTCGCGCCTGAGCGTCGAGGCGCCGCTCAGCGCCGGGTGCACCTTGACCGGCCTTAAGTTGGCGTAGACGCCGAGCTCCTTGCGAAGCCTGAGCAGGCCGCTCTCCGGCCGCAGCGGAGCATCGGGCGATGACCATTTCGGGCCGCCGATCGCGCCGAGCAGCACCGCGTCGGCCTCGCGGCACGCAGCGAGCGTCTGGCGCGGGAGCGGGTCGCCGTGCGCATCGATTGCGGCACCGCCGAAGGGGAGCTCGGTGAGCTCGAAGTCATGTCGGAAGCGCTCCGCGACCTGACGCAGGCAATCGAGCCCCGCGGCGATCACTTCCGGTCCGATGCCATCCCCGGCGAGGACCGCGATGCGGGCCTTCACGGGCCGCGCCCGGACGGACGTCGCTCGTAGCCCTCGATTTCGCCACTGCGCGACAGCAGGTAGCCCAGCTCATCGACGCCATTCAGCAGGCAGTGCCGCGCGAATGCCTCGAGGGGAAAGGGGACCCGCGCACCGGTGGGAAGGGTGAGCGTGCCGGCGGCCAGGTCCACGGTGATCTCGGCCCCCGGGTGGCCAAGGAGCCACTCGCTCGTCGTCTCATCGACGATCACGGGCAGCAGGCCGTTCTTGAGTGAATTGCTGCGGAAGATGTCGGCGATTTCGGTACTCACCACGGCGCGCAAGCCGTAGTCGAGCAGGGCCCAGGGCGCATGCTCGCGCGAGGATCCGCAGCCGAAGTTACGGCCGGCGACCAGGATGCGGGCACCGGCGCTCTCGGGACGGTTGAGTACGAACTCAGGACGCGGGGCGCCGCTCGAGTCATAGCGCCAGTCCGCGAACAGATGGGCGCCGAGGCCCGCGCGCGTGGTCGTGGTGAGAAAGCGCGCCGGGATGATCTGGTCGGTGTCGATGTTGGTCGCCGGCAGCACCATGGTGCGTGAGGTGAAGGCGGTGAAGGGCTCCATGAGTGGGCGACCGTGCCTTACATCAGCTCGCGCGGGTCCGTGACGCGGCCGCGCACCGCGCACGCGGCCGCCGTGAGCGGGCTCGCGAGCAGTGTGCGGGCCCCCGCGCCCTGGCGCCCTTCGAAGTTGCGGTTGCTGGTGCTCACGGCGTACTCGCCCCGCGGCACCACATCGCCGTTCATTCCGAGGCACATCGAGCAGCCCGATTCGCGCCACTCGGCGCCGGCGTCGAGGAACACGCGATCGAGTCCTTCGGCTTCGGCGGCGCGCTTCACCTGTTGCGAGCCCGGCACCACCAGCATGGTCAGGCCGCGCGCGATGCGCCGGCCGCGCAGCAAGCGCGCGGCGCTGCGCAGGTCCGAGAGTCGTGCGTTGGTGCAGCTGCCGAGGAACACCACGTTGACGGGCTGGTTGCGGATCGGCTGACCCGCCTCGAACCCCATGTAATCGAGCGCGCGCGCATACACCGGGTCTGCGCCGCGGTCGGGGATCGCACCGGTCACGGGTATCGACATGCCGGGATTCGTGCCCCAGGTGATCATCGGCTCGATTTCCTGGGCATCGACCCGCAGCTCGCGGTCGAAGGTCGCGCCCGGGTCCCCGGGGAGCGTGCGCCAGTCGCTCACGGCGCGCTCCCAGGCGGCGCCGCGCGGTGCGCGCGGCCGGCCGGCCAGATAGGCGTAGGTCGTCTCATCGGGGGCGATCATGCCGGCTCGGGCTCCCGCCTCGATCGACATGTTGCAGACCGTCATGCGCTCGTCCATGTCGAGGGCGCGGATGGTGGCGCCGCGATACTCGATCACGTGCCCGGTGCCGCCGCCGACGCCGAGCCGGCCGATGATGGCGAGAATCAGATCCTTGGCGGAGACGCCGGTGCGCATCCCGCCCTCGACCTCGACAGCCAGGGTGCGCGGCTTGCGTTGCAGCAGGCATTGCGTGGCGAGCACGTGCGCCACCTCGGTGGTGCCGATTCCGAAGGCGAGGGCGCCGACGGCGCCATGGGTACTGGTGTGGCTGTCGCCGCACACGATGGTCTTGCCGGGCTGGGTGAGCCCGAGCTCAGGTCCGATGATGTGCACGATGCCGCGTTGCTCGCTGGTGAGGCCGAGCAGCTCCACGCCGAAGCTGGCGCAGTTCGCCTCGAGCTCGCGGATCTGCCGCGCCGCGGATTCGATGGCGATGGGCGCGCCGCCAAACACCTGACTCGTGCGGGTCGGCGTCGAGTGATCCATGGTGGCGAGCGTGAGCTCGGGACGCCGCACGCGCAGGCCCCGCTCCCCGAGAAGCGTGAACGCCTGGGGAGAGGTGACCTCGTGAATCAGGTGCAGGTCGACGTAGAGGATCGCCGGGGTGGCGGCCGTCTCGGCCGCGACCTCGTGGCGCTGCCACACCTTCTCAAACAGTGTGCGCGCGGCCCCCGGCATCGCTTCAGCCGCTCGCCGCTGCGCGCGGTGACGACATGTCCACGTAGTCGAGCCAGCCCCAGCGGTCGGGAGTCTTGCCGGAGAAGAGCCCGAAGAAGGCGTTCTGCAAGGTCTCGGTGACCGGTCCGCGCCTGCCGTTGCCGATCTGCAGCCGATCGACCGAGCGGATAGCGGTGATTTCCACCGCGGTGCCGGTGAAGAACGCCTCGTCGGCGAGATAGAGGAGCTCACGCGGAAGGGCGGCCTCGCGCACCTCGATGCCGCGCTCGCGGGCCAGGCGGATGACGGTATCGCGTGTCAGTCCGCCGAGCACCGAATGCGCGATGGCCGGCGTCAGGAGCACTCCATCCTTGACCAGGAAGAGGTTCTCGCCCGAGCCCTCGCTCAGGAGCCCGTCGGGCGAGAGCCCGATACCCTCGGCAAAGCCCAGGCGCCGGGCCTCGGCGCCGATCAGCTGACTGGAGAGATAATTGCCGCCCGCCTTGGCGAGCGCCGGCAGCGTATTCGGCGCTACCCGGTTCCAGGAGGAGATGCAGGCATCGACGCCGGCGTCCTCGCCCTCGTGCCCGAGATACTTGCCCCATTCCCAGGCCGCGATCGCGACTTCAGTCGGCGGGTCGATCTTGGGCGTCACGCCGATTTCGCCGTAGCCGCGGAACACCACCGGGCGAATGTAGGCGCCACGCTTCAGGGCGTTGGCGGCGATCACCTGGCGGCAGGCATCGTTGATCTGCTCGACCGACCAGGACATCGCGATGCGGTAGATGCGCGCCGAATCGAACAGCCGGCGGGTGTGATCGCGCAGCCGGAAGATCGCCACACCGCGCGGGGTCTCATAGGCGCGTACGCCTTCGAACACCGAGGAGCCGTAGTGCAGCGCGTGTGACAGCACGTGCACCGTGGCCTTCTCCCAGGGCACCAGCTTGCCGTTGAACCAGATGAACTGCGTGGCCGGAATGGGCATGGAAACTCCTGTCGCTTCAGACGGCGGCCGGCACCGGCGGGGCGACGGCGGCGCGCGTCCGGGTCCCGGACTGCGCCAGCTCGATGCGGTTGATCACCTCGAGGAACGCACGGGTGGCGGACTCGACGATGTTCGTGCTCACGCTGGCGCCGCGGTAAGTGCGGTGATTGTACTCCACGTAAACGCGCGCCTCGCCCTGGGCATCCTCGCCCTCGGAGACCGCCTTCACCTCGAACTTGCGCAGCACCACGCGGATGCCGGTGGCGGCCTCGATCGCCTTGAAGGCGGCATCCACCGGACCGTCACCGCTCGCCGCGTGCTCGACGCTGCGACCGTCGGTATGCCCGAGCATCACCAGCGCCCGCGCAGCGCCCGAGGTGCGCGCCTCGGTGGTGAGCTCCGTGAGCGTCCAGGGGCCGCTGGCCGAGCCCTCGGCGCGCAGGATCAGCGCCTCGATGTCCCCGTCGTAGAGCTCCTTCTTGCGGTCGGCCAGCGCCTTGAACTCTTCGAACAGGCGATTGAACTCCTCCTCGTCGAGCTCGAAGCCGAGCACCTGCACCCGCTCGCGCAGTGCGTGCCGCCCGCTGTGCTTGCCGAGCACCAGATGACTGCGTGACAGACCCACATCCTCGGGACGCAGGATCTCGTAGGTCGAGTAGTGCTTGAGCATGCCGTGCTGGTGGATGCCGGCCTCGTGCGCGAAGGCGTTCTCGCCCACCACCGCCTTGTTACGGGGCACGGGCATGCCGGTGATGCTCGAGACCAGGCGCGAAGTGGGGTAGAGGCGCTGGGTGTGGATGCCCGTGGCGACGTGGAAGAAGGCCGCGCGTGTCTTCAGCGCCATCACCACCTCTTCCAGCGAGCAGTTGCCGGCCCGCTCGCCGATGCCGTTGATGGTGCACTCGATCTGACGGGCGCCGGCGACCACGGCGGTGAGGCTGTTGGCCACCGCCATGCCGAGATCGTCGTGGCAGTGGACCGAGAGGCGGACCCCGTCGATGCCGCGGACGTTCTTGCGCAGATAGCGGAACAGCTCCGCGAATTCGTCCGGCACGGTGTAGCCCACGGTGTCGGGGATGTTGACCGTGGTGGCGCCGGCGGCGATCGCCACCTCGACCACCTGCGCCAGGAACTCGAGCTCGGTACGCGAGGCGTCCTCGGGCGAGAACTCGACGTCGGCGGCGAGCTCGCGGGCGCGCCTGACAGCGGCCTCGGCGGCGCGCAGGATCTCTTCCTGCGCCATGTTGAGCTTGTACTGGCGATGGATGGCGCTGGTCGCGAGGAAGACGTGAATGCGGTGGCGCGGCGCATCTTTCAGCGCGCGCGCGGCGAGCTCGATGTCTTCCGGGTTGCAGCGGGCGAGTGCGCAGATGATCGGCCCCTGCACCTCGCGTGCGACTGCCTGGACGCTCTCGAAGTCGCCGCGCGAGGCGGCCGGGAAGCCGGCCTCGATCACATCGACGCCGAGCTCGGCAAGGGCACGCGCGACGCGCAGCTTCTCGGGCTGGGTCATGCTGCAGCCCGGCGATTGCTCGCCATCGCGCAGCGTCGTGTCGAAGATCAGGACCCGGTCGGGATTGCTGGTCATGTGTCGTACCTCAAGATCTCGACAGCCCTATTGGGCGCACGCGCTGGAGCGGACCCTTTCGGGGCCGCCGCAAGTACGTCCCTGTAGGCTGCGCGCGCGCCATCCCTGGCGCGCGACGCCCCCGAAAGGATCCGCCCCGGCGCGTGCGCCTCCATTGCTACGCGCGTTCGTTGAGCCACGGCATTCTGGCGCGTAGCGCAGCGCCGACTTTCTCGATTTGCCGGTCGATGTCTGCGGCGAGGAGCTTCTGGTAGTTGGGGCGCCCTTCGCGGTTCTCCTTGATCCACTGGCGCGCGAAGCGGCCGTTCTGCACTTCCTTCAGCACGCGGCGCATCTCGTTCTTGACGCGCTCGTTGACGATGCGCGGACCGCGGGTGAGATCGCCGTACTTGGCGGTCTCGCTGATGAACTGATGCATCTTGGCGATGCCGCCTTCGTGCAGCAGATCGACGATGAGCTTCAGCTCGTGCAGGCACTCGTAGTAGGCAACCTCGGGCTGATAGCCGGCCTCCACCAGCGTCTCGAACCCTTTCACTACGAGCTCGGTCGCGCCTCCGCACAGCACCGCCTGCTCGCCGAAGAGATCGGTCTCGGTCTCCTCGCCGAACGTGGTCTCGAGCACGCCGCCGCGCGTGCCGCCGATGCCATGGGCGTAGGCGAGGGCGCGGGCGTGCGCCTTGCCGGTGGCGTCCTGGGCAACGGCGAGCAGGCACGGGACGCCCCGCCCCTGCTGGTACTGGCGGCGCACGAGGTCGCCCGGCCCCTTGGGAGCGATCAGCACCACATCGAGGTCCGGGCGTGGCTTCACCTGGCGGTAGTGAATGTTGAAGCCGTGCGCGAAGAGGAGCGCCGCACCCTTCTTCAGATCCTTCTTTATCTCGCCGTAGAGCGCTTTTTGCGCAAGGTCCGGCACCAGCATGGCGATGAGATCTGCGCTCGCCGCGGCGGCGGCGGGCTCGGCGACCTCGAGCCCGTCACGGCGTGCCTTCTTCCAGCTCGCGCCTCCCTTGCGCACGCCGACGACGACGTCGAAGCCCGAGTCCTTGAGATTGAGCGCATGCGCTCGCCCCTGGCTGCCGTAGCCGAGGACGGCGATGCGCGCCCCCTTGAGCGCCTTGCGATCGACGTCTTTATGCGAATAGATCCTCATGCCCTCACTCCTCGAGGCGGCGCCTGCCGCCACCGTGCAAACGTAAAAAACCCCGCAGCGGCCTTGAGCCGGTGCGGGGTCTTGAGTCCTCTCTTGCTTCGCTCGTGCTGACTTGCCAGGTCAGGAGTTCGCGCAGGCCCCACACCGTTGCGCTCCAATCAGGAGCGCCAGTGCGGGCAGCCTAAGCAGCAGCGCGAGACGCGCGGCGGATGTGCCGGCGCCGGAGATCTGCGTTGTTGCCTGGGGTATCACGGATGCGAACCAAACCTGTTGCAGGGATGGGAGCATAGGAACCGCCGGGTTGTCAACGAGTTGAGAGCGCACCTTGAGTCGCGCCGGTGATAATCTCGGCGTCATGAAGAAGAAAGGGGTCGACGCCCGGGAGTTCTCGCGCGTCGTGGTGGATGGGCTGAAGCAGGCGCCCGCGCGCGCGATGCTTCGGGCGGTGGGTTTTCGGGACGAGGACTTCGGTAAACCTCAGATCGGCGTGGCATCGACCTGGGCGAATCTGACGCCCTGCAATATGCATATCGGGGCGCTGGCGAGCGCAGCAGCGGCCGGCATCGATGGGGCGGGGGGCAAGAGCGTTCTCTTCAACACCATCACGGTGTCCGATGGAATCTCCATGGGCACTCCCGGGATGCGCTACTCGCTCGTCTCGCGCGAGATCATCGCGGACTCCATCGAGGCGGTCGTGGGGGCCGAAGGTTTCGATGGCTTCGTCGCGATCGGCGGCTGCGACAAGAACATGCCGGGCTGCGCCATGGCGATGGCGAGGCTCAACCGGCCAGCGGTGTTCGTCTATGGAGGGACCATCCGACCGGGGGCGCAGCGGCGCGACATCGTGACGGTATTCGAGGCGGTCGGTGCGCGCGCCGCGGGAACGCTCTCGGAAGAGGCGCTCCAGGACATCGAGCGGACGGCCATCCCCGGCCCCGGGAGCTGCGGCGGGATGTACACCGCCAATACCATGGCCTCGGCGATCGAGGCCTTGGGCTTGTCCTTGCCCGGGAGCTCCGCGCAGGACGCAGTGGGGGAGGCCAAGCACTCGGACAGCGCCCGCGCCGGGGCGGCGGTGGTCCGCCTCGTGCAGTCGGGCATCCGCCCGCGCGACATCCTGACGCGCCGGGCCTTCGAGAATGCCATTACCGTGGTCTCGGCCCTCGGCGGCTCGACGAATGCGGTATTGCACCTGCTCGCCATCGCCCGCGACGCGGGCGTGCGGCTCACGCTCGATGACTTCACCCGCATTGGCCGGCGCTCTCCGGTGCTTGCGGACCTGAGGCCGAGCGGCAAATACCTCATGTCCGAGCTCGTGGCGATCGGCGGGATCCAGCCGCTCATGAAGATGCTGCTCGATGCCGGATTGCTGCACGGGGAGTGCCTCACGGTGACCGGGGAGCCGTTGCGCAAGAATCTCGAAAAGACACCCATGTATATGAAGGGGCAGGACATAGTCCGACCGCTCTCCGACCCGCTGAAGAAGGACAGTCACCTGGTCGTCCTCTACGGCAACCTCGCCCCGGAAGGGGCCGTGGCCAAGATCACGGGCAAGGAGGGCGAGCGCTTTGCAGGCAGGGCGCGCGTGTTCGAGGGCGAGGAGCGAGCCACCCAGGCGATTCTGGCGGGGAGGGTCCGGCCCGGCGATGTCATCGTGATTCGACAGGAGGGGCCAAAGGGCGGACCCGGCATGCGCGAGATGCTGAGCCCGACGGGCGCCATCAGCGGACGAGGACTCGACGGCAAGGTCGCGCTCATCACCGACGGTCGCTTCTCCGGCGGCAGCCATGGCTTCGTGGTCGGACATATCGCGCCGGAAGCGGCGGTGGGCGGGCCCATCGGTCTGCTGCGCAACGGCGATCGCATCACGATCGATGCGCACAAGCGCGAGCTTCGCGTCGAGCTACCCGCAGCGGAGCTTCGCGCACGGCGGCGAGCCTGGAAGGCGCCGCGCCCCTACGCCTCCGCCGGCGTTCTTGCCAAGTATGCACAACTGGTCGGCAGTGCCTCCGAGGGCGCCGTGACCGAGCCGGCTCAGGCTCGGCGACCCAACTCCTGAGGCGCAAACGAGTTGTCAGCCCCGGAGGCACCAGTTAGAGTGCGAGGAGCTATCGTCGCAGTGCACACTGCAGGGTACTATTCCGGGGGGAATCTAGAACTTCACGCCCGCCGGCAACCTTGCCCGACGAGCGAGTTCGGCAAGTTATGATTCAGTTCAGGGGAGCCAGGCGGGTCGGCCCGCCGGCAACGGGTTTTGGCTGAAGTAAACGCACATCTTCATCGCACATGGCCACCATAGCTCACGATTCACTGTTCATGACGCGCCGCGGCGCAGTACTGATCGCGATAATCGCGCTGCATGTCTTCATCCTCTACGCACTCGCCACGGGCCTGGCGCGTCGCGCGGTCGAGCTGGTCGCGCCGCCGATCCAGACGAACATCGTGGAGGAAGTAAAGAAAGAGGAGGCGCCGCCACCGCCCCCGCCGCCGCAATTCGAGCGGCCGCCCGTCGAAGTGCCACCCCCGGACGTGACAATCAACATGCCGGTGGAGGAGAACACCACCGCGATCCGCGTGACTCCCAACGTGGTGAGGGCCGCCCCGCCGCCGGTCGCCTCGCGCCCCGCCACCGGGATCAAGTTCTCCAAGAACTTTCCCTCGAGCGATGAATACTACCCGGATGCCTCGCGGCGTCTGGAAGAGCAGGGCATCACCACCGTGCACGCGTGCGTGGGTCCCGACAACAAGCTCACGGAGGAGCCGTCGGTCGTGAAGAGCTCCGGCAGCGCGCGCCTCGACGGCGGCGCGGTGCGCCTGGCAAAGGCGGGGTCCGGCAAGTACATCGCCGCGACCGAGGACGGCAAGCCGATCACCTCGTGCGTCAACTTCAACGTCAAGTTTCAACTACGATGAACACCGGCCGCACCTCGGGTGCGGCTGTTTTTTTGTCTCGAGGAAACTATGGAAAATCAAGGTAGCGTAACCGTTAACAATCCCTACGGCCTCAGCGCACTGTGGGTGACCGGCGACCTGGTCTCCCGCTCCGTGCTCATCCTGCTGTTGCTCATGTCGCTCGCCTCCTGGTACGTGATCCTCACGAAGCTGTGGGACCAGCGGCAGCTGCGCAAGGCGGCGAGGAACGTCGACAAGCAGTTCTGGAGCGCGCCCTCGGTGAAGGACGGCGTCGACCGGCTGAAGAAGGGCGATGACTTCCGTGGCATCGCCGAGGACGGTCTGCGCGCTGCCTCCCATCACGATGGCCGTCTCACCGACCGTATCGATCTGCACGAATGGATCACCATGTCGCTGCAGCGCTCGGTTGATTCGGTGAACAGCAAGCTGCACGGCGGACTCGGCCTCCTGGCGACCGTCGGCTCGACCGCGCCCTTCGTGGGACTGTTCGGCACGGTGTGGGGCATCCTCAACGCCCTCGTCGGTATCGGCATCGCCGGCCAGGCGAGCATCGACAAGGTGGCGGGACCTGTCGGTGAGGCGCTCATCATGACGGCGCTCGGCCTGTTCGTGGCGGTGCCCGCGGTGTGGGGCTACAACTGGCTGCTCGGCCGTAACAAGGTGTTGCAGGACGCGCTGCGGAACTTCGCCAGCGACCTGCATGCCTATCTGGTTGGCGGCGTGAAGGTCGAGGGTTCGGCGGGCGGTGCGCGCCCGGCTGCTGCCAAGGCCTCGCCGCTCGGCAAGTGAGCCGAAGGCAGGCTTTGGAAGCCCGCGGCTGCGGTCGCGGGCACTGTCTGCTCTCAAGGAGTAGCTGAAGATGTCCATGCAAGTGGGTGAGCCGGAGGGCGGCGGCGGCATGATGGCGACCATCAACACCACGCCGCTGGTCGATGTGATGCTGGTGCTGCTCATCATCTTCCTCATCACGATCCCCGTGATCACCAAGACGGTGCCGCTGGAGCTGCCGAAAGCGGTGAATATCCCGACGCAGACCAAGCCCGAGAACATCACCATCGCGGTCGACAGGGCCGGCAACATCTACTGGAACGACAAGTCCATGCCGAACCGCGAGGTGCTGCTCGGCTATATCAAGGAGGCGGCCGTGCGGGTGCCCCAGCCCGAGATCCACATCCGCGCCGACAAAGATGCGCGCTACGAGGCCGTGGGGCGCGTGATGTACGCCATCCAGCGCGGCGGCATCGTCAAGGTCGGCTTCCTGACCGAGCCCGATCACGGCGTGCGCGGCTCTCGCTGAGCACTCGAGGAGTCCACAGCCATGTCAATGCAGGTAGGGGGTGGGGGCGAAGAGATGTGCGATATCAACACGACGCCGTTGATCGACGTCATGCTGGTGCTGCTCGTCACCCTCATCATCACTCTCCCGATCATGACTCATGCGGTAAAGCTCGACATGCCGCAGAATCAGAATCAACCGCCACCACCGACTCCGCCCGAGGTCATCGATCTGGAGATCGATTTCGATGGCACGGTGGTCTGGAACGGCACGCCGATCCCGAGCCTGGATACGCTCGAGAGCTACTTCCACACGGAAGCGGCCAAGGACCCGCAGCCCGAGATTCACCTGCGCCCGGATCGTCGCGCCAAGTACGACGTCGTGGCGAGAGTGCTGGCTGCTGCCCAGCGCAACCACATGAAGAAGATCGGCTTCGTCAACGTTTCCGAATTCAGCGACTGATGGCAGGACAAGGCATACACAGCATGAAGGTCACTTTTGGTTTCGTGTGCTCTGCGGTCATGGGCGCAGCGCTGCTCGCCGCAACGCTGCTCGCGCCTGCGGCGCTCGCCGCTGACGCTCCCAAGAACAGCGCCAAGCTCGCCAAGCCTCTGAAGGAGGCGCACGACGATCTCAACGCCAAGAAATACTCCGAGGCGATCGCCAAGCTGAAAGAAGCGGACGGCACGGCGGGCAAGACCCCCTACGATCAGCACCTGATCAATGACATGCTGGCCTTCGCCTACATCCGCACCAACGACTACGGCGACGCCGAGAAGGCGATGGAAGCGGAGATCGACGACGGCTTCACGCCGCCGGCCGACCAGCCGCAGAAAGTCCGCGCCCTGGCTGCGCTCAACTACCAGCTCAAGAACTACGACAAGGCGATCGAGTTCGGGCAGCGCGCCATCAAGGGGGGCTTCGCGGAAGGGGAGACGAAGACGATCGTTGGCCAGGCCTACTACCTCAAGGGTGACTGGAAGAACACCCTGCACTTCGAGGAAGCGCTGGTCGATGCGGCCATCAAGAGCGGGGCCACGCCATCCAACGAGTCCCTGCAGCTGGTCCTGAGCTCCTGCGTCAAGCTCGACGATGGCGCCTGCACCACCAAGGCGCTGGAAAAGCTGGTCACGTACTACCCCAAGCCCGACTACTGGTATCAGCTGCTCTACGGCCTCATCAAGGACACCGCCAACAGCGATACCAACACGCTGCAGGTCTTCCGCTTGATGCTGGATACCGACGTTCTCAAGAGCGCCGACGACTACATCGAGATGGCGCAGCTGGCGATGGACGCCGGGTCGCCGGGTGAGGCCCAGCGCGTCCTGCAGCGCGGCTTCGAGAAGAATGTCTTTTCCGATCAGCGTAACAAGGACAAGGCGCAGCGGCTGCTCGAAAAGGCGAAGAGCAAAGCCGCTACGGACCAGCCGACGCTGGACAAGGCCGCGAAGGAGGCAGACGCCGCCCCCACCGGCGCCAAGAACAGCGCCATGGGAGTTGCGTACCTCGGCTACGGTCAGTACGACAAGGCGGTCGATCAGTTCACCAAGGCCGTCTCCAAGGGTCAGCTGAAAAATCCAGCGGAGACGCAGCTCGATCTGGGGATCGCGCAGCTCAAGGCCGGCCACAAGGATGATGCGGTGAAGTCCTTCAAGGCGGTCAAGGGCGACCCGGTTCTCGAGCGGCTCGGGAGCCTGTGGGCACTGCACGCGCGCGAGAAGTAAGGCTGCGGCCGACAAGGAGGAGCTGACATGACTATCAAGGCTGGCGATCGCATGCCCGCGGGGACCTTCAAGCGCATGACCAAGGAAGGCCCGAAGGACCTCTCCTCGGAGGAGCTCTTCAAGGGCAAGCGCGTGGTGCTGTTCTCCGTGCCCGGCGCCTTCACACCGACCTGCGATGCCAAGCACCTGCCTGGCTTCGTGCAGCTGGCCGATCAGATTCGCGCCAAGGGCGTCGACACCATCGCCTGTATGGCGGTGAACG
>DATGJR010000104.1:0-6797 GCA_035295065.1 Steroidobacteraceae bacterium
TGCCGTCGACGGTGCGCAGCGCGATCAGCCGCTCCGAGATCGCCGCGGGCGCGAGCACCTCGCCGCTGACGCGCACCGACCAGCGCTGCGTGCCCTTCGCGGCATCGAGCGCAAAAAGCCGGCCGTCGCTCGTGCCGATCAACACCATTCCGCCGCCGACCGCGGTGCCGCCCGAGAGCGGGGCCTTGAGCCGCGTACGCCAGGCGGTGCGCCCCGAGGCGAGATCCAGCGCCACGACGTCGCCCTTGTGACTCGCGGCATAGACCCGGCCGTCCGCCACCGACAGGGCCAGGCCGAGCCGCAGCCGAATCTCCTTCTTGTCGCCGACGGTCGCGCTCCAGCGCCGCTCGACCCGCAGCGTCGAGGCGAACGGGGTGAGCTTGGCGGGCTGGTCGATCTGCTTGTCCTTGGAGCACGCCGCCACGATGAGCAGGAGCCCGGCGATGCAGATCGGGCGAGTCAGGTTTCGCATGGTTTTATTTCGCGGGGCCTGCGGGTGCGGGGGTAGCCGCGGTCGCCGGGACCGATGCAGATGCCGTCGCGGCCAGGTCGGCGATCTTGAGGTTGAGAAGCGCACTGTCGCCCGGATCGGCTGCGCCGGCGGCGCTGCGGTAGGCCTTGAGGGCCGCCGCGGAATCGCCCTTGGCATAGTAGGCATCGCCGCGCACCGCCTCGAAGCGCGCGGCAAAGGCGCCAGGCTTGACGGCGTTCAGCGTGGCGAGAGCCTGGTCGGGCTTGCCCTGCGCAATCTCGACGCGCGCCAGGCGCTCGCGCGCGACCAGCGCCAAACCGTGATCCTTGGATTTCTCCGCCACGTAGCTGAGCTCCTGGGCCGCCTTGTCGAGCTCGTTGGCCTCCACCTCGACGCGGGCGGCGAGGAGCTTGGCCTGGTCGGCGTAGGGCGACCCGGGGTAGCTGCGTTCGAGCTCCCCGAGATGCGTAAAGGCGTCGGCGCGGTTGCCGCGCTCGAGGGCGTCGATCATCTGAGTGTAGATCGCGCTCGCCTGCAGGCCCCGGGCGTCGATCCGCGCCTTCCACCAGTACCAGCCGGCACCGAGGGCGGCGGCGATCGCGACCCCGGCGATCACCGAGGGACCGTACTCACGGATCCAGCCGCGGATTTCTTCCCATTGTTCTTTGTCAGACAGATACTCGCTCACTCACTTCGCTCCTCAGCCTCCCCTAAAGACCCGCCAGGGCCGCATCCAGGCCCGCGGCCAGGGAGTCGATCGGGCACTCGCTCTGACCCCGTTCCTCGCGTAAAGGTTTCACGGCGAGTACGCCACGGGCGAGCTCATCGTCGCCGACGATGAGCGCGAGCGCCGCCCCGCTCTTGTCGGCGCGCCGGAACTGCGCCTTGAAATTACCGCCCCCGAGGTTGAGATCGACACGCAGCCGGGGGCGCTCGCTCCGCAGCCGCTCGACGATACGCAGAGCCTCGGCCGCCGCACGCACGCCGTTGACGACCACGTATACATCCGCAGGCATCGCCCGAGGCGCAGATCCCGAGGCCGTGAGCAGCGCCACCAGCCTTTCGACCCCCATGGCGAAGCCGACCGCGGGAGTCGCCTCCCCTCCGAGTTGCGCGATCAGGCCATCGTAACGGCCGCCGGAGCATACGGCATTCTGGGCGCCGCTGGAGGCGGTGATCCACTCGAACACGGTGCGATTGTAATAATCGAGGCCGCGTACCAGCCGCGGGTTGACCTCGTAGGCGACGCCGATGCTGTCGAGCATTGCGCGCAGCGCCGTGAAGTGCTCCTGCGACTCCGCATCCAGATGCTCCGTGAGGAGTGGTGCGCCCCGGATGAGCTCCTGCATCTCGGGATTCTTGCTGTCGAGGATGCGCAACGGATTGCCACCCATGCGCCGCTGGCTGTCGGCATCGAGCCTGGAGGCGTGCTTCTCGAAGTACTCGACCAGACGGGCGCGGTAGACACGGCGGCTGTCGCTCGTGCCGAGCGAGTTGATCTGCAGCGTGAGGCCGCCGATCCCCAGCCGCTGCCACAGCCGGGCGCTGAGCGCGATCAGCTCCGCATCGACGTCGGGACCTGGCCAGCCGACCGCCTCGACGTCCACCTGCCAGAACTGCCGATAGCGTCCGGCCTGCGGCGCCTCGTGCCGGAACATCGGACCCAGGCACCAGAGCTTGTGGCGTTGACCGCGCAGCAGGCGGTTGGAGATGAGGGCGCGCACGATGCCCGCGGTGGCCTCCGGCCGCAGCGTCAGGCTGTCGCCGCCGCGGTCGACGAAGGTATACATCTCCTTGCCGACCACGTCGGTGTGCTCACCGATCGCGCGCTTGAAGAGCTCGGTGCGCTCGAGCACCGGCACACGGATCTCCTCATAGCGGTAGGAATCGAGCAGCGCGCGGCAGACCGCTTCGAAGTGCTGCCAGGCGCCGATCTCCTCGGGCAGCACGTCGTTCATGCCGCGGACCGACTGGACCTCCCCGCTCAAGCTCAGCCTCCGTGCGCGACCAGCGGCGGCAGCGGCGCGGCGTGCCCGCTGCCATCGATCATGAAGCGCGCCGTGCCGTCGCGGCGCAGGAGTCCCTCGAGCGCCACCTGGGTGCCGTTGAGCTGTACCCTGACCCCGGGCGCATTGCCGATCACCACCCGCAGCGGGGGCGTGCCGGACAGGGTGCGCGCGCTGTCGGGCGCGTTCAGTCCCTCGAAGAGACGCCGGCCCGAGGCATCGGTCACCTCGGCCCAGCTGATGCCATAGAACTTCAGTGCCAGCCGTGCCTCCCCGGCGATGGCGGCAGGCGCGCCTCGCGCCGCCACCTGCGCATCGATCGCCGTCATGAGCTGCTCGGCCGAGGCGCTCCTGACAGATCGCGCCGACACCGGTTGCGCCTTCGTCGCCGGCAGCGCGAGCAGCCACCAGAGAAGCCCGGCGATGGCGAAGCCGAGCAGCACCACGAGCGCCAGCAGCACCATGCGCGGGGAGCGGCGGTCGGGCTCGCCCCGCGGGATACGCCGCAGGTCGGGTCCCCCTGCCTGGGCGGTCGCGGGGTACAGGCTCTGCAGCTCCGCATAGGGCTCGCCCACGAGGTCGGCGTAACGACGCAGGTGCCCTCGTGCGTACACCGGTGCCCCGAGAGCCGCGAAGTCCTCCGCTTCGAGCGACTCGAGGATGCGCGCGTCGACGTGCAGCTTCTCGGCGGCCTGCAACACGGTGAGGCCGCGGGTCTCACGGCCTCGCCGCAGCCGTGTGCCGATGCCGCAGCGCGCTTCGCCGCCAGCCTCACTCGTGGTCATTGGGCTCAACCGGGATTATCGAGCGAGCGCGCCTGGGCCGACCCGGGGTAGTCGAGCCTCAGCCGACGCGAGTAGCGCTGCGCGCCGACCGCATCGCCCTGCTTGCGCGCCACGCGGAAACCGAGCAGCAGCAGGTCCGGGGTTGCATCGTAGGTGCCCATGTAGCTGTCGATCCGGGCGCGCGCCGGCGCGAGCTGCCCCTGATCGAAATCGAGGCTGGCGAGCTGGTAGGCGGCCTCGGCGAAGTTCGGCCGCAATTGCAGCGCGGCGTTGAAGTTGCTGCGCGCCTCCTCGTCGCGCTTGGCCGCCCGCAGGCACACGCCGGCGTTGGTGTACGCCGCCTGCGGCGTGCGATACAGCGGATTGTGCGCGGCTTCGAGGAAGCGCTTGACGCCCTCGTCGGTGCGGCCGTTCTGGCAGAGGTACACGGCGTAGTTGTTGACGACGTCGGGGTCGTGCGGTGCGAGCTTGAGCGCCGTGCGAAACTCCTCGTCGGCCTTCACCGGGTCGTGCATGCGCTCGAACAGCATTGCGCGCGCGGTGTGGACGTTGGCGTTGCTCGAATCCTCGGAGAGCGCCCGATCGAGCTTGAGCTTGGCGACCGCGAGATCGCCCTGGTTCATGTACTGGATGCCTAGCTGCACGTTGTCGGCGGCGGCCTCGCGCTCATTGGCCATGTGGAGCGGGCGGGTGCTGCTCGCACAGCCTCCGAGAGTCAGCGCGGCGAATGCGGTAAGCGCCAGTCGCGCGCGGGATTGGATCTTGTTCACGTGTTGCTCATGCCTGTACGGCGACGCCGATGACCTTGTCACCGAGACGCACGGTGGTGCGATCGATGACCCTTCCGGCCAGTTGACCGCAGGCCGCGTCGATATCCTCGCCGCGGGTGCGCCGCACGGTGGCGAGCACGCCTCGCTGCAGCAGCTCGTCCCGGAAGCGCTGGATCACGGGAGCGGGCGAGCGCGCGTAGCGGGTGCCGGGAAAAGGGTTGAAAGGAATGAGATTGACCTTGGCGGGATGACCCTTGAGCAGGCGTGCCAGCGCACGCGCCTGTGCCGGGGAATCGTTCACGCCATCGAGCATCACGTACTCGAAGGTGACGCTGCGGCCGTTCTGTTCGTCGAGGTAGTGCCAGCAGGCGGGCAGGAGCTCGGCGATCGGGTGCTTGCGGTTGATCGGCACGAGCTCGTTCCGCAGGGCATCGTCGGGCGCGTGGAGCGAGACGGCCAGCGCCACGTTGCTCACCTCGGCGAGCCGGTAGATCTGCGGCACGAGCCCCGAGGTCGACAGCGTCACCCGACGGCGCGACAGGTCGCAGCCGAAATCATCGAGGAAGACATCGAGCGCGGGCACGACGTTGCGGAAATTGGCGAGTGGCTCGCCCATGCCCATCAGCACGACGTTGGTCACGCGGCGCTCACCTGCCGACCCCGCTTCGCGCGCGAGCTCGGCGCTCGCGAGCCATACCTGGCCGACGATCTCCGCGGTGCTCAGGTTGCGGTTGAAGCCCTGCTGGGCGGTCGAGCAGAACGAGCAGTCGAGCGCGCAGCCCACCTGGGAGGAGATGCAGAGCGTGCCGCGGTCGGGCTCGGGAATGAACACCATCTCGAAGGCCTGGGTCTCATCGGCCCGCAGGAGCCATTTCACCGTGCCGTCGCTCGAGCGCTGCACGCGGACGATCTGCGGCGGCCGTACCTCGGCCTGCTCGGAGAGACGGCTGCGAAAGTCGCGGGCGAGATCCGTCATCGCGGCAAAATCGGCGACGCCGCGCTTGTAGATCCACGTCATGAGCTGGCGCGCACGGAAGGGCCGGCTGCCGAGCTGCGACACGAACGCCTCCAGCGCCGGCCTGGTGAGGCCCAGCAGGTTGGTACGTTCGGTGACGGAGGAGCTCATGGGAAGCGCTCAGCTGCGCGAATGCAGTTCCGTGGTGCTGAAGAAATAGGCGATCTCGCGCGCGGCCGTATCGGGCGCATCCGAGCCGTGCACGACGTTCTGCTCGATGCTCGCGGCGAGATCGGCCCGGATCGTACCGGGAGCGGCCTTCTTCGGATCGGTCGCGCCCATCAGGTCGCGGTTGCGCGCAATGGCGTTATCGCCTTCCAGCACCTGCACGATCACGGGACCTGAGCTCATGTAGCGCACCAGATCCTTGAAGAACGGCCGCTCGCGATGCACCGCGTAGAAGCCCTCGGCCTCGCGCTGCGACAGATGCATCATGCGAGCGGCGATGATGGAAAGTCCGGCCTTCTCGAAGCGTCGATACACCTCGCCGACGAGATTGCCGCGGACGCCGTCTGGCTTGACGATGGACAGGGTGCGCTCGAGCGCCATTCGATGGGTACCTCCGCAGGTTAAGCGCGGAAGTTTACCTTGGCAGCCGCCAGGCCCGCAATTTACGGGGCGCCGGAAGTTGCGGTTTGGTAAGGCTTTTTGGGCGCAACGCGCCGCCGGGCGGCAGCGCGGGACTCAGACGGAGAAACTCTCCCCGCAGCCGCACTCGCCCTTGACGTTCGGATTGCGGAAGCGGAAGGCTTCGTTCAGCCCCTGTTTCACGAAGTCGACGATGGTCCCGTCGACGAGAGTGAGGCTTCCGGCGTCCACGAACACGCGCACGCCGCGGTCCTCGAAGACGGTGTCGCCCGGCTGTGGCCCGTCGGCGTAGTTCACCACGTAGGCGAAGCCCGAGCAGCCGGTCTTGCGGACTCCAAGACGCAATCCGATGCCGCTGCCACGGGCCGCGAGAAAGCTCTTCACGCGGTTGGCAGCGGATTCAGTCAGTGAGATGGCCATCGACCCTCGATATTCTACCGCTTATGGCCACTGCAAGAGGCAGGCCTTCAGCGCGTCCTCGATCACCAGCAGCCGCCCGAGCCTCTCCAGCGGTACCGAACGGCTCTCGGCCCATTCCGCTGGCCTCCCGGGTTGCAAGGCCGACCGGGACCGCCCCGGCAGCTGGGCGGAGAGCCACGCGGCCACCTGCAAAGTATGCGGGCAGCCAAAAGCCTGGACCCGTGCATCTTTCACAGTGTCGCCGCTTACGAGCAGGTGAAAGCGCACCCAGGTCTCCTCTCCCGGGCCGCCCGCTTCCCCGCTCACCCACCCCGGTCCCGGTGGCGCGCTGCTGGCGGGCGACAGCGCCCGCAGGCGACTGACTTCGTGCCGCACGGCCGCGCCAGCCAAGTCGACGTCGGCGCTCTCCGTGAAGCGCCCGAGGCTGAAGCGCAGCGAGCTGCCCGCGAGCAGCGCATCCCTCCCCAGGGCCCGCAGTACGTAAGACGCCTCCGCGGAGGCTGAGTTGCACGCGGCACCGGTCGAAACCGCAAGCCCGCCGAGCCCCGCCACGAGGCTCTCGCCCTCGACACCCTCGAAAGAGACGTTGAGGATGCCGGGGAGCCGCGGTGCGCCCGCCCCGTTCAGGTGCACGCCGCCCACCGCGCTCAGCGAGTGCCACAGCCGCTCGCGCAGCGCGAGCAGCCGCGGGGCTTCCGTGGCCAACTCGCGCGCGGCGAGCTCGCAGGCCGCGCCGAAGCC
>DATGJR010000105.1:0-2315 GCA_035295065.1 Steroidobacteraceae bacterium
CGAAGGCCTCCATCACGTAATAGGTGACCTGCTCCTTCTGCGCACGAACCAGGAAGCGGCGCAGGAACAGCGCCTCGTTGGAAACGGAAGCGACCGCCGACTCATGCGTGCGGCCGCGGCTCGGCCAGCCGATCTCGGCGATCACGATCGGCTTGTGCGGGAAGGTCTGCTGCAGCCGCTTGAACTGCGCGAACGAGTACTCGACCGCCTCATCGACCGGTACTCCCTCCCAGTAGGGCAGCAGGTGCACGCCGATGAAGTCGACGTGCTGGGCGAGTTCGGGGTGCGTGAGCCAGGTGTTCCAGGTCTCGGCAGTGCCGACCGGCTGACCGAGCGCGGCGCGCGCGCGGTCGAGGTATTTCTCCAGCTCCTCCAGACGCAGATCGCCGCGCAGCAGCACCTCGTTGCCGACCAGCACGCGCACCACGTTCTGGTGCGAGCTCGCCAGCTCGATCGCCGTCTTCAGCTGCTCTTCGTTCTTGTCGAGGTGGCTATCGAGCCAGGCACCGAGGGCCACGTTGAGTCCGTGGCGGTCGGCGAGCTCAGGCACGTCGGCGAGCGTCGAACCCACCGAGTAGGTGCGCACCGCGTTGACCTTGCCCTCGAGCAGCGCCAGATCCGCGTCGATCTCCGCGTCGGTCGGCATCTGAAAGTGAGTGGGGTCCTCGTTGGCCCGGAAGGGCGAGAAGGCGAAGCCCTGGATGCGCGCCGGCCATGGCGGCTCGCGGGTGGGCCGGTTGAGATAGGCCCACACCGCAAAAGTCAGCGTCGCAAAGATGGCCGCGATCAGCAGGCTCGGAAGCGTCTTCATCCGTGCTCGACCGTCGGCCCGCTACCAGCTACCGGTGTTCGGCATGGATTTCCAGGGCTCGGCCGGCTCTCGCGCCGTGCCCCTCTGCAGCAGCTCGATCGAGATGTTGTCGGGCGAGCGCACGAAGGCCATGCGCCCGTCGCGCGGCGGCCGCAGGATCGTGACTCCGTGGTCCCGGAGGCGCTGGCAGGTGGCGTAGATGTCCTCGACCTGATAAGCGAGGTGGCCGAAGTTGCGGCCGCCACCGTAGCTCTCGGGGTCCCAGTTGTGCGTCAGCTCGACCTGCGCGCTCTCATCTCCCGGGGCTGCGAGGAACACCAGCGTGAAACGCCCCTGCGGGTAATCCTTGCGCGACAGCTCCTTGAGTCCGAGCGCGTCGCAGTAGAAACGCAGACTCGCGTCGATATCGGTGACGCGCACCATGGTGTGGAGGTATTTCATGGAGCCTCGCGATGCGCGCGGGCGATGCCGAGCGCGGCCTCGATACGTGCCGGGTCGTAGATCCGCCCGCCCTTCATCACCAGGTCGATGCGGTCGATGTCCGCGATGTGCACGCTCGGATCGCCATCGATGAGTATGAGATCGGCGAGCTTGCCCGGGGCGATCACGCCGCGCTCGCCGTTGGCGCCGACGACCAGCGCCGAGGTGAGGGTCGCCATGCGCAGGACCTCGGCGGGCGCAATGCCGGCGCGCGCATAGAGCTCGAGCTCATGGTGCAGCTCGTAGCCCGCCATCGAGTCGGTGCCGGGAATGATCGTGACTCCGGCCTCATGCAGCGCCTTGAGGAGCGTGAGCATCGCGGGCAGCGCCTCGCGGTACGCCGCCTCCTCGCCCTTCGGCACCGCGAGCGCCCCGGACAGAAGCCCACGCCGCACCTGCGGCGGCATGCGCGGCGCGATCGCCTCGAGCCCCGGCGTCACGGCGGCCGCGTCCCCGCAGAACTGCGCCTCGAAGACGTTGAGGGTCGGATCGAGCACGGTGTGGTGACGGGCGAGATAGGCGATGAAATCCCGCACCACCGGCCGGTCCGGTGGAAAGTCGCGGGCGTGCGCGGCGACCTCGGTGAAGCGGTTCATGTTGCGCGTCTCCTGCACCTGCGGGTACAGGAAGTCGAGCACGATGAAGTTGAGGTGCTGGATCTCATCCGCCCCGGCGGCGACGAACTGCTCGGCGCTCATGAACGCCGGCACGTGCCCGCTGACGCGCAGCCCGCGCGCGTGCGCCTCGGCGGCGATCACCGGCACGATGGGCGGGGGGATGGAGGAATAGATCTTGATTTGGCTGTAGCCGTGGTCGGCGTACCAGTCGACGTCCGTGACCGCCTGCGCCGCGGTGTCGATGCGCATCCTGGTCGGCCCGGCGTAGGGGCCCGTGCCGTCGATGATGCCCGACTTCCAGACCCGCGGACCGAGCTCGGTGCCGGCATCGAAACGCGCCACGCGCTCGAGGAACTCGTCGGTGTCGTTCGCCATGTCGCGCGCGCTGGTGACGCCGTTGGCGAGAT
>DATGJR010000106.1:0-32459 GCA_035295065.1 Steroidobacteraceae bacterium
CGTCGGCTTCGCGCTCTACTTCCACAATTTCTCGACCTTCATGGGCAAGCCCGGGATCTACCTCGAGGATCTCTATGTGCGTCCCGAGGCGCGCGGTCTCGGCGCCGGCAAGCGACTGCTGGCCTGGCTGGCACGCACCGCGCTCGAGCGCGGCTGCGCACGCCTCGACTGGGCGGTGCTCGACTGGAATGAGCCCTCGATCGGTTTCTATCGCAGCCTCGGGGCGATCGATCAGAGTGACTGGACCACGTACCGGCTCACCGGTGAGGCGCTCGCGCGGCTGGCGGGGGGCACATGAGCAGACTGGTCGTTCGAAGCTTTGCGATCTCTCTCGATGGCTACGGGGCGGGCCCGCATCAGTCTCTCGAGCACCCGCTCGGCGTCCGCGGCCCCGAGCTGATGGAGTGGTTCTTCAATTCGAAAACCTGGCGCCGCATGCACGGACTGCAAGACGGTGGCGAGGCTGGTGTCGACGACGGCTGGGCCGCGCGCGGCTTCGACAACATCGGCGCGTGGATCCTCGGGCGCAACATGTTCGGTCCGGTGCGCGGCCCGTGGCCCGATGAGAGCTGGCGCGGCTGGTGGGGCGATGAGCCTCCCTATCACACGCCCGTGTTCGTCCTGACCCATCACGCCCGCGCTCCGCTCGCCATGGCAGGCGGCACGGAATTCCGCTTCGTGACGCAAGGGATCCATGCAGCGCTCGAGGCGGCGCGCGCAGCGGCCGGTGGCCGCGACGTGCGCCTCGGCGGCGGCGTGGCGAGCGTGCGCGAGTATCTGCGGGCGGGCCTCATCGACGAGATGCATCTGGCCGTCCGGCCGGTGCTGCTCGGCGCCGGCGAGCATCTGTTCCAGGGTCTCGACCTGCCGGCGCTCGGCTATGAATGCGCGAGCCAGGTCGCCGGCGAACGCGCCATCCATGTGACGCTGCGCCGGCGAGCGGGGACTGCGTGAGCCACCCGCGCCGCTCGCGCCGGGCTATAAGGTGCGATATCCGTCGGTTTCCCGCCGAAGATTCTCGAGAAAGTCCGATAGCTCACGCTTGAGAGCCGGCAGTCGCTGGCGGGCCGCGGGCGAGACCACCCCGTCCGGCACCCGCGCGAGATTGCGCTCGAGCATCCTGACCGCCTTCGGGCCATCCGGGTCGGCGCCGTTCGGATCGACGAGGGCCATCACGCGCGCCACTCCAATGGCTCCCAGCCAGTCGAGCGCGTCGGCGTCGTGCAGATAGACGGCCTCGGCCCCGGTGGGCTTGCGATCGAACATATGAGTGCGAATCGCATTTCTGACTGCATCGATCTTCGCCGAAGGAAAGTCGGTGTCCTTGAGGACCGTGTCGAGCACGCGTGCGCCCTCATCGGCGTGATTGATGCCCTCCTTCTCGCGGTCCCAGGGAGCGAACGCAGCCATGTCGTGCAAGTAGGCCGCCGCGAAGAGCACATCATCATCGAGCGTGACATGATCGGCGGCAGCCAACGCGCGCGCCAGCTCGTAGTCGCGCACCGAGTGGGAGTAACCCCAGGCCGGATGTTTGAAGTGCTGAGCCGCAAACTGCCGCACCGTCTCGCGCCAGCCAGCCTCGCCCGCGAAGGCCATGGCAGAGCAGCTGCCGACACTTGATAGCAGCACTAACAACGCAATGCGGCGCATGTGGGACCCCTTCAGCTCGTTATCGATCACGGGACCGGAAAACCCGGCTCCACGTCCACAGCGAGGCGAGCCCGGTGAGGCCCGATGCCACGGAGAACGCGATGCGCGCCGGCGCGGCAGAGCCCCCGCCCGAAGCCACCGCCGCCCCACCGACACTCGCGCTGGCATGGAAATTCGCCGCGTCCCCATAGATGGCTACCCACCCGAACATGACCGCGAGCGAGGTTATGACGAGGCTGCCAAAAACGCCGGCGAGGCGGCTGTCCATGGCCACCCACTGGCCAACCTGCACACCCGAAGCAATCAGGAGCACGCCCATCGTCGCGGTCAGCAGATGCGAGTCATTGACGCTGCTGCCGGTCGAAACGACTCCCAAGCCCAGGGCCAGGAGCAGCGCTCCAGCCCCGATGAGCACCACGCCAAGCGTCCGGCGCAATCCGCGACTCACCTTGTCGGCGGCGATGCGGGCCGCTTCGCGTTTGTCCGGGGTGAGCGCGGCGGCCCGCCGTCGCATCCAGGCCACCCCCACGATTGCCGGTACGACGCAGAAAGCCCCACCGACTACACCGGCCACCAGGGGAAAAGTCCAGAGCGGCGCGAAGGCATCGATGCGTGCTGCTTCGGGATGCTCGGGCCAATACAGCACGCGGATCCGCTCGCCAAACCGGATGGCCGATTCCTTACCGTAGAGATCGGAGCTGACGGTGTAGCTGCGCCCATCGCTCGCCGTGAACCGGAACACGGGTGCATAGCTGACTCGCGAGGACCCCATCGCCTGGGCTCCGATCACCGTGGCTTGCGCCTCGAGCCCGGAGATGACCAGCGCGGCGCGCTGCACTCCCTTACCGACGCCGAGCATCAGGACCAGGGGACCTGCGATGCAGAAGCTACCGAGGAACACGTAAGCAATCAGGCGTCCGATGAATTCCTTCATGACAGGTCCCGCAGCGCGAGCGCAACGGCTCAGGGGCGCCGGTAAATGACGCCATTCTTCATCACGAGCACCACGTGCTCGATGGCGCTGATGTCCTCGGTCGGATTGCCGCTCACCGCGACGAGATCCGCCAGCATCTGCGCGCGCACCCGCCCGAGGTCGGACTCGCGGCGCAGGATCTTCGCGTCGGTGGCGGTCGCGGCGGTGAGGGCGGCGAGCGGGCTCATGCCGTCGCGCACCATCCACTCGAGCTCCCGGTAGTTGGTGCCGTGGGTGAATACACCCACATCGCTCCCGCAGCCGATGGTGACCCCGGCCTTGAGAGCGGTGCGGAAGGCCTGCGCAGCCGTGAGCATTCCCGGCGTCGGCGGGCTCGACCCGCGCACGTAGTGCTCGAAATACTCCCCGTAGGCTTCTTCCGCGGTGAGGGTCGGCAGATAAGCCACCCCGCGCTCGGCCATGAGACGGAAGACCTCGGGCGTGCCGTTGAAACCATGCTCAATGGTATCGACCCCGGCGAGTGTTGCGCGCCGCATGCCCTCGGCGGTGGCCGCATGGGCCGCCACCGGGCGTCCCGACGTATGCGCCGTCTCGACGAGCGCCTTGAGCTCTTCCCCGCTGAAGGTCGGCTGCTGCGTGCCCCCCGGTCCCCAGCGATAGTCGGCGTACACCTTGATCCAGTCGGCGCCGCGTCCGGCCTGCTCGCGCACCGCGCGGATCACTTCGGGAATACCGCTCGCCTCCTGCGCCCCCTGCGGCGTGCAGCAGACATCGGGCCGGAAAGCGCGCGGCGCGGGGCCATAGCTGCCGGTGGCGACGATGGCGCGCGTGGCGACGAAGAGGCGCGGGCCCTCGATCAGACCCTCCTCGATCGCACGCTTGAGCGAGAGATCAGCGTAGTCGGCTCCCTCGGTGCCGAGATCGCGCAGCGTCGTGAAGCCGGCCATGAGCGTGGCGCGCGCCTGCACGCCCGCACGGAGCGTGCGGTAGGGCACCGGCTCCTTCATCACCTGGTCGTTCCAGAGCGTCTCGTTGTAGGGATGCAGCAGCAGGTGCGAGTGAATGTCCATGAGTCCCGCAAGCAGCGTCGCCCCGGGCAGCTCGATCACTTCGGTTCCGGCGGGCGAGCGCACCGCGCCCGGCGGACCGACGGCGGCGATGCGCGCGCCGTCGGTGAGCACCACCCAGCCCTCATGCAGCGGCTCGCCGGCGGTCCACACCGCGGCGGGCCGCAGCAGGATCTGCGGGGCAGCGGACGCGAATGCAGGCAGCAGTGGGAGGGTAAAGAGGAGCAGCGCGGCTGCCGGCAGCCGGCGCACAGACCTAAGCTTCATGGTAATGCCCTGCGGGGCTCTTACGGCCCCATCAGCACCGTGGTGTCGTAGCTCTCGAAGCCCTGGATAGCTCGTCCGTAGGCGTTGAACACCAGCCGTTCGGCGACCTTGTCGGCCCGCGGAGTGAGCAGCATCCGCAGCACCACGTCGTCCGCCGGCCGCGTCGCATCCTCGGCGAGCAGCTGCTCGACGACGCGCGTCAGGCGGAACACGAGCTCGTTGACGAAGCGCAGGTGGGCGCCGTCCTGGACCTGCTCGGCGCCCGGGCCATAGGTGCCGCGCGCCTCTTCCGCCAGCTCGTGCAGGAACAGGTTCAGCAGCCGCGCCTTGTCGACGGTACGCAGGTCGCCGAAGAATTCGATTTCGGAATTGAGGTTCATGGCTGCCTCATTTCGACGAACGCTGAGGGGCGAGATTAGGCCGAGGTGGGGAAAAAGTCGATCGGCTTGGTGGCGGTGACGGCGTCGACGTCCTCGGCCTGGAACTGGAACAGCCGCACCAGCGCCACGATCTTGCGTTCGAGCTCCGGGTCCTTGAGCTCGCTCGAGACGACCCGGCACTCGGTCACCGTGCCGTTCGGCGCAATGGTGAACTCCAGCACCAGCTTGCCCTGCAGCTCCGCGTTGTCGCGCAGCGCGCGCGCGTAGAGGCTGTAAATGCGGCCCTTGTTGCGGTCGAAGACCAGCGCGATCTCCTCGGGCGAGCGCGCGGGCTTGCCACCGCCGCCCGAGTGCACGTTGCGGTTGGCGGCGCTCGCGAGCGCGACCGAGGAATTGACCGCGGTCGCCGTGTGCCCGGTGAGCGAGCCCGCGCCCGTGCCGAAGCCGCGGCTGGCATTGGCGGAGGTGATGCCGCCGGAGCCCGCGCCTACCCGCGAGGTGATGAGTGAGCGCTCGGCGTGCGAATCCGCGCCGACCGAGCCGGAGAGATTCTTGGTCTGCAGCGGCGTCAGGTCCATCTGCTCGCGAAGATCCGCGAGCTCATCCTTCACCTGGTTCAGCTGCTTCTCAGCCTTGCGGTGCGCCAGCTCCTTCAGGTCGATCGGACGCGGCGGCGGCTTCACCATCGCCAGTTTGGGCTCGATCTTCGGCTGCTCGACGGGCTTGGGCGGCGGGGGCGGCGGCTTCGGCTTGTTCTCGAGCATCACTTTCGCGAGCCGGGTCGGAATGTCCTGCGCCACCTCGCGCTTGGGCGTCGGCAGCAGCGGAAAGAGGATCCCGAGCACCACCAGGATGATGAGCAGCACCCGCAGGATCTTGCGGAAACGCTCGGTCGACTCCGGGTCGCCCTCCCAGGGCAGCTCGTATTCGCGGTAGTACGGGGCGAGAATCATGCGCGCGCTAACCCGTCTTCACCTGGCCGGCCGCGACCGGCTTTTCCTTCTGGATGACGGCGAGGGAGATCTTGCCGTAATCGGCGTCGGTGCAGGTCTGCATGACGCGCTTGAGGACCTCGTAGGGCAGCGCCTTGTCCGCCATGATGGTGATCTCGCGCTGCGAGATGTCCTGCTCAGTGACGGTCTGTCCCACCAGCATCGGACGCTTGAGAGCGGCGCTCAGCGGGGCGATCAGAGGTCCCGCTGCCGACTGAATTTCCTTCACCGTCGCGATGTATTCGCCCTGCACGAACAGGTCGTCGCGGGTGATCATCACCACCACCGACTGCTTCGGTGCGGTCTGCGCAATCGACTGCGGGATCTCGATCCCCTTGGAGTTCTGAATCACCTCGACCTCGGTCGAGTACACCAGCAGAAACGCCACCATCACCGACAGAATGTCGATGAGCGGGATGAGATTGAGCTGCGCGTCTGCCTTGTGCCGCAGATGATGCTGCGCCATGCGGCGCGCGCGGTTCGACATGCTCATGAGCGGCCTCCGTGCGGGGCGGGAGCCGCGGATGGCGCGGCGGCGCTCGGTGTGCCCCCGGGGGCTTCGGTGGTCGATGGCGCATCGCCGATCGAGATATCGGGGAAGAGCTCGGCCTGCACGGTGTTGATCCCCTGCCCTGCTTCGAACACCCGCACGCGGTCCATGACCTGCACCAGCGTGTCGTACGGAGTATCCGTCTCGAGCAGGATGCTGGCGTCGGTCTTGTCGGGGAATTTCGCTTTCACGCGCTTGAGGTACTCGGTCAGGTTGTCGTAGTCATAGCCGGCCGCGGTGTTGGGGAAAGTGGCGAGCGGCCCCGTGTTGCGGTCGGCGACCTGCAGCAGATCCTTGCGCACCATCACCTCGAGCTGCAGGCCCGGCGGCGGCTCCTTCCACGTCGTATTCGGCGGCGGCAGGTTCAGCTGCAGGATCACGGTGCGGGAGAACACCGCGGTCATCAGCAGAAACGTGACCAACACCGTGAAGATGTCGATCATCGGCACGAGCAGCAGCTCCGCCGGCTTGCGCGCGTGGCGCTCCAGTTTGCGGATCTCGTACGAGCGGCGCATGCGGTGTGTTCGACCGTGCGGGACGCGGGTGGCGTGGGCGCCGGGCGGCTCAGGCCGCCGCGGGCGCCGTCTGCCGCTCGGTGATGGCGTTCAGGAACTTCACCGACGCCATCTCCAGGCTGTCGATCACGTCGGTGGTCTTGGTCTGCAGCCACGCGTGGATGAACAGCAGCGGCACCGCGGTCATGAGGCCAAAGGCGGTGCAGTTCATCGCCACCGAGATGCTGGCCGAGAGCAGGTTGGCCTTTTCGGCCGGATTCACGGTCGCGACCGCGGCGAAGGCGCGAATCAGACCCATGACCGTGCCGAGCAGGCCCAGGAGTGTCGCGAGATTGGCGAAGGTCGCGAGGTAATGGGTACGCTTCTCGAGCCGCGGCACCACTTCCATCAGGCTCTCTTCCATCGCCTTCTCGATGTCATCGCGCCGGCGGGCCGACTGAATGCGCGCCAGGCCGTAATTGAGTATGTGCCCGATGGCCGATGAGGACTTCGAGGTCAGTTGCGCGACGCCGCGGAAGTTGCCCTGCGAGAGCAGCGGCACGATCTCGTTCCACAGGCCACGATTGCTCGTGGCGGCCGCCGTCAGGTAGATCCAGCGCTCGAGGGCGATCGCCAGACCCACCACGAACACGATGGCGATCGGGTACATGAAGTCCCCGCCGCCCTGAAAGAAACGCACGATCAGATTCCAGAACTGCATCTGACTCTCCCGGTCAAGAAGCCCCCCCACACGGGGACGCAAGCACGTGAAAACTGAATGACATATGGCGAAAAAGCTGCGACCCAGCTCTCATCCTTGAACGGCACAGGCCAGGGTTTCAAGGCTTGTCGCCAGAACCCGGCACTGCGCCCGGTCGACCGGTCGCCGCATCCGGCTTGACCGCATCGTAATAGCGATTCTCGCGCAGGAATACCTCGCGATCGATCGGCTGCAACACATCGTCCAGCAGGCTGTTGGGTGGCTTGCCGACGAGATCCCCGAGGTCGGAGCGCCGCCACGGCACGATATACAGGACCTTCGGCAGCTCGCGGTTGCCGGTGATGTCGGTCGTCTCGAGCTCAACGCGGTCGGGCCCCTTGGCCCGCGCCTTGGGCGGCGGGGCCGGCGCACTCACCGCGCCCGCTCTCGCAGGCTCGCGGCTTGCGGAAGGCTGCCGTTGTGACGCCTCGGCCGGCGGGGAGCTCGTCGCCGTCGTGTCGACGGCGGGCTCGAGTTGCTCGGGTGGGGGAGCGACCGCAGATGCCGGCGCACGCGGCGCTGCGGCCGGCGGCTGCTGTGAGGCGGCGCTGGCCGATACCACCAGCAGCATCGTCAGAAAGAGGGTTCGCATGATCAGCCTCCTGCTCCGGGATGCGCGGGCGCGGGATCAGCGGCAACCGCCCCAGGCGGGGGTGGCGGACTCACGGGTGCCTTTGGCGCAGCGCCATCCGGAGCCGCCGCCGGTGCGGCCGCCGGGGCAGCTTCGGGCGCGGAGGCCGGCGCCGGCTGCGTCGCCTCCGGGCGCTTGATCGACGGGAGCCCCAGCCGCTGGCGCAGCTCCGCAATCCAGCCGCTCACCGGCTTCTCCTCGCCCGTCAGCTCCTGGTAGCGCGACAGCGCCGTGAGAGCGCGCCCCGGATCCCCGAGATAGAGATCCGACACCACGCCGAGGTTGCGCCAGGCAGGGGCGAACTGCGGGTCGACCTTGATCGCTTCCTCATAGGAGGCCGCCGCCTCCTTGAACTCCCCGCGCATCCTCTGGGTGACGCCGAGCTCGCTCCAGGCGGCAGCGCTCGAAGGCTCGTGCGCGACCGCGCTCTTCAGTGCCTGCTCGGACTCCTCGAGCCGATTGCTCTTGCGATAGAGGATGCCCAGGTTCACCAGCGGAGCTGCGAACTGCGGGTATTCGAGTGCGATCTGCTTGAAGCCGAGCTCGGCCTCGATGGCGTTGCCGGCGCGCATATAGCGGACGGCACGCGAGAAATCGCTCGCGGCGGCCGGTGGCACCGGCGGCGGGGCAGCAGCGGCGGCGGGAGCGCCGAGGGTTGCGGGCGCGGTCATCGCGGGCGCGGCCGTCGCGGTCGCCGGGGTTCCCGCGCCGGGCCTGGTTGCGGAGCTCGTCGCAGTCGCGGCCGCGACCGGCGCCGGCTTCACGGGCTCTGGCTTGGGCGCCGACCTGCAGCCGCCGAGGAGCAATGCCAGGGCGAGCGCACTCAGCGCGGGCCGGCCGGCCACGCTCGTGCGCGCGGCGCGCCCCGCGCGTTTACTCGAGCTTTGCGACCACATCCTCGGTCAGCTCCGTCTTGCCGTAGCGGGAGGGCTTGAGCTCGGCGAGCGCCGCGAAGCTCTTGCGCACCCATTCATCATACAGGCCCTCTTTGGCGCGCGCGGCGTTCAGCTCGTGCGCCTTGATCGCCTGCTCCTCGAAGGGAAACACCTGCTCCTCGAGGAGCGAATTGTATTCGTCCAGCGCATCGCCCTTGAGCTTCGGCGGCCGCTCGGAGCTCATCAGGTCGTGCGCCAGCGTGCGGTAGAGCTCCGCCATCTCGTAGGTCGCGGCAGTCGTCACCTCGGCAACCTGGTAGTCGGCCGCGGCCTTGTAGCCATCCATCGCCGCTTCCAGCGCACGGCGCTTCTCCACCAGGCTCTTCTTCAGTGGCGCGGTGAGGCGCACCGCGCGGAAGGCATCGCGCGCCGGCGCGGCCAGCGCCAGTTGCGCTTTCGCCGCGAGGTAATGGGTGCGCTCGGTGCGCTGCGCGCCGGCCTGGGCATCGGCGCTGATGATCTGCCGGTACCAGTAGTCGCGCCGCGCCGTATCGCCGCCCTTCGCGGCATAGTCGGCCAGCTTCTGGCGCGCCTCGACCGCATCCCCGACGGGCGTGGGATTTGTCTGCACGAACTTCTCGAGCATCGCCACGGCCTTGGATTGGTTTCCGGCCTTGGCGTAGAGATCCGCCGAGCGCAGCAGCGCCTCGCGCCGCACGCCCGGCTCTTCCGTGCCGGTTGCCGCGATGCGCTCGAATTCCCCGGCGGCCTCGCCCGGGCGGTTGGCCTCGCCGTAAGCCACGGCGAGCTTGCGCGTCACGTCCGCGGACAAGGGGCTCGAGGGAAAGTCGCGGCGGAAGCCCTCCAGTACTGTGATGGCGCGGTCCCAACTCTTGAGCTGGATGAGCTGCGCCGCGGCGTCGTACTCCGCGTTGGAGCGGATCTTCGACTCCGGTGCCACGCGCGCCACGCGCAGGTAATCCTCGACCGCACCGGCACCATCGCCCGCCTTCTGCTTGGCCTCGCCCTGTTTGTAGACCGATGCCGCCAGGCGCTCAGTGAGATCGGCACGCATCTTCTCATCGCCCGCGGCAAGGGCACGCGCCTGAAGATAAGCGGGCTCGGCGTGCGCATAGTCGCCCTGATCGAAATTCGACTGAGCGATGATGGTCCAGGCGATGCGCTGCTTGGCGGCATCGACCGGCGGCTGCCGCGCCAGCAGCATCTGGGAAACACTGATGGCGCGCGGCCGGTCGCCGGCGGCGAAGATGTCCTCGGCCGCCCGCGTCAGGACGCCGGCGCTGTCGGGATGCTCGGGGAAGGTCTGCGCGAAGCGCACCCCGGCGTCGGTGGCGCGCCGGTGCCAGGCATCCTTGTCGGCACCCGCGAGATTCGCCTCGCCCTTCTGGTAGGAGACCAGTCCCGCGTACGCCGCGGTCGCCGACTTGTCGTTCTTCGGATAGTCGTAGGCGGTGTGCTCGTACTCGGCGGCCGCATCGGCGTAGGCATGACTCGCGAACAGCGCCTCGGCCAAAAGGTAGTTGGTGGAAGCGGAATCCGGATCGTCGGGGAAGGACTTGAGATACGAGCGGTACCAGCGGGCCGCCTCCTGGTAGTCCTCGGTACGCCCGCTCTTCTGCGCCGTGGCGTGAAAGTAGGTGGCCACGTCCTTGAGATTGGTCTTGAGCTCGGCGATCACGCGCGGGTTGGCCGCCTTGCTGCGCGCCTTCCAGTACGGCGAGTCAAAGTTGTAGTGCTCGACGAATTCGTGCTTGCCCTCGAGCACCAGCTGGCTGAACCCGCCCTTGGAATACGCCTCGATGGCCGCCATGGCGAGATCCGGCGCCTGGTCGCTGTAGGGATCGTGCGCGACGTAGGCGCGGTAGGTGGTCGCCGCATCCTGGTAGCGCTGCTTGTCCACGTACAGATCGCCGAGCCGCTGATAGAGCAGATAGGTGTAGGGGCGCTGTCCGGTGTGGCTGACGAACTGCTCGAGCGATTGCGAGCCTTCGTTATAGGAGAAGGTAATGCTCATGACCCGCAGCGTGTCCTCGACGAGCTCGCGGTCTGCGCGCCTCAAAGACTCGAGTGTGCGTCCCTTGCCGGTGGTGCCGAGCTGGTGATCCAGGACCCTGCCGAAGGACGGGAGGCTGTCATCCGAGCGTCCCTGCTTGAAGAGCGACCAGCCGTGCTTGTAGAGGCTCTGCTGGTAGAAGCCCGACTGCGGACCCCGGGCGATCGCGGCCTCGTACGCCTGCTCGGCCTCCGGGTAGCGCTTGGCCGAGAAGAGCAGCTCCCCGCGTCGGAACTGCACCTCGGCGAGCTGCGGGGTGTTCGGGTAGCGCGATACGATCTGGTCGAGCGCATGCAGGGCCGGATCCGGCTGCCCGGTGACCTCGTAGGCGCGCGCCAGCTGATAGAGCACCTGGTCGTTGCGCGGATACTCGGGGTAGCCCTTGAGCAGTGTCGTGTAGAGGCGGATCGCCTCGGCGCCCTGCAGGTCCTGCGCCGTGACTTCCTGTTCCATGCGCTGCAGCTCGCCGGCATCGAGGTTCAGATCGCCGAGCCGGCGCATCGCCTCCGCGCGCAGCTTCGGGTCGGTGTTCTGCAGCTCGAGGAAGCGGCGGTAGTTCTCCATCGCCTTGTTGACGTTCGGGCTCGCGGGCGTATCACGATGGATCTCCACCGGACGCGATTTGAGATCGCCCACGGTCGCCGGCGGGGACTGGCCGGCGGCCGGCAGGCAAGTCGCGGCCACCCCCAGGAGCGCGAAGAGCGCGGCTCGCTTCACCGCGGCGGCTCCGGCGTCTGCGGCGCTTTACTCTGCGGAGTTTGCGGCTGTGACGTCTCGGGCTGCGGCGCTTGGGGCTGCGGCGCTAGGGGCTGTGAAGTGTCGGGCTGCGGCGCCTCCGCGGCACCCTGCTGCTCCGCGGCAGGCGCCTTGGCGGGTGCCCCGGCCGCATGCGCGGCACGATCGTACATGTCGGCGAGCGCAAAACGTGCCTGCACCTGGTAGGCGGCGAGTCGCGCCTTCTGCTCGTCGAGCTCGCGGACCGCGACGCGGGCAAGGTAACCGGCCTGCGCCTGCTCGGTCGCGGCGAGGCGCACCTCGAGCGCGTCGATCCGCGTCTTGAGGGCGGCCATGCGCGCAGCGAACTCCCCGGTGTTGGTGGGCACGTTGCGTCGCGCCTGCTCCACGCGGATCCAGCGACTGCGGGCCTCGTGCAGCGCGAGATTGAGATCCTTCAGCGAGCGGTGCTCCTCCCACAGGCGGGCGTTGTAGGCATCGTTGAGTCGGAAATAGAGCACCCCCTTCACCAGCGCCAGGCGCTGGCGGAGGTCGGTGTTCTCGGGCGTGTCGGGCGCGTCGGCGAGCGCCGCCTCGATACGCTGGATGCGCCCCCACTGCTCGCGCTCCCCTTCGGTGCCGAGAGCGGCAACGTCGTGCCGCGCCTCGAGGGTCTGCAGCTCCGCGGCGAGATCGAGGTTGCGCTGCTCGAGATGCGTCACCGCGCCCGAGGCGAGCAGCGCGTCGACCTTCGGCAGCCGCTCGCCGTAGGCGCGCTCGCGCGTGTCGATCATGTCCCGGAAGGCGTCCATGCTGTCGCCACCGCGCTCGAGCATGTCGCCCATGTGGACCAGATCGCGGTAGTTCTTCAGTCCTTCCTGAAAATCGTTGCCGGCAAGGACCGTATAGAGGTAACGCGACTCGGGCGCATTGGGCAGATTCTTCAGCTGCCAGAACCAGCCGTAGGGCTGACCTGCACCGCGCCCACCGTCGAGCACGCTCTTGAGCATGTCGCCCTGCTCGATGCGCTGAATCGCATCATCGAGGCGCCCACTTTCCG
This sequence comes from Steroidobacteraceae bacterium, assembly GCA_035295065.1. Taxonomy (GTDB): domain Bacteria; phylum Pseudomonadota; class Gammaproteobacteria; order Steroidobacterales; family Steroidobacteraceae; genus 13-2-20CM-66-19. The sequence goes on from DATGJR010000106.1 coordinate 12,449, forward strand.
CAGTGAAGGATTCGACCGCAGTCTCGTAATACTGGGCCGACTGTGCATTCGCATTCAGCTTGCCGAAGGCGTATGGCACCGCGAGGTAAGACTCCTGCACCGCCGCATCCAGGAGGTTGCGGTTGCGCAGCTCCATCCATGGCGAGAGCGCCGCCTGGTATTCCCCGAGCGAGGCCTCGGCCCAGCCCGTGCCGAGCAGCGCCTTGTTGGAATAAGGCCCGTTGAGACGCACGCGCTCGAGCGCCGGCAGCGCCTTGGCCGGCTCTCCCTGCTGCAGATAGGCGAAACCGAGGGCGAGGTTCGAGCGGTCCTTGAGGGCCAGCATTTCCTCGGTGGTCCCGGGGAGCGTCCCGACGGCGGTGAGGAAGGAACCGGCGTCGGCAAGGCGGCCGCTGCGCACCAGCGCGACCCCTAAGTTGAAGCGCGCGTAGACCGACCAGATACGCGTGCCGCGCCACGCCGACAGCAGGCGAATGGCCTCGTCGTACTTGCCCTGGTGGATGAGCACGTTGCCGAGCAGCAGCTCCTTTTGCGCCTCCAGGTCCGGGGACATGCGGCCATTGACGCGCGCCAGCGCTGCGGCGGCTTTGTCGAGGTAGCCGCGGGCGTACCACACCTGCGCCAGGTAGAACCAGGCGACGTTGCGCACGCCGGTCGGCACCGGGTCTTTCAGCAGGGCCTCGAAGCGCTGGCCGGCCTCGTTGTGCATGCCGAGCGCCAGATACAGCCCGCCCATCAGCAGCTGCGCATCCTCCTGGTGATGCGGCATGCGGTTCCAGTGCTCGTAGGCCGAGAGGCGCGTGAGCGCTTCGAAGTCCTCGTGCTGGTAGTAATAGAAGAGTGCGTCGCCGTAGTGCAGGTCGCGGATGCGCACCTCGGGGAGCTTTTCCGGATCGTGGCGGCGCGCCACCGCCGGCGCCGCCAGAGCGAGCAGCGCGAGTCCCGACAGCAGTGCGCGCGCGAGCGGGCCGGGCATGGCGGCGTTATTCCCAGTCCCTGATCTCGAACTCAGGCTGAAGCTTTCGCTGCCGATCGTCGATCTTGAGCTCGAGGTACTTGGCCCCTATGCCCTTCTCGAACTTGATCGAGGCGCCGCGCTTGTAGGGGCGATCGTTGGGGCCTTTGCCGCTGAAGAAGGCCACCAGCTCGTGCTGACCGACCTTGAGGTTGCCGAGATACAGCCGCTGCACGCCGCCCTTGAGCAGGGCCTCCACTTCGCGCGGGGTATAGAGATAGTCGATGACTTCCTTGCGGTCGATCTTGAGCTGCACGGAGTCGAGCGCGAAGAAATCGCCGACATCCACCGCGAGGAATACCGCCACCTGGGTGTTGGCCGGGAACAGCAGCTCCTCTTCCAGCACGAAAAGGTCGCGGTTCAGATCCACCACATCCTTCTTCAGTCCCTGCACCTGTTCATCGAGCCCGCGGGTATCGGCGGAAGCTTCCCCGGTCGCCGGAGCCGCCGGAGCGCTCTCGGCGGCTGGCGGGGCGGAGGTGGCGGCCCCTGCTGCGGGGGGTGCCTGTGCGGCGGCCAGCGGCGCCGCAGCGAGCAGCAGGCAGGCGAGCCAGACACGAGCGCCGCAAGTCGATGAAGCATGAAACATGGTCGTTCCGATCATTCGTTCAGCAGAGCCCGCAACTGCTCGAGGTAGAGGCCGTCACTCCTGGCGCTGTAGTCGCGCAGCACGTTGCGGACGGTGCCGCTGCGATCGATCAGAACGGTCATCGGCAGGTTATCGACCTGATAGGCCCGGCCCACGACCTTCCCCGGGTCGAGCAGCATCGGGAAGGCGACCGGAACGGCGCGCGCAAACGCCGCCGCACGCTCGGGCACGTCGTCGAGGCTCACCCCATAGACCTCGAGCCCCGCGGATCGATAGGTGGCGAGGCTGCGGTCGAGCGCGGCGAGCTGACCCCGACAGGTGCCGCAGCCGCTGCCCCAGAAGCTTAAGACCACCACCTGGCCGCGATGTTCGGAGAGGCGCACGTTGCCGCCGGCCACCGCGTGCAGGGTGAAGTCCGGGGCGGCCTGCGCAATCAGGTTGTAGGCCGTTTGCGCCGCCGCGGCCGTCATCGCGACGAGCGCGACCGCGGCGAGACAGCGCACCAAAACGCCGGGGCGTGACCACCAGTCACGCGCCGCCGGACCGCCGGGTGGTTGCAGGCTCAAAAAAGGATCCTTCGGGCCGTGATGCCGAGCTGCGCGCAAGCGCGAGAACCCTCGCATAGCGCCCGCGAGACTGTCAACGAAACCGGCCGCGAAAGGCGCGGCGATGACTGCCGCGCGCATAGCGACGCGTCGGCGGCCGGCGACAGTCGCATCGGGCGCAGCCGGCGAAAACCCGTGCGCTGAGCCCTGCCACGGAGTGCTCGGCTGGCAGAGGCAAACCCGGCTGCTGCGGACCGAGCCCCGCTTTTTGCCGGCGGCCGACGAAGTAATATCCGGCAAAAGCGCCGTCCGGCGACTTTTGCCCTATAACTAGATGATCGGCTCGAACACCGTCATGGCGGCGAGCGCCGAGGCGGGCCCGAGGCCTTGCATCGGGAAGAGCGTCGCGAAGTTCGCATCCGTCCCCGCCAGCCCCATGTAGTTGAGCATGATGAGCTCGGGGATCTGGTTCACGGAGTTGGCTGCGGGACTGGAGGTACTGACCACCGAGCCGTCGGAGCTGAAGTAGCCGATCTGCTGGCCCGCGACCCCGTTGCGCAGCACGGGGCGCCCCGCGGGGCTGTAGACCAGGAACAGCGTCGCGGCCACCGACTGGTTGTCGCCCTGCCAGCCGAGCTTGTTGCGCCCCGCGACACTGGTGTCCACCATGCTGTTGGAGGTGAGCGACCCGTCGCTCATGATCTGGATCATGACGGGCGTGCCGCGGCGCGCCGCGTACTCGAGCACCGCGCCGATCATCTGGCCGGCGATGAAGTTGCGGGTCTCGCCGCTCGCGCGCGAGCCGTCGTGGTAGTCGTAGCCGCCGAGCGAGATTGTGCCCGCTCCGGCGTAGCCGTCGATCACGAGCTTCATGACGGCCGCGGTCATGCGCACGTCCTGGGTCTGGAAGTCCGCCGCCGTGAAGATCGGCGTGCTGCCGCCGACGATCAGCGGATCCTGCGTCGGATCGAGACCGGCGGGTCCCGCGGCGAAGATGTTGGCGGTGTTGGAAGCCTGCACGTACGCGCAGCGCACCTGGTTCTTGAGTGCCGCATCGGCGCTGCCGCCGCCGGGGATCAGCTGCACGCCCGGAGTCGAGCCGCTGGGATTGGTCAGGGCGCCCGTGAACTCGCTGCCGCTCGAGCCGCTCCCCTGATAGGGGCTGGTGCCGGTGCTGATGCGGGCCTCCGATTCGAGCTCGGCGAGCGCCAGCGGATCGGGTACGCCGCCGCCCGGAACCGGCGGGGCGAGGGCCACCGCATCCGCGGGGCTCTGGATGGTGGCGGGCTGGAGCGAGGGGTCGATCGTGTACATCAGCGCCATCGAGTTGCCGCCCGAGACCGAGGAGTTGGTGCCAACCAGGTTGACCACCTGGCCCTTGGCGCCGGCTTTCGCGATGCCGTAGATCGGATTAGTCGGGTTCGACTGCGTGTCGTTCTGCGACATCGCCGGAATCACCGCGCCGTTGACGTTGGACTGAGTGGTAGCGGCAGCCTTGGTGAGGATGCCGCGCAGGATCGCGCCGTCGGAGTGCCACAGGAGCCCGAGCGCGCTGCTCACGAAAGTGCTCGAGGTCGGCACCATGTTGCCGGGCACGCCGAGCTTGCCGTAGCCGGCGGTCGAGAGGAAGTTGGCCTGACCGCCCTGCACGCCAACCAGCGCCTCGGAACCCACCAGGTTCGCCCCACCCGCGAGGTCGAACACGATGAAAGGGAGCGAGCCCGAGCCACTCGGAATGTTGCACTGACCGGTGCCGAGGAGCGCGGAGATGTCGGAATCGAGGCCGGCACGCGCCGTCTGCGCCTTGAGCAGCGCCCCGAGCCAGGCGGAGCCGATCACCATGCCCTGCGCGCCGAGGAAGCCCGCGGCGAGGAAGTCGCGGCGGCTCACCGGACGCGGGTGGTTCTCGTGCCGGAACGGGGTACCGGGGGGTGTGGGCCGCGGGGGACGCTTGCGAATCAGCATCTGAGTTACCTCTTCAAAGCCTTACTGCAGGGTGACCGCGGCGCTCGCGAGGGTCGCGGTGCAGGCCGCCACCGTCGTCTGCGTCACCGTGGCCGCCGCATTGATCTGCGGGACGCGCGTGATGAGGGCATCCACCTCGCTCTGCACCGCCGCCGCCGTCTGCGGCGAGACGTTGGTGCCGACGGCGTTGTTCGACAGCGCATTGATCACGATGGCGCGATTTCCGCTGCCGCTCGCCCCGAAGAAGCCGCTGGAGGATGCGCTCAGGCTCCCATCCAGCCCGCTGCCGAAGAAGGCGTCCCGGTAGGAGGCGTTCGCCATGAGCTCGCCACAGTAGGCATTGGCGAGCGAGGAGATGGCCGTCTGCTGGGAGGAGATGAACGCGGACATCAACGGCGTCGCGGGCATCGCCTGCTGGGCGCTCATGTACATCGGCTGCACCACCGGGTCCGTGATCGGCACGCCCGTGATCCTCGAGAGGCTGTTGTTGATGCGCTCGAAGGTGGCGACGCCAAAGTCGGGCACCGGCGTGTTGTTCGGTGTCGGCGGCGTGGGCGTCCCCGGCGGATCGACGAAGGTGTGGCTGTTGCTGCCGAGCTGGTCGAACGAGAGGAAGAACAGGTCATTCGCCGCACCGAGCGCCACCGGCACGACGGTGCCGAGGGGCGAGAGGAGCTGGCCGTTCGCGGCCGTGTAGTTGGCGCCGCCGAGGGTCGTCGCCACCGTGCTGAAGGCCTGCCCGGAGGGTGCCAGCACCCCGTTCACACCGATGCGGATGGCCGCCAGGTTGAGGTTCGCGGGGATGGTGGCGTTCGGATCGAGACTGATGAACTTCGGCTGCGCGAAGAGGTAGCTGTAGTTGTCGTACTGGCTCGCGGTGAACTCGATGTACGACTGGTTGACGCCGGTCAACGCGCTGACGCCAAACAGCATGAAGTATTTCTGGCCGACGCCGGCTGCGAAGTTCTGCTGGATCTGCGTCTGGTTGAGCGCGGTGTTGTAGATGGCGACCATCTTGATGACGCCCTGCCACTGGCGCTGTCCGCTGGTCTCGTTGCCGAGCACCAGTGCGAAGCTGCTGTCCCAGTTGGCGAAGGAGCCTCCCTTGGAGGGATCCACGTCGCCCGTGAACACCCCGTTGACCCAGATCTTCTGTCCGTTCACCGGGTCGTAGGTCAGCACGACGTGCTGCAGCGCCGCCTGGGCCGCGCCGTTGGTGGTCGTGGTGAGAAGCGGCGGCATGCCGTTGGTGTCGGTCACGCTCGAGCGGGTGAAGCCCTCGTACTGCTCGGCTGCCTGACCGAGGGTGACGTTGCGCGTGGTGTTGCTGCCCGAGTAGCTCAGGAGCCAGGCGTTGGTCTGGGCAACGTCGGCGGGCGCAGCCCACACCTCGATCGAATACTCGCCCGATTCCTGGATCATGTTGGCGAGCTTCGCGCTCGAGCTGGTGGAGGCCTGAGCCGAGCTTCCCTTGGCGAAGGCCAGACCCCAGCCACCGACCCAGGTGACGTTGCCGTTGAGGGTCAGATCCGCCTCGGGCGATACGCCGCTCGTGTCATAGGCGGTGCTGCCCTGCCCCGTCTCGAACATGTATTTGGCAATGAGGGAGCCCTCGAAGCGGCTGCCGCTGGCAGCGATCGTGCCCTGCGTCAGGGTGAGCGCATTCGAGACGACCAGCGAGGGGTCGATGGGGGTCACCGGTATGCCGTTGGCGAAGGCGGTGATTGCCGCGAGCATTGCGGCCGAGCTGCCCGGGCAGTCGGGCGCCCCGTTGGAGCTCGCCGTCGGCCAGCAGTGGTGGAACTCGGTCGCCAGGCGCTCGTAGAAGCGCGACTGGTCGGGCTGCGCGAGATCGATCTTCGGCTGCGCCGCGATGTAGGCGGCGTCGATGTTATTGGGATCGGCGAAGTAGGGCTGCTGCGGGCTCGCGGACGCCGGGTTGTGGCAGCCCGAGCAGAACTTGGTGAGCAGCGGGTACACCGTGCTCTGGTAGCTCGGGTTACCGACCGTCGGGTCGGCGGGGAACTGCTTGCCGCCGCCGGCCGTCTGCACCGGGGGCGCCACCAGCTGCACCGTCGTGGTGGAGGAGCTCCCCTGCCCGATCCAGTTCTGGATCCACGTCGTCATCGTCAGGGCGCAGGCCGACGGGTCGGCTACCCAGCAGTTGTGGCCGCCGCCCACCTTCAGCACCAGCGTCGACTGGCTCGGATTGGTCAGATCCACCAGCGGGAGCGCTGCCTGGTAGGCGAGGTTCACGTCATCGGAGCGCGCGAACATCGGCGACTGTCCACCCTGGTGGTGGCAGCCACCGCAGCGGTTGGACGGAATGATGTTCTGCCACAGGTTCACCTGGAACGCCTGGATGTCGGCGTTCTGTGCCGGCGGCCCGGTGTAGGTCTGCGCCTGCGCGGTGCCTCCGGCCGACTGGTTCACCGTGGTCGGTGCGCCGCCGGAGGAGCTGCACGCGGCGAGCGCGGCGAGTGTGAGTGCCGTGAGCCCGATGGCGAGGGCACGGAAGGCGGGCGACTTACGCATGTTGGATTCCAAGGCGGCGTGCATCGTGGCGCTCCCTTACTGCCCCGGACAGGCGGCGGCGGACAGCTGGAACACCTGCTTGAGGTTGTAGCCGCCGGAAGTGAAGCTCGAGGTGATCGAGGCCACCGTCGCCAGGTCGGCGCTGCTCACCGGAGCACGGAAGCACACCGCCTGGAAGACCTTGCTGACCTGACACTGAGCGAAGGTGGCGCTCGATTCCCATTCCTGGCCGAGGGACTTGGCGCCGTTGCCGCTGCCCGGGAGCGAGCCCGACCAGCCGAGCACCGTGTTCGCTCCGCTGCGCCAGCGGTTCGACCAGCTGTCGTCCGGGGTCACGAAGCCGAACGGGAAATTGGTGGCATTGATCAGATACTTCGGCTGCACCTGGCCCGGGGTGTAGACCATCTGTCCCGCGGTGGCATCGAAGTTGTAGTAGGCGAAGGCCTGGGCCATCGGATCCATGCCGCTGTGACAGCCGACGCAGTTGTTGAGGAAGATGCGGCTGTCGCCGCCGGGCGAGCGCGCCACGTCCTGACGGATGCGGTCGGCGGGACGCGTGATGTCCATCAGTGTCGGCATGTCGTTGCAGAACTGATTGATCATGGTGAAGCGGAACATCGCGCGGTTGGTGCCGTTGATGAAGAAGGCCGAGGCTGCGCCGCGCGTAGTAATGAGTCCGGCCGTCGCTGCGGTCGGTGTGCCGTAGACGCCCGACTGCGTACCCTGCACCAGGGTCGCCATCAGATCGACGCCGTTGGTTTCCGCGGTGGCGTAGTGATTGTTGTTGGCCGGAGATGGCGCCGGGAGTCCCGGAGCGTTGCTGGTGTAGAGAATGTCGGCCGACAAGGCGGTGTTGAACGCCACGTTGTCGCGCACCATGCCGATGACGGTGGCCACATAGTCGTTGAGCGGGGCAAACACCGTGGCGTTGCGATTGGTCCACGGCATCGCGAAATTCTTCAGCGTGACGTTATAGAAGCTCGGCGCGCTGGTGGCGATGGCGGCCGCGGCCACGAGGCCCGGCTGTCCGGGCTGATTGGTGATGGCCGTGGCCATCTGCTGCAGCACCGCCGGAGTCGGCGGCACGCCCGCGATGCGCTCGTAGATGCGCTTGGCCTGCTCATTCGGACCCGCGTGCGCGGCCAAGGGCAGCGCCAGCAGCAACAGCGCCGCTGCCGCGCGTGCGGTGCGCGGCGTGCGGCGCAGACCTGTGCCTGTAGTCATGACTTTCATGGCGCTGAAGGACTCCCTGAAAACCCGTAGGCGCGAGCCGACTATACGGCCCCCGCAACCCCGCCCCGAATGTCTCAAGTGCCTGACGTCGCTGGCCGCAGACAGTTTTGTTGGATGGCGCCCTGCGCGGATGATTGCGCCGGGAAGTGCGAGCCAGATCACGGCATGCCCTGCCCCGAACGAATACCAGTAGCGGCCGGGAGGTCAGTGCTGCCTTAAGCTCAGGAGAACATGCAGCGCGCACCGGTACCGTGACGTAATGCCGGCAAGACGAAAGTAATCGCGCGACCTGAGAATTACGTTACATTCGCGCCCGCGGGCGTGCAGGGAGACGGTGGTGGATCTTGCGTCCGAGTAACGACAGGCCCCGTGTGTGTGGCTCGAGCAGCCGCGGCATCCGCCGCGCGCAGCTGCTTGGGACTGTGATCGCCATCACGCTCGCCGCCTGCGCCGGCAACGGCGGCGGCAACGGCAGTGTCAACATCGCCAACAGCCAGGGAGGCGATCCCGCCACCGTCGACTATCCGATCTTCTATGTGAAGCGTCCGGTGCCGACCAACGCCGCAGGGGCGCTGGTGCAGGACGACCTGCGGATCCTGCGCGAGCTGGTGGCGGGTGCCGATCTCTATATGCGCGGCAGCGCCTCAGCGAGCGCGATCGAGACCAACATTACCGCGCGCGTCACCGCCGGCGCGCGCTACGACGTGAAGGACGTCGACGTCGCCCCCGACGGCAGCCGCGTGGTGTTCGCCATGCGCGGTCCGCTCACCAAGGGACAGCAGGCCAAGAACCCGCCGTGCTGGCGCATCTGGCAATACGTCATCGCCACCGACACCCTGACCCCGGTCATCAATCCCGCACTCGATCCGGATCCGGCGACCGTCAACGACGTCTCGCCGCACTATCTCGCCGACGGGCGCATCGTCTTCTCGACCACCCGGCAGGACACCTCCCAGGGCGTGCTGCTCGATGAGCGCAAGCCCGGGTTCATCGCGCTCGATGAGGCCTCGGGGGCCGATCAGGGAGGCAACGAGCCGGACTTCGTGCTCGAGGTGATGAACCCCGACGGCACCCACCTTCACCAGGTCACCTTCAATCAGAGCCACGACCAGCAGGCCACCGTGCTGCAGAGTGGGCGCCTGCTCTACACCCGCTGGGACGCGGCGGCGGGGCACGATGCCATGTCGCTCTACACGGCCAACCCCGATGGCACCGACGTCGAGCTCTACTACGGCGCCAACAGCCACATGACCGGCACGCCAGCCCCCGGCACCACCACGCCGACGGTGGTCGAGTTCACGCAGCCGCACGAGCTGCAGGGGGGCGGGGTCATGACGCTGATCCGCCAGTACACCGGCGTTGACGACGGCGGGAATCTCGCGCTCATCGACGGCGTGCACTTCCTCGAGAACATGCAGCCGCTGGCCGCCTACGCGGGGCTCAAGGGCCCCGCGCAGACACAGGCCACCCCGCTCAACAACATCTATACGATTCCCGGGCCCTCGCCGGGCGGACGCTTCAACTCCGCCTATCCGCTCTGGGACGGCACGGGCCGGATCCTGGTGAGCTGGTCGGAATGCCGGCTGCTCGACACCACGCAGACACCGCCGGCGATCGTGCCGTGCACCGCGAGCGCGCTCGCGAGCCCGACGGCGCAGAGCGCGCTGCCCCTCTACAGCCTGTGGATGCTCGATCCGGCGGCGGGGACCATGCTGCCGATCGTGGCGCCCGTCGAGGGCATCATGATCCAGTCGGTGGTGGCGACGCAGCCGAAGCCGGTGCCGAACCTCATCCCCGACACCGTGCCGAGCGGCCAGGCCGAGACCTTCGCGAGCGCCGGAGTCGGCGTCATCGACATCAGGAGCGTCTACGACATCGACGGCCTCGCGGTGAATCCCGCCAGCGGCGCCCCGGTGAACATCGGCGCAATCGCCGATCCGGCCCTGACGCCGGCCAATGCGCGCCCGGCGCGCTTCATGCGCTTCGAGAAGGCGGTCTCGATCCCGGACAAGACGGTGGTGGCACTCACCAATGCCGACTTCGGCGTCAGCAGCCACATGATGGAGATCCTCGGCTATGCGCCGATCGAGCCCGACGGCTCGGTGCACGTCGTGGTGCCCGCCAACGTCGCCTTCCGCGTCAGCGTGCTCGATGCCAACGCGCGCGCCATCACCGCCCCGCAGGGGGTGTGGCTGCAGCTGATCCCGGGAGAGACGCTCTCCTGCAACGGCTGCCACCAGGGTCAGGGCGGGGCACAGAATCCGGTGTCGCACGGCCGCCAGGGCGCCTTCAACCCGGCATGGGCCGGTGGCACGGCCGGCACCGCCTTCCCGCACACGATCGCGACCGGTCCCGCGGCCTTCATCCCGCAGAGTCCCGGGGCGACCATGGCGCAGGCGCGCATGGCGGTCAGTTGCGCCACCGATACGCCGCCGTGCCTGCAGATGCAGCTCAGCGTCAACGTTCTCTACACCGACGTCTGGACCGATCCGGCCCAGGCTACGCCTGGCACGCCCATCACCTACAGTTACACCGACGCGGCCAATCCGATTCCGGCGATTCCGACCAGTGCGCTGTGCGCGACGGCCTGGTCCGCGGCCTGCCGCATCGTCGTCAACTACCCTTCCATCATCCAGCCGATCTGGGATGCAACGCGCACCGGCATGTTGAACGGTGTGCCGGGGAGCGTCACCTGCTCGCAAGGCGGCTGCCACAACCCGAAAGACGCGGCCGGCGCCGCGCAGACGCCCGCGGGAAATCTCGACCTGACCAATAACGTCGATGCGAACACCAACGAGTTCATCTCCTACGGACAGCTGCTTACCCCTCACAACACGGTTATCATGGGTCAGCCGGGACCGACGGTCGGTCCGTTCATGAATGCAGGTAGCGCTAATGGAAGCGCCTCGAGCGCCTTCTTCAACTGCTTCGCAACAGGTTCCGGATGCACCAGCCCCTCGCACACGGGTTGGCTGAACATCGCGGAGCTTCGCCTGCTGTCGGAGTGGCTGGATATTGGCGCGCAGTACCACAACGATCCGTTCGCCCCCGCGGCCCCCATGTGAGCAAGGGAAGGATCTGACCAGGCGCGCTCCGCAACGGCCGGCGCGTGCCGCGGTTCTGGCGCTCGCGGCGCTCCTCACGCTGCTGGCTCCGGCCGTGAGCGCCGCGCGCGAGTACCTGCAGCTGTTCGTCTCCGAGCCCTATCTGGAGCTGCACACCGGACCCGGGCGCGGCTACCCGGTCTTCCACGTGGTGCCGCGCGATGAGAGCGTCTCGGTGCTGTTCCGGCGCACCGACTGGTTCAAGGTCCGCACCGAGCACGGCGTGGAGGGCTGGGCGGCGCAGCGCGACATGCTGAAGACGGTGCTGGCCGACGGCTCGCCTTTCAAGTTCGAGCTCGGCGATCGTGCGGGCTTCACCTCGCACCGCTTCGAGCTCGGCGTGTTCGCCGGCGAGTACGGCGGCGCCAACCTGATCTCCGCCTACTGGTCGGTCTCGCTCAACCCGCAACTCGCGCTGGAAGCGACCGGGGGGCAGTTTTTCGGCCGCTTCTCCAACGGTGAGTTCGGCGATCTCGGCTTCGCGCACGTGATCTCGCCTGAATCGCGCTGGTCGCCTTTCCTCACCCTCGGTACCGGCATCGTGCATACCGAGCCGAAAGCGACCCTGGTGAGCCCGAGCAATCGCACCGAGCAGACCGCCTACGTGGGCGGCGGCATCCGCTACTATCTGGCGCGGCGCTTTTTCCTGCGCGTCGAGTACAAGGCCCACTACATCTTCACCCGCCGCAACCAGAACGAGGAAGCCGACGAATGGAAACTGGGATTCGCATTCTTCTTCTGACGCTGGCGCTCGCCATGCTTCCCGGCTGTGCCACCGTGCGCGGCTGGTTCCATCACGGCGCGAAGAAGACGCAGCCCGCGCCCGAGGGCCCGGCAACCGCCGACCAGGAAACGCCGCCCCGGGTGATCGAGCCGCAGGTCGAGCGGCGCACCATCAAGGTGCCGCGCATCAAGAGCTCGAACGTCGAGCTGGGGCTCAATTACGGGGTGCTGTCGATCGAGGACTTCGGCAGCAACCCGGTATACGGCGCCACGCTCGGCTACCACATCACCGAGGACTTCTTCCTGCAGGGGGAGATCGGGCGCTCGCGCGGCGGACGCACCAGTTTCGAGACCCTGAGCGGCAACATCCAGCTGCTTACCAACAATGAGAGGCGCTTCACGTACTACGACCTGTCACTCGGCTACAACTTCCTGCCGGGCGAGGCCTTCGTAGGTCGCGGCGTCGCCATGACGAGCGCTTTCTATCTCCTCGGCGGCTTCGGCGCCACCGACTTCGCCGGGGATACGAAGTTCACGGTGAACTTCGGCGCCGGCTATCGCATCGTGCCTTGGGACTGGATGGCCCTGCACTTCACGGTGCAGGACCACGTGTTCCAGACGAGCCTGCTCGGTGTCACCAAGCTCACCAACAACCTCGAGGCGCGACTCGGAGCGACCGCCTTCTTCTAGTCATTGAGGGACGCAACGATGAGGAACCGAATCGCAGCCTTGATTGCCGCAGCCGCACTGGCAGTGCCCGCGCTCGCCGCGGACCCGACCGGCGCGCCGGCGCCGCCGTTCACCCTGGGCTCCAAGGCCGGGCAGAGCGTGAGCCTCGCCCAGTACAAGGGCCAGGTGGTGATGCTGAATTTCTGGGCGAGCTGGTGCGGGCCGTGCCGCCAGGAAATGCCGTTGCTCGAGAGCATCTACAGGAAGTACAACCGCCTCGGATTCACGCTGATCGGCGTCAACGTGGAGCCGGACTCGAATGCGGCCAACGCATGGCTGAAGCAGACCCCGGTGAGCTTTCCGATTCTTTATGATAAGGAGAGCAAGGTCAGCAAGATGTACGATGTGGCCGGAATGCCGAGCACCGTGATCATCGACCGCACGGGCAAGGTGCGCGTGCTGCACCGGGGCTACAAGCCCGGCGATGAGAACGAGTATCTCGACAGTATCCGGACGCTGGTACGGGAGTAGCCTGATGCGGGGCGGCGGGGAAGCGCGCGGAGTGATGGGACGGTTGCGAGCCACGCGCATGCTGCTCGTGCCGCTGCTGCTCGCCGCCGCACTCGCCGGCTGCAGCAGCCTCGAGCCCTGGGTGAAGCCCTACGAGCGCGAGCACCTGGCCGATCCCATCATGTCCTTGAGCCGCAACTCGATCGCGGCAACCTATCGGGACCACGTGTTCGAGACGCGCGAGGGCTCGCATGGGGCCACCGGGGCGGTCGGAGGCGGCTGCGGATGCAACTAGCCTGGCGGCTCTCCGCAGCACCGCGAGGAAGATGCGGGTGAGCGCGGCCGAGCCGCGTGCAGCTCCGCGCGGCGCCCGCCTGCTGCCGCCGTTCCTGCGCACGCTCCTCGCCCTCGGCGTCATCGTCGCGCCGGTGCTCGGCGGCGTGCTGCCCGAGGACCAGGCGGACCTGATGTATCACTCCTATCAGGGAGGGGACATCACGGTGCGCGGGCCCTCGGTGCTGATCCGCAAGAAGGTCGGCGACAGCCTCTCGCTCAGCTACAACTATTATGAGGACATGATCTCGAGCGCTTCGATCGACGTGAAGCTCTCGGCCAGTCCCTATCACGAGATCAGAAAGCAGAACAGCTTCGGCGCCGACTATCTGCACGGCAAGACCACTTACAGCCTCGGCTACATCTACAGCCGCGAGCCCGACTACATCGCGAGCACCAGCTACTACTCGATCAGCCAGGACATGTTCGGCGATCTCACCACCATCTCCCTCGGCTATCGCCGGGGCTGGGACCAGGTGTACCGCGACCTGTGCGCGGCGCCGCACCCGAACAATCAGGAATGCCCCGACATCATCAACGACCCGACTTTCCACCAGCGAGCCGATCACCGCGGCTACACCTTCGGTCTCACCCAGATCCTCACCCGCAATCTCCTCGCGAACGTCAACTACGAGATTGACACCGACCAGGGCTATCTCGCCAACCCCTACCGCCAGATCCGCTACGCCTCACCGGGCGGTGTCGGCTTCACGCTCGCGCCGCAGGTCTATCCCAACACCCGCACCAGCAACGCCGCCTCGGTGCTGCTGAAATACTATCTGCCGTGGCGCGCGACGCTCACGGGGTCCTACCGCTTCTATCACGACACCTTCGGCATCGTCGGCAGCACGGCCGAGGCCGATTACACGATGCCGATGTGGAAGGGCTGGATATTCGACGGGAGCCTGCGCTACTACACGCAGACCCACGCCAGCTTCTACAGCGACCTCTTCCCCTACGCCAACTACTCGAACTTCATGGCGCGCGACCGCGAGCTCGCCGCCTTCAACAGCTGGACGGCCGGTATCGGCGCCTCTTACGAGTTTCCGATCCCGCGGCTGCCGTGGATCCACAAGAGCACCGCCAACATCCGCTACGACCGGATGATGATCAACTACAAGGACTTCCGCGATGCGCTGCTCGCCGCGCAATACGGCGCCGGGAGCGAACCGCTCTACAAGCTCGACGCCAACGTCCTCGAAGTATTCCTCTCCCTCTGGTACTGAGCTGAACCTCGGCTGAACCGCGCGCCGCGAGCGGAACCTGCCGCTTACCGAACGCGTCTGAGTTAAGCTTGGCCAGTCGTTCATTGTTCGTGGCACGCTCTGTCGGCAGGCAGCGACAGGCGCGTGCAGGGAGGGATCTCGATGGCTCTTCGCACCGTTCTCATGGCCGCGCTGACCGGCCTCGCGTTTGCCTGCGGCGCCGCAGCCGCGGACGCACCGGGCCGCGAGCAGGCAAGGCTGCTCACCGCCACCCAGGTTCTGGAAGAATTGCGCGGCTCGCGCGACCAGGCGATCCCCGATCGGCTGCTCGAGCGTGCCTACGGCATCGCCGTCATTCCCGACATGACCAAGATCGCCTGGTTCTTCGGCGGCCGCCGCGGGCACGGCGTGCTGCTGGTGCGTGACAAGGATGGACGCTTCACCAGCCCCGTGTTCATCACCATGACCGGCGGGAGCTTCGGTTTCCAGTGGGGCGTGCAGCTGACCGACGTCGTGCTGGTCTTCACCACTCCGAAGGGAGTCGAAGGAATCAACGGCGGCAAAGTGACCCTGGGGGGCGATGCCTCGGTGGCAGCGGGCCCGGTGGGACGCCAGGCGAGCGCCGGGACCGATGCGACCTTCAAGGCCGAGGTGTACTCCTACTCGCGTAACCGCGGCGCCTTCGTCGGGCTCGCGCTCGATGGCTCGGTCATCAGCATCGACGACCGCGCGGACGGCGACTTCTATGGCAAGCCGGGGATCGCGGCCGCCGACATCCTTTCCGGGAGCGTTCGCAGCAACGATGAGGCGGCACGGCGTTTCCTCGCCGCCGTCTCGACCAGCACCGAAGGCCAGCAGCGCCAGGCATCGGCAGCACCGGCGCCCGCGCCCGCAGCCTCGCGAACGACGCCGGCGCCCGCGCCCTCGCAAAATGGTGCGCAGTCCTTCCCGCTCTCCGATCCGCGCCCGGGGAGCGAGCCTAAGTAGGTTGGCGCGCAGCGCCTGCAGCGGCGCGCGCCCGCCAACCGCTAGAGCCGATTGAGGCGTTCAGCCCGCTGTGGCGGCCGCCGCGGCGGCTGTCGCACCCAGCCTGCGCCTGAACTCCCGCCTGAGCAGCAGCAGGCTGGTGAGTGCCTGCAGCGTCACGGTCGCCACCGACAGGTGCCACACCTCGAGGAGCGAGAACTGCGGCAGCCTCGAGAGCACCACCGCCGGCAGCACGAAGGTCAGCAGGCGTGAGGCCGAGCTCGCCAGCGACGGCCAGGTGTTGCCGAGCGCCTGGAACAGGCCCGAGCACGTGAAGATGAGGCCCGTGGCGAGGAAGTTCCAGGAGATGACCCGCAGGTAAGTCGCGCCGACCTCCACCACCTCGCTCTGGCGGCTGAAGAACTCGATGAAGATCTGCGGTCGCCACTGGCACACGAGCGTGAGGAGCAGCATCAGCACCGAGGAAAGGATCGCCGCGGCGCGGAAAGTCTCACGCACGCGCTCGAACTTGCGGGCGCCGAAGTTCTGGCCGGCCACCGCCGGCGCTGCGAATGCAATGGCCATCACGGGCAGAAACAGCGCCTGCATGACGCGGCCGCCGATGCCGAAGCCTGCCTGCGCCGCGGGTCCAAAGCCGCGGATCACCCAGTAGATGACGCCGAGGATCACGAACATCATGAAGAACTCCCCGCCGGCGGGGAGTCCCACGTTGAGGATGCGGCGCACCAGCGCCGTGCGCGGCCGCATGAGCGCGGTGTCGAGCCTCACGTAGTGCTCGAGCCGTGCGAAATAGATCCACAGGAACACCACGCCCGCAGCAACGGCAAGGCTGCTGGCAAGACCCGCTCCGGCAGTGCCGAGCGGGTGATGCGTGCCCCAGCCGGCGATCAGCACCGGCGCCAGCACGGTGTTGAGCACCACCGTCAGCACCTGCACCACCATGGTGGGCTGCACGATACCCGTGCCGCGCAGCGCCGAGCCGAGCGCCACCATCGCGAACTGCAGTGCGAGCCCCGGGGTGTAGTAATAGAGAAAGGCGCTGCCGGCAGCGGTGGTCGCGCCGTCGGCAGCCATCGCGCGAACGTAGAGCCCGCCGAGCAGCCAGCCGGCCAGCAGCGTCACCACGCCGCAGATAGCCGAGAGCGTCACCGACTGATTGAAAACGAGATTGGCTTGCGCCTGGTCCCTGGCGCCGACCGCATGCGAGACCAGGGCGACGGTGCCAACACCGAGCATCTGCGTGAGCGCCATGATGACGAACATGGCGGTCCCGGCGGCGCTCACGCCGGCAATGGCTGCCTCCCCGAGGTGCGCCACGAAGTACATGTCGACCACGAGATACAGGGTCTGAAACAGCATGCCGATGGCGAGCGGTACGGCCATCGCGATCAGCTGTGCGGTGATCGGGCCCTGGGTGAGATCTTTCATGGAGCTCCCTCGATTGCTGCGGCCGCCACATTAGATGAGGACGGGCGCACTTGCCATGCCGTCGCACGTACGGCCCCGCCCGCGGACCTTCCCATTTCGGGAGATTGGCGCCACCCGCCGATTTGGGTCACATTGCGGCCCATGAATGAGTCCGCCCTCCGCCTGCGCGGCGTCCAGGCCGCCGGCCGTACCGCCGTCACCATTCTCGCGGCCATCAGCTTCTGCCATCTGCTGAATGACATGATGCAGTCGCTCCTGCCGGCGCTCTATCCGATGCTCAAGAGCCGCTACCAGATGAGCTTCGGACAGATAGGCCTTCTCACCTTCACTTTTCAATTCACGGCATCGCTCCTGCAGCCGCTGGTCGGGGCGATGGCGGACCGCACCCCCCGCCCCTACTCGCTCGCCACGGGCATGGCCTTCTCGCTCGCGGGACTCCTGCTGCTCGCCTTCGCCGGCAACTACGCGCTGCTGCTGATCGCGGCGGCGCTCATCGGCACCGGCTCCTCGGTGTTTCATCCGGAATCCTCGCGCGTCGCCCGCATGGCTTCGGGCGGCAAGCACGGACTCGCGCAATCGGTGTTTCAGGTCGGCGGCAATCTCGGCTCGGCTTGCGGGCCGCTGCTCGCGGCCTTCATCGTGCTGCCCTACGGGCAGTCGAGCATCGCCTGGTTCTCGGCGGTGGCGCTGCTTGGCATGTTCGTGCTTTTCAATGTGGGCCACTGGTACAAGGCGCACGGCATCACGCTGCTGAAGCACGCCGCCCGCACGCGCCACATCGAGGCTTCCCCGCGCCGCGTCGCCGGCGCGATCGCAGTGCTGCTGGCGCTGATCTTCTCGAAGTACTTCTATCTCGCGAGCATCACGAGCTATTACACCTTCTATCTCATCGGCCATTTCCATCAGTCGGTACGCAGCGCGCAGCTGCATCTGTTCGTGTTTCTGGCGGCCGCCGCGGTCGGCGGCTTCGTCGGCGGCCCGATCGGCGACCGCATCGGCAGCAAGAAGATCATCTGGATCTCGATCCTCGGGGTCCTGCCCTTCACGCTGCTGCTGCCGCACGCGAACCTGCTATGGACCAGCGTGCTCACGGTGCCGATCGGGCTCATCATCGCCTCGGCGTTCCCGGCCATCGTGGTCTACGCCCAGGATCTGCTGCCGGGGCGTACCGGGGCGGTCGCGGGCTTGTTCTTCGGGCTGGCCTTCGGCATGGGAAGCGTCGGCGCGGCGGTGCTCGGCAGGCTCGCCGACCACTTCGGGATCGATGCGGTCTACCAGATCTGCGCCTTCCTGCCGCTGATCGGGCTGCTCGCGGGGTTACTGCCGGATGTCAAGCACCGCCCGCCGCCCTCCGCCGCAGCCGCAGCCACCTGAGACATGAAGCTCATCTCGCAGAGCCTCCTCGATGAGCTCGCCTCGGCCGCCACCGCGAGCCCGCGCCGGCGGAGTCATTACAACCTGCATGCCTCGAATGCGGACCTGGTGCAGCGCTATCTGGTGGTGGCGAATCGCGACTCCTACTTCCGCCCGCACCGTCACAACACCCGCGCGGAGCTCGCGCTGATCGTGCGCGGCGCGCTCGACCTGCTCGCCTTCGACGCACGAGGACTCCTCACCGCGCGCTACGCGCTCGGCGCGGGCAGCGCCAACCTCGCCTACGAGAATGCCGCCGGCGGCTGGCACACGGTGATCGTCCGCGAGGACGGCACGGCCTTCCTCGAGATCAAGCAGGGGCCGTACGATCCGGCCACGGCGTCCGAGTTCGCGGGCTGGGCCCCCGCGGAGGGCGATGCAGGGGTGGCGCGCTTTCTCGAGTGGGCACGTCGCGCCGCCCCGGGAGAACGGACACCGATGCGTTGAGCTGCCGGCCCGGCGAGTACTGAGCAGCCGGCAAAAACCGCGCTTTTTGCCGGCGGCCGACGGAGTGATGTCCGCTTAGATCGCCGCAGGCGATTTCAGCCAGTCAAGAACCCCGTCAGGTCCTTGCCGCTCATGATGGTCTCGAGGTAGCCGAAGGTCCCGGACTCCCTTACCTCGCGGGCGGCGGCGTACAGCCCGGTCACGGCTGCACGGTAGAGAGAGGTCGAGAGGCTGATGCGCTTGACGCCCGCATCGGCGAGCTCCGGCACGCTGAAGGAGCGGCCGCGGATCCCCACCATGAAGTTGACCGGCTTGCTCAGCGACTGACAGACCGTGCGAACTGCGGCGAGATCGGCAAGCCCCGGCGCAAACAGCACGTCGGCGCCCGCACGCTCGAAGGCCTGCAGGCGGCGTACGGTGTCATCGAGGTCCGCCCTGCCGTGCAGATAGTTCTCGGCGCGCGCGGTGAGAATGAACGGGAACGGCAGCTCACGGGCCGCCGCCACGGCGGCGGCGACACGCTCCACGGCGAGCGGCATCTCGAAGATGGGTGCGCGCTCATTGCCGCTCGCATCCTCGATCGAGCCGCCCACCAATCCTATCGCCGCCGCGCGCCGGATGGTCTCGGCGACGGTCTCGGGCGAATCTCCGAATCCCTGCTCGAGGTCGGCCGAGACCGGAAGGGCGCTCGCGGCAACGACGGCACCCGCGTGCGAGAGCGCCTCATCCCGGGTGAGCCCGCCGTCGAGCTTGCCGAGAGTGGCCGCGGCGGCGGAGCTCGAGGTCGCGAGCGCCTCGAAGCCGAGGCCCGCCATGATGGCCGCCGAGCCGCCATCCCACACGTTGGGGATGACGAAGGCGCCGGGCCGCTCGTGCAGTGCACGAAAGCGCGCCGCCTTCCCCGATTGTTCATCGTTCATCGGACACTCTCCCTTGCGCTGCGCAATACTAGGCCAATGGCGTGCCGCATCAGAAATTTTCCCATCGTGCTGCCGCTGCTCGCCCTCATTTGCCCGCTCGCCGCCGCGGAGCCCCTCTGCGAGCGCAGCGCCGCCAGCGCTTCATCGCTCGAGCGCCTGACGCGCGAGATGGCGCATGGCCGCTTCATTGCCTACGAGCCGAGCGCCCTCAAGGTCTTCGACGGGCGCGTCGAGGCCGCCGATCCGGCGAGCATCCGGGCCGATCTGGAGGCGCTGCGAGCGCGATTCGACGGGCTGATCACCTACGATGCGATCCACGGCGCCGAGGCGATCCCGCAAATCGCCACGGCGCTCAAATTCCGCGCGCTCATCATCGGGGTGTGGAATCCC
>DATGJR010000107.1:0-3201 GCA_035295065.1 Steroidobacteraceae bacterium
GAGCGCGCCGGATTTCGCGCGTGCTGCACGAACTGCGCGGGCGCTGAGCGAGTGATGATCTGGCGGGCGAGTCCCGCGGGCACATGTACCCGGGTCTCTCCCTCGATCGAGGCTCCGGCTTTTTTCCAGAGGCTGAGCGCCTGCCCATCACCGCGGATCTCGAGCCCGATCTCCTCGAGTAACCGGTCGGCGTGCTGCTCGATGATGACGAGCTGCTCTTCGCCGAGCATCTCGTAAGGGGGGATCGCGCGAGTGATGAAAGGGCCGGCTGCGGGATGCGTCGCGCGCACCCGCTTTCGGCTGGAGCGGCGGGAAGAGGCGCTCACAGCGCCAATTTAACCGAAAACAGCGCAGTCGCGGCCGAAGGGCCGCGGTGGGTCAGCCCGCCCCGGGGGTCATCGCACCCGTCATGTCGCCCGCGCTGCGCCGCAGCTCATCGCGGGAGGCCCCACCGGAGCGGGTGGCACAGGTGAGGCTGGCATAACTCAGCCAGCAGAAAAGACCAATGGCGAGCCCGAAGAGGGAAATAAGGAGATAGCCCCAAATCGTGAGTATCACTTGGTTGTGCCCTTGAGGCGTGCGCGCAACGAGACCGCAAGGAAGTTTGAGCGCGAAGCGTTCTCAGTTCCGCGGCACAGGTCACAAGCGGCAAGGAATTGCCGGCGCCGCACGGCGGCACGTGCGTTCGCGCGCTTCACTTAATCCCGGATGGCGTGCCGAGCGGAGGTGCCGGTGAGGGTCTCCCGGACAGCACAGTTAGATCGTCGTCTAACTCTGATTTTCAGTTGCCATAAAAACAAACACTTGCGAACCCGAGTTAGATGTTCATCTAACTCGGTCAGCCAAGAGCACGCGCAAGCGTCTCGGAACCGATAGAGCGTCGCTAACCGTCAAACTCGAACCACAGGATCTGAGGGAGCGGTGCCTTGAGCAGGCCGTTGCAGTGATGGCAGTGGAAGTGAATCTCCCCGCGCCCTGAAAACCTGAGCCGCGTCTGCCCTTCATGGGGGTCGTGGAGGGCTGCAGCGGTGCGCTGACACCAGCGGCATCTGGCCCCGTAGTACCACTCGTGCTCCCTGGGAATGATGCGCGCTCCGGCGAACACCTCGTTCACCTCCAGCATCGTTCCAGGCGCGGCGGCACGCATGATCGCCTCGAGCGCCGGGATGTCTTTCACGGGTCCGGACAGGGCCGTCTCCGGTGCGTTGGCGGAGACCGGCGGCGGCTCGGTGCCGCCCTTACTGAAGGGCCAGAGGCGTCGGATCATGAGCGTTCTCGTGAGGCGTCATGGCACGGTTGCCTAAAGTTAGCACGCGGACCCGCCGCTACCAGCGCCGTGCCTGAAGTCCAGCTGCTCGTACGAAAAAGCCTCGTAAGGGGCTGATCAGGGGGCACTCAAGTTCCATTCGGGCGCGCCGATAACGCCGCTGATGAACCTCGTCAACAACACTCGCCTCGGGCCCAAGCTGCTGCTTGGATTTCTGCTGATGCTCGCATTCGCAGGCGTGATCGGCTTCGCAGCCATCTCGCAACTCGGTCGTGTAGAGGCCGAGGCGGATCGGATTGCAACCGATGCCCTGGGCAGCGTCTATCGTGTTTCCGCCGTCAGCACGAACGCCACCCAGAGCCGCCAGGCGGCGCTCGAGGAACTGATCCAGCTGGCCCTCAATTATTCAACGGAAGCCGAGGCGGGCAAACACGCGTTGACCGGGATCGAGGCACAACGCCAGGCCAATGCGGCTGCTTATGAGAAGTTGATCCGCACGCCCGAGCAGCGCGCGCTGTGGACCGAGGTGCGGGCCAAGTGGGATGAATACAAGCGCGAACAGGATCGCGCCATCTCCGTGGCCGACGACGGGCTTGCGGGCGATGCGCAGAAGGTTCTGATCGGCCTCGGCAAGACCAAGTTCGACGCCGTGGAGGGCGCGATCGCCAAGCTCATGGATTTCAGCAACGCGGAAGCCGACCGCGCCCGTCTGGCGGCGAGCGCCGCGGCCGCGCGCGCACGCCATACCGTCTTCGTGCTGCTGGCGCTCGCGGCCGCGATCGGCTGCATCGTGGCATTCACCATGACGCGCGCGATCACTCGACCCCTGCAGGCCACCGTGGCGCTGCTGCGCGAGATCGGCGACGGCCATCTCGACAATTCCATCGACACCAGTCGGCGCGACGAAGTCGGCGACCTGCTCGGGGGACTGGCGGCCACCCAGACGCAGATGGCCTCCATGGTGGTGAAGGTGAAGGCCGCCGCCGATGAAGTCGCGCGCAGCGCCGCCGAGATTTCTGAGGGCAACGAGAGCCTCTCGCAGCGCACCGAGAGTCAGGCGGCCTCGCTCGAAGAGACGGCCGCCTCCATGGAGCAGCTGACGAGCACCGTGCGTCAGAACGCGGATAACGCCCGGCAGGCCAACGATCTCGCGATCGAGGCCCGGCGACGGGCCGAAGCGGGCAGCTCAGTGGTGGAGCGCGCGGTCCAGGCGATGGACGGCATCAACGGCGCCTCGCGCCGGATCGCCGACATCATCGGGGTCATCGACGAGATCGCCTTCCAGACCAACCTGTTGGCGCTGAATGCCGCCGTCGAGGCAGCGCGTGCGGGCGAGCAGGGCCGCGGGTTCGCCGTCGTCGCAAACGAGGTGCGCACCCTGGCTTCGCGCAGCGCGGAGGCGGCCAAGGAGATCAAGGCTCTGATCCAGGACAGCGTCGCACGCGTCAAGGACGGCACGCAGGTCGTCAATGAATCCGGCGCCACCTTCGAGCAGCTGGTGCTCGCCGTGAAGAAAGTCGGGCAGATCATCGCCGAGATCGCCGACGCGAGCGGCCAGCAGGCGACCGGCATCGATCAGGTGGGCAGCGCCGTCAGCAGGATGGACGAGATGACCCAGCAGAACGTCGCCCTGGTCGAGGAGGCCGCCGCCGCCTCGCGCGTGCTCGCCGATCAGTCGGCGAACCTCAAGGGCATGATGGGCCGCTATCGGGTTGCCGACGAGCCAGGGCGCTCGTCGGGT
Source organism: Steroidobacteraceae bacterium (assembly GCA_035295065.1). Classification (GTDB taxonomy): domain Bacteria; phylum Pseudomonadota; class Gammaproteobacteria; order Steroidobacterales; family Steroidobacteraceae; genus 13-2-20CM-66-19. The sequence continues at coordinate 3,009 of DATGJR010000107.1, forward strand.
CCGCCCCCGGCGGTGAGAGTGCAGCCTCATGCCGGCGGTAGCTCAGCGGGTGCAAGGGGCGGTGTGCCCGCGCTGCGCACGAGCGCCCGGGCGTTGCAGGCGGCGTCTCTCTGAAACTCGCAGCTCGCTATTTTTCAACAGGAGATTCGTATGTTCACACGTAGGTATGCAGGCCTTGCGGTCATGCTGTTGG
>DATGJR010000108.1:0-4778 GCA_035295065.1 Steroidobacteraceae bacterium
GTGCCATATGTCAGGTGGGTCGAGCCGGTCGGCCTACTATCTTGTGAAATTAACAGTGTGAAGTTTCTGTAGTCAAATTCCCATGACTTGAGGGTATCCTGTGTCCATGCCGCAAGGTGCAGAGCAGCTGGCCTATTCGCGCGAGCCGGGGGGACCTAAGGTCGAGATCCTCGGTCCCCCGGTCGAGCGGTCCGGGGAGGTGCTGACGCCACTCGCGTTGCAGCTGCTCGCGAGCCTGCACCGCCGGTTCAACGCCCGGCGGCTCGAGCTCCTCGAGGAGCGTGCGCGGCGCCAGGCGCAGTTCGACGCGGGGGCGCTGCCTGATTTCCTGAAGACCACCGCGGAGGTGCGCGCGGGGGATTGGCGGGTGGCGCCGGTCCCGGCGGACCTCGCCGACCGGCGCGTCGAGATCACAGGTCCCGTCGAGCGCAAGATGATCATCAATGCGCTGAATGCGCCGGTGCGCACCTTCATGGCGGACTTCGAGGACGCCTGCTCGCCAACCTGGCAGAACCTGATCGCCGGCCAGGTGAACCTCGCGGATGCCGTGCGGCGGACCATCACCTTCGAGGATGCGGCCACCGGGCGCACCTATCGCCTGGCCGAGCGCACGGCGACCCTCATCGTGCGTCCGCGCGGCTGGCACCTGCCCGAGAAGCACGTGCGTGTGAACGGCGGGGGCGAGGCGGTGTCGGGCGCGCTGTTCGACTTTGCGCTGTACCTCGCCAACAATCACGCCGAGCTCAGGCGTCACGGCACAGGTCCCTATTTCTATCTGCCGAAGCTCGAGAGCCACCTCGAGGCGCGGCTCTGGAACGACGTGTTTCTCGCCGCGCAGGAGGCGCTCGGCATGCCGCGCGGCACCATCAAGGCCACGGTGCTCATCGAGACGCTGCCCGCGGCCTTCGAGATGGACGAGATTCTCTATGAGCTGCGCGAGCACTCCGCGGGGCTCAACTGTGGACGCTGGGATTACATCTTCAGCTTCATCAAGAAATTTCGCAGCCGCGCGGACTTCCTGCTGCCCGACCGCGCCAGCGTCACCATGGAGCGGCACTTCCTCAAGTCATACGTCGACTTGCTGATCAAGACCTGCCATCGGCGCGGCGCGCACGCCATGGGCGGCATGGCCGCGCAGATTCCGATCCGCGACGACCCGGCGGCGAACGAGGCCGCCATGGCGCGGGTGCGAGCCGACAAGCTGCGTGAGGCCCGCGCCGGCCACGACGGCACCTGGATCGCGCATCCGGGGCTCGCGACCGTCGCGCGTGAGCCTTTCGATGCGGTGATGTCGGGACCGAACCAGCTCGGGGTGCTGCGCACGGAGGTGGCGGTGGCGGCACGCGACCTGCTCACGGTCCCCGACGGCGCGATCACCGAGGAGGGACTGCGCGGCAACATTCGCGTCGGCGTGCAGTATCTGGAGGCCTGGCTGCGCGGCAACGGCTGCGTGCCGCTCTACAACCTCATGGAGGATGCCGCGACCGCGGAGATCTGCCGCGCGCAGCTGTGGCAGTGGCTGCGCCACGGGGCGCGCACCAGCGACGGCGCCCCCGTGACGGAGGCGCGCCTGAGCAGCCTGCTCAATGCGGAGCTCGACCGCATCCACGGCGAGGTCGGCGCCGCGCGCCTCAGCCAGGGGGTCTTCCCGACGGCAGCGCGGCTCTTCGAGCAGATGATCAAGGCGGATGCCTTCGACGAGTTCCTGACGTTGCCCGCCTATGAGCTGCTCGAATGAGCGAGAAAAGACACGGAGACACCTGCACATGACCGACAGCACCATCACGCCCCTGTCCCGGTCCCTTCCGGCCGCCGAGGAGCTGCGCCGCGCGTGGCGCGAGAGTCCGCGCTGGCGGGGCGTCGAGCGCGGCTACGACGCGGGCGACGTGGTGCGTCTGCGCAGCACGATCCCGGTCGAGCATTCGGTGGCGAAGCTCACGGCCGAGAAACTCTGGCGATATCTCACCGATCGGCCCTTCGTCAACGCGCTCGGCGCCCTCACCGGCAACCAGGCGATGCAGCAGGTGAAGGCGGGGCTCGATGCGATCTATCTCTCCGGCTGGCAGGTGGCGGGTGATGCCAACCTCGCAGGCGAGATGTACCCCGATCAGTCGCTGTATCCGGCGGACTCGGTGCCCGCGGTGGTACGGCGCATCAACAACACGCTGCGCCGCGCCGACGAGCTCCACCACGCCGAGGGCGATGACTCCATCGACTGGCTCAAGCCCATCGTCGCCGACGCCGAGGCCGGCTTCGGCGGCGTGCTGAACGCCTTCGAGCTGATGAAGCAGATGATCGATGCGGGCGCCGCGGGCGTGCATTTCGAGGACCAGCTGTCCTCGGCCAAGAAGTGCGGCCACATGGGTGGCAAGGTACTGGTGCCGACCCAGGAGGCCATTGCCAAGCTCGTCGCCGCGCGCCTGGCGGCGGATGTCTGCAACGTGCCGACAGTGCTCATCGCACGCACCGACGCCGAAGGGGCGACGCTCCTCACCTCGGACGTCGATGAGCGTGACCGGCCGTTCATCGACGCTTCGAAGGAGCGCACCGCGGAAGGCTTCTATGCGGTGAAGGCGGGGCTCGCGGCCGCCATCGCCCGCGGCTGCGCCTATGCCCCATACGTGGATCTGGTGTGGTGCGAGACCGCCAAGCCGGACCTGGACGAGGCGCGCGAATTCGCCGAGGGCGTGCACGCGCGCTATCCCGACAAGATGCTGGCCTACAACTGCTCGCCGTCCTTCAACTGGAAGAGAAAGCTCGACGATGCTCAGATCGCGCGCTTCCAGCGCGAGCTCGGCGCCATGGGCTACCGCTTCCAGTTCATCACGCTCGCCGGTTTCCATGCGCTCAACTACTCGATGTTCGATCTGGCGCGCGCCTACAAGGCTCAGCAGATGACCGCCTACGTGGCGCTGCAGCAGGCGGAATTCGCCGCCGAGAGCGCCGGTTACACCGCCACCAAGCATCAGCGCGAAGTCGGCGCCGGCTACTTCGATGCGGTGACGCAGGTGGTGAGCGGCGGCAACTCCTCGATCACCGCCCTCAGCGGCAGTACCGAGGAGCAGCAGTTCAGTGGCGTGAAGAAGCCCCGGCTCGAGAAGGCGGGATAGGCGCGGCTGCGCAGGGCGCCAAAGCCGCGCCTTTGGCGCCCGGCAACGAAGCTGATGTCCGAAAAATCGCCGTCAGGCGATTTTTCCAATGAATCAGAAGCCCCGGCTCGAGAAGGCGGGATAGGCGCTTCCTTTTGCGGCTGCGCAGGGCGCCAAAGCCGCGCCTTTGGCGCCCCGTCCGGCTGACAAGAAATCCAAGTTCTTCAGTGCCTTAAGGCACCCATTCGCTCGGACCCCGCCAGCGGCGTCCGACACCTTGAAATCAGCGGCAGCGCACCTACTTTTTCGTGCGCTCAGCCACTGCATAGGAGGTGTTTGCCATGTTCGAGAATCTGTTCGGTGGATTCGACACCGATCTCTTCGATCACTTCAGACGCCTGGAGAGCGAGATGAGCCAATGGCCGTCCTGGCCGGCTGGCATCCGCGCCGCGCAGCGCGGCTCCTTCCCGCCCATCAACGTAGGCGCGACCCCCGAGCGCGTCGACGTGTATCTGTTCGCGGCGGGGCTCGATGCGAGCAAGCTCGAGGTGTCCATACAGCAGAACCTGCTGTCGCTTTCCGGCAGCCGCAGGATCGAGGCCAATGAGAACGCGGAGTATTACCGGCGCGAGCGCTACGACGGGGACTTCAGGCGCGTGATCACGCTGCCGGATGATGTGGATCCTGAGCGGGTGGAGGCGAAGTACCGCGACGGGGTTTTACAGATTACGGTTCAGCGCCGCGAGGCTGCGCGGCCACGGCAGATCGCCGTGAACTGAGGCAGGAGGACAGACACATGACAGCTAACCAGGATGTGGCGCGGAAGGAAGCCGGCGCCAGCGACAAGAAGGCGAGGGAGCGGGAGAGCGTGATCGTCCCCATGGTCGATATCTTCGAGGATGCCCACCAGATCACTGTGCAGGCGGAGATGCCGGGCGTGTCGCGGGACAAGCTCAATATCCAGGCCGACCGCAACGGGCTGCTCCTCGAGGGCGACATGCAGATCGCCATGCCGGCCGGTATGACGGCGCTGCATGCTGACCTGCAGACGACCCGTTACCGGCGCAGCTTCGTTCTGAGCGGCGAGCTCGAGACCGAGAGGATTGAAGCGAGCCTCAAGGACGGAGTGCTGACGGTTCGGATCCCGAAGCGCGTTGAGTTCCGTACACGCAAGATCAAGGTCAACGTACCGTGATCCTCAGTTCCGGCCGATCGCTCCCGCGATCGGCCGGAATCGGAACGTCGCGCGCCGCTCGCCGATCAGCGTCGCCGGTTCCCGCGGCTCCGCCCGAGGTCGCGTCGGGGCGCGCCGGGGCGCTGAGCTTCGAAATGCTACTTTGTCTGACACGGCCAAGCCCTCGCACAGAGTAGATTCGCCGGTCAAACCAGTTCCCCAGGGAAGCTCTGTTGCCGTCTGTTCGCTCGCAAGCCAGGGCGAGGGCCTCTGTTGACTTCCTCGCCGGCGGCGGCGAGGTCGGAGCGCGGCTGCGAGCGCTGGACTGGGGTCATACTCCCCTCGGGCCACCGCAGCACTGGCCGCAATCGCTCAAGACCATCGTGCGCGTGATGTTGGATTCGCGTTATGCGATGTGGATGTTGTGGGGATCCGACCTGACCTTCTTCTGTAACGATGCCTACCTTCCGACGGTCGGCATCAGGCGCGATTGGGTACTCGGCTCGCGGGCCGAC
>DATGJR010000109.1:0-21221 GCA_035295065.1 Steroidobacteraceae bacterium
GAATTAATCAGTATTTCCCCGCCCGGATGCTCGCCGGCATCTTGGGGCGCATGTACGAATACAAAGTCGATCCCGTCCGCTACGCCTGGGAGCGCTGCAACCCCGGCGTGACATTTCCGGAGGTTCTCGGAGGGGCGGGTCGGGGAGCCTTCGCAGTCGGTCTTCCAAATCCCTGGGGCTCATTGACTCCGGCGCAGAAGGCGAAGCGCGCGGCTCCGGTCCGCGAGGCGGTTCCGAGGCGCATTGTTGGGAGGAGGGCGGGGAGAAGCGCTTTGGCGGCGTAGAGCATCGAAGAGAAAAGCATGGCGTATTAGGCTGTCTGCGCTCCAGCTCAGCAGGTCCAAGCCTGACGCCGAAGTGCCATCAAGTTAGGTTGTGCCAACGGCGGGGGCTGAGGCTTCGGTCGACCCCGTAGACCGCTGGGCCACGAGGCTATGGTCGAAGGATAAGCATGGAGTCTATGTTGAGGCGTGGTGCCCGATGGCGCTCTACAAAGACTACGTCTCGCGACGGGATCGCTTAGGTCTTGGTACGCGGGTGATCTCTACCAGCCCGCTTCGTGGGACACTGGTTGGACACCGAGCCCTCGTATATTCGTAAGTATTTGATTTTATGGCGCTCCCTACGGGATTCGAACCCGTGTTACAGCCTTGAGAGGGCTATGTCCTGGGCCTCTAGACGAAGGGAGCGTCTTACCCGGGCCTATTTCGGGAGCGCGGTATTATAGAGAGCTGACCCGATTGCTCAAGCGAAAACCCAAGGAAACCCAAGGAATTGAACGCCCCTGACGCGTCGATTGCGACGCCCCGAGCCGCCCCCCGGATCATCCCGCGATCCGAGCACTCGATCTCCCGCTCCCACATCTCCCCGAATGCGCTGCGGGTGCTCTACCGGCTCCGCGACGGGGGCTACATGGCGTTCCTGGTCGGCGGCTGCGTGCGCGACCTGCTCTTAGGCCTCGAGCCCAAGGACTTCGACGTCGCGACCGATGCGCTGCCTGAAGAGGTGAAGCGCTTGTTCCGCAACTGCCGCCTGGTGGGACGCAGGTTCCGCCTGGCGCACGTCTTCTTCGGACGCGAGACGATCGAGGTCGCGACCTTTCGTGCGACCACGGCTCCCGGGCAGGGGGAGGAGCCGCTCCCGGACGCCGACCCCGAGGACGGAGAGGCCCCCGAGCTCGACGAGCCGGAGGACGATTCGGCCCGCGCCTTCGATTCGAGCGGACGGATTCTGCGCGACAACGTCTACGGCACGATCGATGAGGACGTCTGGCGGCGCGATTTCACCGCCAACTCGCTCTACTACAACATCGCCGACTTTTCCGTTTGGGACTACGTGAGCGGCGTCGAGGACATTGCCGCGCGCAAGCTCCGTCTCATCGGCGATCCCGAGACGCGCTACCGCGAGGACCCAGTGCGGATGCTGCGCGCCGCGCGCTTCGAGGCGAAGCTCGGATTCGACATCGATCCCGCCACCGCGCGCCCCCTCGGGCCCCTGCGCGAGCTTCTTTCGGCGGTGCCCCCTGCGCGGCTCTTCGATGAGACGCTGAAGCTCTTTCTCTCCGGTCACGGAGCGCGCAGCTTCGAGGTTCTGCGCCGTCGCGGACTCCTCGCCGCGCTCCTGCCGACTGTCGACTCCTATTTCGTGAGCCATCCGGGGAGCCTCGTCGAGCGGCTGCTGCGCGAGGGGCTCGCCAATACGGATACCCGGGTGATCGAAGACAAGCCGGTGACGCCGACCTTTCTCTTCGCACTCCTTCTATATGGTCCGATCGCGGGCCACATCGAGGCGACACCGCCCGAGCGCTGGCACGAGCTTTCGACCATCTTGGATGCCTGCGATCGGGCGTTGCGCGAGGCACAGGCGCATGTCTCGATTCCGAAGCGCTTCGCACTCGGCATCCGCGAGATGTTCGCGCTCCAGCCGCGGCTCGAGCACCCGCGTGGACGCCGGGCGCTGCGCGTGCTCGAGCACCCGCGCTTTCGCGCGGCCTACGACCTCCTGCTGCTGCGCGCGAGCCACGGGCTCGCGCCACCCGACATGGCCACCTGGTGGACGCGCCTTCAGGAGGTGAACCCCGAAGAGCGCAACCGCATGGCCGATGCGCTCGCACCGCCTGAGTCGAGGGGCGGGGGAGGGGCTCCTCGCAGGGGCGGTGGGCGGCGCCGGCGCCGCCGGCCCAGAGCCGCCGCTCCTTCTTAACTCGCGCCATGACCTGGTGGCGGCCCGCCTATGTGGGACTCGGCAGCAACCTTGGGGAGCCGGCCAGGCAGGTGCACGAGGCCTGCGAGCGCATTAAGGCGCTGCCTGCCACGCGTCTCGTCCTGGTCTCTCCTTTCTATCGCTCGCGGCCCCTGGGTCCCATCGCCCAGCCGGACTTCGTGAACGCTGTCGCCGGGATCCTTACCCAGCTCGAGCCGCCGGCACTACTGGATGGCCTGCGCTCGATCGAAGCGGCGCTCGGTCGCCCACCCCAGCACGAGCATTGGGGTCCGCGCGTCATCGACCTCGATCTTCTTTCCTATGCGCGCGAGAGACGCACGGGACCTGAGCTGATGCTGCCGCACGCAGGTGTAGTGGAGCGTAACTTCGTTCTGTATCCTCTGGCCGACATTGCCCCAAGTCTCGATCTTCCCGGGCTCGGCCGCGTGGCTGAGCTCGCCGGACGTCTCACGACCGAGGGCTTGATGCGACTCGAGAGTTCGGGGGTCTCCCTTTAATCATCATGGCGAACGAGCCAACGCATCGCTTCATCGCGGTCGAGGGTCCCATCGGGGTCGGCAAGACCAGCCTCGCGAAGCGCCTCGCCACGAGCCTCTCGGCCGAAGTCGTGCTCGAGCAGGCCGCGCAGAACCCCTTTCTCGAGCGCTTCTACAAGAACCCGCGCGCGGGCGCCTTGCCGGTGCAGTTGCACTTCCTGCTGCAGCGCGCGCAGCAGCTCGCCGCCTTGAAGCAGGCCGACCTCTTTGCCCCCGTGCGCGTGGCGGACTACCTCCTCGAGAAGGACCGCCTCTTTGCCCGCGTGACGCTCGATGACTCCGAGTACGCTCTCTACGAGCAGGTATATGCGCGGCTGGACGTCCAGGCCCCTAAGCCCGATCTCGTGGTGTATCTGCAGGCGCCGGTGGACGTGCTGCTCGAGCGCATCGCCCGGCGCGGCGTCGACTACGAGCAGTACATCGACCGGGGGTACCTGGAGCGGCTGAACGAGGCCTATGCCCGCTTCTTCCACGAGTTCGATTCGGCGCCGCTTCTGATCGTCAATGCCGCCTCGATCGACCCGGTCGCGAACCAACGCGACTACGATGAGCTCCTGGCCGCCATCCGCCGCATGAGCAAAGGACGCCTCTACTACAATCCCTTGCGCAGCCGCGCGATGTAGGCAGTTGGCCGCTATTGCCGCGGCCCTGGCGGCGGATATGACTCCTCGGCCGCCGGCAAAAAGCGTCGTTTTTGCCGCCCGCACAGCGTGCCGTTACACTCTTGCCGCCCATGTATACGCATCTGCAACGCGACCAGACCCGCACCCCGGTGACGCTCTCGACGCTCGCCCGCATGAAGGCGGACAAGGAGAAGATCGCGAGCCTCACCTGCTACGACGCGAGTTTCGCGGTGTTGCTCGATGCGGCGGACGTCGACGTGGTGCTGGTGGGCGATTCGCTCGGCATGGTGATCCAGGGGCACGCGACCACCGTCCCCGTCACCATGGACCAGATGGTGTATCACTGCGCCTGCGTGGCGCGGGGCACCCACCGGCCGTTCCTGATCGGTGACCTGCCTTTCATGAGCTATCCGACCCGCGAGGTGGCACTCGCGAATTCGGTGCGCTTGATGCAGGAGGGCGGGGTGCAGATGGTGAAGCTCGAATCCGGTGGCAAGCAGACCGACGTCGTCGAATTCCTCGCGGGCCACGACATCGCGGTCTGCGCGCACGTGGGACTCAAGCCCCAGTCGGTGCACAAGACCGGGGGCTTTCGCGTCCAGGGGCGTGAGCGCGAGACCGCCACGCGGCTTCTGGAGGAGGCGCGGCGGCTCGAGTCCGCGGGCGCCGACATCGTGCTGCTCGAGTGCATCCCGGCATCCCTCGGCAAGACCATCGCCGCGGAGCTCCACGTGCCGGTGATCGGCATCGGCGCAGGCCCGGACACGGACGGCCAGATCCTCGTGACCTATGACATGCTGGACATCACCACCGGCCGCAAGCCCCGCTTCGTGCGCAACTTCATGGAGGGCGCGGGGGACAACCTCGAGGCGCTCAAGCGTTACGTGCGCGCCGTGAAGCAGCGCGAATATCCCGCCCCCGAGCACTGCTTCTGAAGCGGCAGCGCCTCCGGCCCGGCCGGTAAGTATGGAGACCGTCACCACCATCAGCGCGGTACGCGAGCGGGTGCGCGCGTGGCGCAGCGCCGGCCAGCGCGTGGTGTTCGTGCCGACCATGGGCAATCTCCATGCCGGTCACGTGAGCCTCATCGAGACCGCGCGCCGCCACGGCGAGCGTTTTGTCTCCAGCATCTTCGTCAATCCGATGCAGTTCGGGCCGAACGAGGACTTCGCCCATTACCCGCGCACGCCGCGCGAGGATGAGCGGATGCTCGCCGACGCCGGCTGCGACCTCATGTTCATGCCGGAAGTCGACGAGATCTATCCGCATGGCTCGGAGCGCGCGGCCCGAGTCGAGGTGCCCGGGCTCTCGCGCATTCTCGAGGGGGAGTTTCGCCCGGGGCACATGGAAGGGGTCAGCACGGTCGTGGCGAAGCTCTTTCACATCGTGGACCCCGACGTTGCGGTGTTCGGTGAGAAGGACTACCAGCAGCTCACCGTGATCCGCCGCATGGTGATCGAGCTTTGCATGCGGGTCGAGATCGTAGGCGCCCCGACGGTGCGCGATGCCGACGGGCTCGCGATGTCATCGCGCAACCAGTATCTGACGGCCGCCGAGCGCCGGCTCGCGCCCGTGATCTACGCGACACTGGAGGCGGCCGCCGCCCGCATCCGCTTAGGCGACGCCGAGTTCGCCAGCATCGAGCGCGGGGGCGTTCAGGCGCTAGAGCGCGCGGGGCTCCTGCCTGATTACTTCTCCGTCCGTCGCGCCGCGGACCTGACGTCACCCGATGCCGCGACGCGCGAGCTCGTCGTCCTTGCCGCCGCGCGCTTAGGGCGCGCGCGTCTCATCGACAACGTCAAGGCCTGGAGGCCTTAGAGCTCACCCCATGCCGCTCGCCGCTCCGGATCTTGGCGCACAGGCTCTCGCTCTCAGCCTCGAGCGCACCATGGCGGCCTCTCCCGAGGCACTCTACCGGGCCTGGACCGGGGAGTTCGACCGGTGGTTCGCGGCGAGAGGCACCGTCGCCATGCAGGCGGAGGTCGACGCACCCTTTTTCTTCGAGACGCGTTTTGAGGGCGATCGCCACGCGCACTACGGACGGTTCCTGAAGCTCGAGCCCGCGCGCCTCATCGAGATGACCTGGGTGACGCAGGCGGGGACTAAAGGGGCGGAGACCGTGGTGACCGTCGAGCTCCATCCGCATCGCCACGGCACGCGACTGAGGCTCCGCCACGCCGGCTTTCCGGACGAGGCCTCGCGCGAGCGCCATGCCCAGGCCTGGCCGAAAGTGCTCGCCCACCTCGATGAGGTGCTGCGCGGCGGCTCCTGAGCCGCGCCTTTTCAGGCGGCTGGCCGATGGCGCCTCAACGCCCACTCGATGTGCTCGCGCACCAGGGGAGAGCGGTCCTCGCGGCGCGCCTCGAGCGCCGCCACCACCTCAGGGGTGGTCGGCGCGTTTCCTAAGGCCACGGCGATGTTGCGCGACCAGCGCTCGTAACCGATCCGGTAGATCGCCGATCCGCGCATGCGATGCTCGAACTGCTCCCAGCTCCATCGGAAGAGCTCGGTGAGGGCGGTCGCATCGAGCCCATGGCGCACTTTGAAGTCGGGATGCGCCGCGGCCTGCGCAAACTTGTTCCATGGGCACACCAGCTGGCAATCATCGCAGCCATAGATCCGATTGCCGATCGCAGCTCGCAGCTCCTCGGGGATCGCGCTCTTACTCTCGATGGTGAGATAGGAGATGCAGCGGCGCGCATCGAGGCGGTAGGGCGCGACGATCGCCGCCGTCGGGCAGGCGGGGATGCACGCCTGACAGCTGCCGCAATGGGCGCTCGCGGGAAGATCAGCCGGCAGCGGCAGGTCGGTGAGGATCTCGCCCAAGAAGAAATAAGAGCCGGCCTCGCGCGCGATTAAGTTGGTGTGCTTGCCGATCCAGCCGAGGCCGGCATTGCGGGCGTGCGCCTTCTCGAGCACCGGCGCGCTGTCGACGCACACCCGATAGCCGAACTTGCCGATGCGGCGCGCGAGATCCTCGGCGAGCCGCGCGAGCCCCTGCCGCAGCACCTTGTGATAGTCGCGCCCGAGCGCATAGCGCGACACGTAGCCGAGCGACTGATCCTCGAGCACCGCTTCGGCGCCGCGTGCCTCGCCCGGCCAGTAGTCCATGCGCGCACTCACGATGCGCACCGTGCCGGGCTGCAGCTCCTGAGGCTTCGAGCGCATCCGCGCATGCCGGCGCATGTACTCCATCTCCCCGTGGAAGCCCTCGTCCAGCCAATGGAGGAGATGCCGCTCATCGTCCGGGATGTCGATGGCGGTGACGCCCAGAGCGTTGAAGCCCAGTGCCCGCGCCTGCGCGAGGAGCTCGCGTTTGGCGGCCTCGAGGTCGATCGCGGATGTCGTCATGGGCGCAACACCTGACTCAGTATAATGGCCCCCATGGCGCTGCCGATCGCCTTATATTCCAGCGCGCAGGTGCGCGCGCTCGATGCGCACGCGATTCAGGCGCTCGGCATCCCCGGCTACACCCTGATGAAACGTGCCGGGGAAGCGGCGCTGCGGCAGCTGCGCTCACGCTACCCGCTGGCGCACCGGATCGTGATCGCCTGCGGGGGCGGCAACAACGGCGGTGATGGCTTCGTGCTGGCCCGCTTTGCGCAGGCGGCGGGACTCACCGTGCGCGTGCTCACCATCGGCGATCCGGAGGCGCTCAAAGGGGAGGCGCGGCAGGCGTACGAGGATTTTCGCTCGAGCGGTGCACGGGCACAGCCGTTTGCGCCCGCGCTCCTCGCCGAAGGTGAGGTCGTGGTGGATGCGCTCCTCGGCACCGGGCTCAAAGGCGAGGTTCGCCCCGAGTACGCCGCGGCCATCCGCGCTATCAATGCGAGCCACCAGCCCGTGTTTGCACTCGATGTGCCTTCGGGCCTCGATAGCGACTCAGGGATGCCGCTCGGGGAAGCGGTGCGCGCCGATGGCACGGTCACCTTCGTGGGACTCAAAACCGGACTCCTGGTGGGCGATGGCCCCGAATACACCGGCACGGTCGTCTTCGATGATCTCGAGATCGGACCCTCGCCCGAGGAGCTCCCGCCGCGCCTGACGCGTATCGTCGAGAGTGAGATTCAGGCGGCCCTCCCGCGCCGTGCGCGTGCAGCCCATAAGGGCGACTTCGGCCGGGTGCTGATCGTTGGCAGCGGCGCCGGGATGCCCGGGGCCACGCGCCTCGCCGGTGAGGCGTGCCTGCGCGCCGGTGCGGGACTCACGACAGTCGCGGTGGCACCTGAGAACGTCGCGGCGATCGCCGCCGGGAGGCCCGAGCTCATTTGCCTCGCGCTCACCGGCGAGTCCGCGCTCGCAGAAGCGCTCGAGCGCGCGGATGTCATCGCCATCGGCCCGGGTCTCGGGCGTACCCCCTGGGCGCGCATGGCGCTGAATGCAGTCCTTTCCGTGCAAAAGCCGCTCGTGGTCGATGCCGATGCCCTCAATCTTCTCGCCGAGAGTGGCGCGCGGCCGAGGGAGGACTGGATCCTCACGCCCCATCCGGGAGAGGCCTCCCGCCTGCTCGGGGTCACCATTCAGGAAATCCAGCACGACCGCCTCGCGGCACTCGACAGGCTCATCGAGCGCTTCCACGGCACCATTGTGCTCAAGGGTGCGGGGACTCTCGTCGGTGCCCGCGGCCGCACGCCGGGCGTCTGCGAGCGCGGAAACCCCGGCATGGCGAGCGCCGGCACCGGGGATGTGCTCACCGGCGCCATCGCCGGAATCCTCGCCCAGTGCCGCGACCCCTGGGCGGCGGCGCGCGTCGGCGTCCTGGTGCACGCGATCGCCGGCGATGCTGCCGCGCGCGCCGGTGAGCGCGGGGTGCTGGCGAGCGATCTGGCGCGCGAGCTCCACCACGCCGTGAATCTCTGAGGCGCGCAATGCGCGCCCGCACCGCGACCGCCGAGGAGACCGAACAGCTCGGGGCGCGTCTCGCGCGCGCGCGGCCTGAGTCCGACGCGGGGCTTGCGGTGCTCTATCTCGAAGGCCCCCTCGGGTCGGGCAAAACCACCTTCGCACGGGGCTTTGCGCAGGCCTCAGGCGTCACCGCGCTGGTGCGAAGTCCCACCTACACGCTGCTCGAGGTCTATCCGACACCTTCCCTGACCCTCGTGCACCTCGATCTCTATCGGCTGCGATCGCCCGCCGAGATTGATTCGTTAGGACTACGCGACCTGACTCTGCCTCGTCACACCTGGCTCATCGAGTGGCCCGAGAATGGGGTGGGGCGGTTGCCTGAGCCTGACCTGACCGCTCGCTTCGCCGCGCTCGAGTCGGCTCACGAGATCGAGCTGACGGGCTCCTCGGCACTGGGAAGCGCCTGGCTGGTCCAATTGACAGGCGCTCAAGGATCGCCGTAGATTACACGGCAGATTGCGCAGCGAACTCGATGATTAAAAAGGTTTTTGTCGTTCGAGTCGCCGCCGCCCTGCTGAGCCTCGCCGCTCTCACCGCGGCAGGCGCGGCGGAGCTGCACTCGATCCACCTGTCTGCCAGCGCGGACGCGGCTCTCATTACTCTGGAACTCAGCGGCGGCCCGACGGGCAAAGTCTTCACGCTCGAGAACCCCGACCGCGCCGTCATCGATCTGCCCGACACGCGAGCCGACCACGTGCGGCTCCCTGAGGCCGCAGGTGTTGTGAGCGCGGTGCGTCTGGGACGCCAGCCGGGCGGGACGCTGCGCGTCGTGGTGCAGCTCAAATCGAGCCTTCCGGTGAAGAGCCGCTGGAGCGTCCGCGAGGCGGGTGAGCGTCAGCTCGCCGTCGCGCTGGGCGACCCGCCCGCACCGGCAGACGTGGAGTTGAAGGCCGTGCGCGCCGCGCACGCACCGGGCGATGGCGACCGCGACGTGCTGATCGCAGTGGATGCCGGACACGGCGGCATCGATCCCGGCGCGATCGGTCACGGGGGCACCCGCGAGAAGGATGTGACACTCGCCATCGCGCGCTCGCTCGCCGCACGGATCGACGCCGAGCCCGGGATGCATGCGGTGCTGACGCGCGACCGGGACGAGTTTCTCGAGCTCCGCGATCGGATCCAGCGCGCTTACGCCGCGCACGCCGACATGTTCGTCTCCATACACGCCGATTCGATCCGCGATCGCAGCATCTCGGGGGCTTCCGTCTACATCCTCTCGGTGCACGGGGCATCGAGCGAGGCGGCGCGCGAGCTTGCCGAGGGACAGAACGCGGTCGACTTGATGGGTGGCACACTGGCCGATGCGGGCGCGGTCGCAAAACAGGTGCTGCTCGATGTCGCGCAGCAGGAATCCATTGGCCTCTCCGCCACGGCCGCCGAGCGCGTCGTGGCCGCTCTCGAGAGCGTCGGCGAAGTCCGCAAGGCCCAGGTGCAGCGCGCGGGCTTCGCGGTGCTGAAGTCGCCTGGGATTCCGTCGCTCCTGGTCGAGACCGCCTACATCTCCAATCCCGCCGAAGAACACCGGCTGCGCAGTCCCGAGCAGCAGTCACGACTGGCCGATGCGATCTGTGGCGGCGTGCGCAGCTACTTCGTGGCGAACCCTCCCGACGGCACCCGCTTCAAACTCGAGCGGCGCGTCGCGAGCGCCGCGGGTACCGTCGCCGCCGCATCGCCCCCCGTGGGTACGGGCGTGCCCTGAAGGCTCGCCGCACCGCTCCCCGAAGGATCGATTCCCCTTAAGCCGCTGTACACTGCGCTCGCGAGCACTGCGCCGCGCGATTCTCCCCCTCGCCTCCATGCCCATCCGCGTCCTGCCGAGCGAGCTCGTCGACCAGATTGCCGCGGGGGAAGTGATCGAGCGGCCGGCTTCCGTCGTCAAGGAGCTCGTGGAGAACAGCCTCGACGCCGGCGCTGAGCGTATTGAGGTCGACGTCGAGCGCGGCGGCGTCGGGGTCATCCGGGTGCGCGATGATGGCAGCGGGATCGCCTCCACCGAGCTCGCCGAAGCACTCAAGCGCCACGCGACCAGCAAGATCGCATCGCTCGAGGACCTCGAAGCGGTGACGACACTCGGCTTTCGGGGCGAAGCGCTGCCCTCGATCGGTTCGGTGTCGCGCTTGCGGATCACCTCACGCTGCGAGGGCGCCTCCCAGGCTGCCGAGATCAGTGTCGACGGCGCTCAGGTGGCCGCGGTGCGCCCCGCGGCGCACCCGCGCGGGACCACGGTCGAGGTGCGCGATCTCTTCTTCAACGTTCCGGCGCGACGCAAGTTCGTGCGCTCCGATGCAACCGAGCTCTCGCACATCGTGCGCCTGGTGGAACGGCTCGCGCTGTCGCGCTTCGATGTGAGCTTCAGGCTCCGTCACGGAAAGCACCTGCTTCTCGATGCGCCCGTCGCGGGTGGGGAGGAGGGGCGGCTCGCGGCGGTGTTGGGGAAGGAGTTCGCCGAGGCCGCAGTTCCCGTAGAGCATTCGGCGGGACCGGTGATGCTCTCGGGCTGGGTCGGACTACCCACCCGCTCGCGCGCACAGCCCGATCAGCAGTTCTGGTTCGTGAACGGCCGCAGCGTCCGCGATCGCCTGCTCATGAACGCCGTGCGGCTCGCTTACCGCGACGTGCTCTATCACGGCCGCCATCCCGCCTACGCTCTTTACCTCTCACTCGATCCGAAGCTGGTCGATGTGAACGCGCACCCCGCGAAGCTCGAAGTGCGCTTCCGCGACAGCCGCCAGATTCACGACTTCGTGTTTCGAGCGCTCGAGCGGACGCTGGCGGCCACGGCGCCGGCGGCCGAGGCGGCACCCGCGGCGCGCCATCCTGCTGCGGGCGGTGAGCTGCGCACGCTCGATGCGCAGAGCTGGCCGGCTACGCGCGCCCCCTATGAGCCCTCGCGCGACCCCTGGGCGCTGCATGCGCTCGTGCGCGAGCCCTTCGCGGCGGATTCAGTCCCGACGGAGGGCGCGGCACCGCTCCCCGCAGGCGACCAGCCGCTCGGCACGGCGCTCGCGCAGCTTCATGGCGTCTATATCCTCGCGCAAAGCCCCGAGGGGCTGATCCTGGTCGACATGCACGCGGCCCACGAGCGCGTGCTCTACGAGCGGCTCAAGGCCGAGCGCGAGGGGGCATCCCCGGCGACGCAGCTGCTGCTCACGCCGCTCGTCATCGACATGAAGGCGCATGAGCTCGCCGCGCTTCTCGAGCAGCGCGCTGACTTCGAGCGCGCGGGCTTTGATATCGATGCCCTGGGTCCCACACAGCTCGCGGTGCGCCGTGTGCCCGCGGTGCTCGACAGCACCGATGTGCACGGTCTCGTGAGCTCACTCGTCCACGACCTCATTCTCGACGCCGACGGCCACGCTCATCATCTCGAAGCCGCGGCCGATCGCTTCCTCGGCACGCTCGCCTGCCGCAGCGCGATTCATGCCAACCGCCGCCTGAGTCTCCCCGAGATGAATGCGTTGCTGCGGCAGATGGAGTCGACCGAGCGCGCCAATCAGTGCAACCACGGCCGGCCCACCTGGACGCGGCTCACCCTCGGGCAGCTCGATCAGCTGTTCCTGCGGGGGCGGTGAATGCCCGGCAGCGGTGCCCGGGAGCGCCTGCCGGTGCTCATCCTCACCGGCCCCACGGGCGCCGGAAAGTCCGACTGGGCGATCCGGCTCGCCGAGTGCGCGCCGGTCGAGATTGTGAGCGTGGACTCAGCCTTGGTGTACCGGGGGCTCGATATCGGTACGGCCAAGCCCCCGCGCGCCGTGCGCGCTTCGGTCCCCCACCACCTGATCGACATCTGTGACGCGGCCGAGAGCTACTCCGCCGGCCGCTTCGTCACCGATGCGGCCGAGTGCATCCGCGAGATCCACGGGCGCGGCCGCGTACCGCTCCTGGTCGGCGGCACCATGCTTTATCTTCGGGCGCTCCTCGATGGCCTGGCGAGCCTCCCGCAGGCCGCTCCTGAGCTTCGCCGTGAGCTCGATGCGCGTGCCGCAGCGCTCGGGTGGCCCGCGCTCCACGCCGAGCTCACGCGGCTCGACCCGGTGGCTGCCGCGCGCATCGCGCCCAATGACAGCCAGCGTATCCAGCGGGCACTGGAGGTCTTTTATACGGCCGGCGCGCCGATCTCGCAGCTTCAGGGCTCAACGGGCAGTGCCCTTGAGGGGTATGAGGTCGGCTATTGGAGGGTGGCCCCATCCGACCGGGCGTTGCTGCACGAGCGTATTGCGCGGCGGTTCGAAGCCATGATGACGGCGGGGTTTCTGGATGAGGTGCGCTCGCTTCGGGACCGGGGCGATCTCACCCCCTCCCACCCCTCGATGCGCGCGGTTGGGTATCGGCAGCTTTGGGCTCACCTCGACGGGCGCTATGGCCTCGAGGAGGCGGTGATGCGCGCGATTGCCGCAACGCGCCAGCTGGCCAAGCGGCAGCTCACCTGGATGCGCGCGGAAGCCCGCGGGACATGGCTGGACCTAAGCTCGGAGGCCGCCTGGAGGGAGCTCATATGTCATAAGTTGGCCGCTGCGGGGGTCTTAAGTACCGGGACATGTTAAGATGAACCGTCGGTCCGTCCTCCTTTTGGGGCGGTACAAATGCTTGATCTCAGGATCGCGGGAACAGCGGAAGTTCGGGTGCGATCCCTGTGCAAAAAACTCGAATTCGCACAAAACAAGGAGAACCCATGGCCAAAGGACAGTCTCTGCAAGACCCCTTTCTGAATGCCCTCCGCAAGGAGCGGGTCCCGGTCTCCATTTACCTGGTGAACGGCATCAAACTGCAGGGTCAGATCGATTCCTTCGACCAGTTCGTCGTGCTGCTGAAGAACTCCGTCAGCCAGATGGTCTACAAGCATGCGATCTCCACGGTCGTGCCGGCGCGCAACGTGCGCCTGTCGACGGATGAGGGCGGCGCCGCCCCGGAGACCCCCGCGGAATAATGTCCCTGCCTTCCAGAGGCCCGAGTGTTCGAGCGCCCGCGATCCGGTGAGCGCGCCGTATTGGTGCGCTTAGGCTTAGGCGCCCCAGTCGATCCGGAGGACCTGCAGGAGTTCAGGCAGCTGACACTCTCCGCGGGCGCACACCCCGTCGCGACCGTCACCGGGCGCCGGGAGCGCCCCGATCCGCGCTATTTCCTCGGTACCGGCAAGGCCGAGGAGCTGAACCAGGTCGCAGCCGCCAACGAGGCGGACGTGATCCTCATCGATCACGCCTTGAGTCCCAGCCAGGAGCGAAATCTCGAGAAGCTCACCGGCCGGCGGGTCCTCGATCGCAACGGCCTGATCCTCGACATCTTCGCTCAGCGTGCCCGAAGCCACGAAGGCAAGCTCGAAGTCGAGCTCGCGCAGCTGCGGCACATCGCGAGCCGTCTGGTGCGCGGCTGGACCCACCTCGAGCGCCAGAAGGGCGGCATTGGACTTCGGGGCCCGGGCGAGACGCAGCTCGAGACCGACCGCCGCATCATCGGCCAGCGGGTGCGGGTCCTGGGCAGGCGCCTGGAGAAGCTGCAGCAGCAGCGCGAGACCGGCCGGCAGATGCGCGCCGAGATCCCGGTCCCCTCCCTCGCGCTCGTCGGCTACACCAACGCCGGGAAATCCACGCTCTTTCGCTCGCTCACCGGAGCGGACGCCTACGTCGCCGACCAGCTCTTCGCGACACTCGACCCGACCGTGCGGCGCATCCGCCTCCCGGGGGGCACCGCGGTCGTGGTCGCCGACACCGTCGGCTTCATCCGCGAGCTGCCGCACGAGCTGGTGGCGGCTTTCCAGTCGACCCTCACCGAGGCGCGTGAGGCGACGCTTCTCCTGCACGTCGTCGATGCCAGCAACCCGCGCCGCCTCGAGCAACTCGCCCAGGTGAACGCGGTGCTGGAGGAGATCGGGGCCGCGGAGATTCCGCAGCTCATCGTCTATAACAAGATCGACCGCCTCCAGAGCGCGCCCCGCATCGATCGCGACGAGGAAGGGCGCGCGGTCGGCGTTTGGATCTCGGCCGAGCAGCGCTTAGGGATGGATCTTCTGGCGCGCGCAGTAGCCGAGCGGCTCACGCGTTTCGCGCGCCGCGCGCGGCTGCGGCTCCCGGCCGCATCCGGTGCGCTGCGTTCGCGGCTCTACTCGGCGCAGGCGGTGCGCGCGGAAGCCACCGGCTCCGACGGCTCGATCGAGCTCGACGTGGAGCTTCCGGATCTCGAGCTCCTGGCGCTCGCGCGCACACCGGGGGTCCAGATCCTCGAGGTGCAGGGACCGGACACGGCTTGTGCCCCCGGGGGTGCCTACCTACAATCGGCTGCCGCCGCGAGTGCGGGCAAACTGCGCTGACGCTTCCCGCACATCTTCTCTATGCCGTGGAATCAACCAAACGGTCCAAACAGTCCTTGGGGCCGTCGCCCCGGGCAGGGCGGACAGGATCTCGATGAGCGCCTGAAGGGCTGGCAACGCCGGCTCGAGTCGCTGCTGCGTCCAGGCGGTCGGGGCGAAGGCGGCTCACTCTTCGCGCTCATCGTGGGCGTCGCGATCGCGGTGTGGCTCGCGAGCGGCTTCTACCAGATCGGCTCCGCGGAGCGCGGCATCATCCAGCGCTTCGGCAAGCTCATCCCGCCCATCCGCCAGCCCGGCATCGGCTGGCGCCTTCCCTGGCCCATCGAGACGATCACCAAGGTCAACGTCCTCTACAGCAATTCGAGTGACTTCAAGTCGCGGGTCCTCACCTCGGACGTGAACCTCGTGGATCTCGTCTTCTCGGTCCAGTACCTCTACAGCGACCCGGTGAAGAAGCTCTTCCGGGTGCGCGACCCCGAGGCGACGCTGAATGAGGTGAGCGAGAGCGCGATCCGCGAGATCGTCGGCCGGAGTACGCTGGATGAGGTCTTAGTCGGCAACACCCGGCCCGAGATCACGCGCCGCGCCAAGGAGCTGATCCAGCAGGTGCTCGACAACTACGACTCCGGGATCACGATCACCACCGTCAATTTGAAGGACGTGCAGGTGCCGGACGCGGTGATCCCGTCCCAGCGCGATGCCAACAAGGCGCAGGCCGACAAGGAGCGCTCCATCCTCGAGGCCGAGGCCTACGCCAACAGCATCATCCCGGTGGCGCAGGGAGCCGCGGGGCGCATGCAGCAGGATGCCGAGGCCTACAAGTCCAGGGAAGTGGCGCTCGCCGAGGGCCAGGCGGCGCGCTTCTCGCAGCAGCAGGGCGCCTACGAGCTCGCCCCCGAAGTCACCCGGCGCCGGATGTATGTCGATGCGATCGAGAATGTGCTGAGCCGCGCCCACAAGGTGCTGATCGATGGGCGGGCCGGCAACAACATGATCTATCTGCCGATCGACAAGATCCTGGAGAAGGCCAACGGGAATGGCGTCTCCGAGAGCGGCGAGCAGGCGGGCGGGGCGCCCAAGGAGCCGACCGAATCGGTGACCGTCGAGGCCCGCGGAAGGGGGCAGCGCTGATGGGCACGCGAATGCTGCCCGTGGCGCTCGTGGTCCTCGCGCTCGCGGTGCTCGCGAGCCTCTCGCTCTTCACCGTGAGCGAGACCGAGCTCGCCATCACCACCGAGTTCGGCGCCATCACCGGCGCCCACTACGCCCCGGGGCTGCACTTCAAATGGCCCTGGGATGTCGCTTACAAGTTCGACCGCCGCATACTGTCCCAGACCTACAACGGCGAGACCTTTCTCACCAACGACAACCGCGGTCTCATCGCCGATTTCTACGTGAAGTGGCGCGTCAAGGACGCGGTGCTCTTCTACAACGCGACCGGCGCGCGCGAGGATATCGCCGGCGGCCGCCTCGCCGATATCGTCAAGAACGGCATCAAGAGTGTCGTGGCGCAAAGGACGCTGCAGCAGATCGTCGCGGCGGAGCGGGCCGCGGTGACGGGCGAGATGTTTGGACAGGCGAGTGCCAGCGCCGCGAACCTCGGCGTCGAGCTGGTCGACGTGCGCGTGCAGCGCATCGATCTTCCCGACGATGTGGCGGCGCGGGTCTATGAGAGCATGAAGCAGGGCTTCGCGCGCACCGCAGGTCGGCTGCGCGCCGAAGGACAGAGTGCCAAGAACGGCATCGAGGCGACCGCCGACCGGCGCCGTACCGAGATCCTCGCCAATGCCGAGCGCGATGCGCTGCGCATCCGTGGCGAGGGCGATGCGGCGGCCACTGCGATCTATGCGCGCGCCTACTCCAAGGATCCCGAGTTCTACGCCTTCTATCGGAGCCTGCAGGCCTACGAGCGCGCCCTCGGCAAGGACGGGGACCTGCTGGTGCTCACTCCCGACGGGGAGTTCTTCAAGTATCTGAAGGACCCGGATAAGCGCCGCGGCGCCAAGTGAAGCCCGCGGCGTGAACTCATCGGACCTGCTGGCAGCATTCGGCCTGTTTCTCGTGTTCGAAGGCATCGCCCCGTTCTTGAATCCACGCGGCGTGAAGAGCGCGCTCGCGCGGCTCCTCGAGGTGGGCGACCGCGAGTTGCGCATTGCGGGGCTCGGCTCCATGCTCGTCGGCGTGCTGATCCTCTTTCTGGCACGGTAGGGGCGCATGGGCAGATTCGTGGTCGTCATCGGCACCCAGTGGGGCGATGAAGGCAAGGGCAAGGTGGTCGACCTCCTCACCGAGCGCGCCGCCGCCGTGGCGCGCTTTCAGGGAGGGCACAACGCCGGTCACACGCTCGTGATCGACGGCAAGAAGACCGTGCTCTCGCTCATTCCTTCGGGGATTCTGCGCCCGGACGTGCGCTGCTTCATCGGCAACGGCGTGGTGCTCTCGCTCGAGGCGCTGTTCACCGAGAGCGACATGCTGATCAGGCAGGGCGTGCCGGTGTTCGAGCGGCTGCGCATTTCTCCGAGCTGCCCGCTGATCCTTCCCTCCCATGTGCTGCTCGATCAGGCGCGGGAGCGCGCCCGCGGAGCCAACGCGATCGGCACCACCGGCCGCGGCATAGGACCGGCTTATGAGGACAAGGTGGCGCGCCGCGCCGTGCGGGTCGCGGATCTCTTCCAGCGCGATCGCTTTGCGGCGAAGCTCGGCGAGGTGCTCGATTTTCACAATTTCCTGCTGCAGCAGTACTACCGCATGCCGCCGGTCGACTTCCAGCAGACGCTCGATGCGCAGCTCACACTCGGCGAGCGCCTGAGGCCACTCCTCACCGATGTCACGCGCGCGCTCGCGGAGCTGCGCGCCACGAATGCCAACGTCCTCTTCGAGGGGGCCCAGGGCGCGATGCTCGATGTGGACCTGGGCACTTACCCCTTCGTGACTTCATCCAACACGACCGCGGGATTTGCCGCCACGGGCACGGGCTTGGGTCCCCGCGCCTTCGATGGCGTGCTCGGCATCGTCAAGGCGTACACGACGCGAGTCGGCGCGGGTCCCTTTCCGACCGAGCTATTTGACGAGTACGGCGAGCATCTCTCGCGCGTCGGCCACGAGTTCGGCTCCGTCACGGGCAGGCGCCGCCGCTGCGGCTGGTTCGACTCGATCGCCCTGAAGCGCGCGATCGTGAATTCGAGCGTTTCCGGCCTTTGCATCACCAAGCTCGACGTGCTCGACGGCCTCGATACGCTGCGCATTGGGGTCGGCTATCGGATCGATGGAGTCATCTCACCGGAGCCGCCGCTCACCGTCGAGGCTTATGCCGGGATCGAGCCGGTGTACGAAGAGCTCCCGGGGTGGCGCGAGTCGACCATTGGAGTCACCGACTACGCGGCGCTCCCCGGCAACGCCCGCCGCTACCTCGAGCGGCTCGCGGCGCTCACCCAGGTCCCGCTCGACATGATCTCCACCGGTCCCGATCGCGATCAGACCATCGTGCTGCGGCACCCCTTCGGTGACTGAGACCTCTGCCGCGACGGTCGCGCGTGCGACTCCGGCTGCGCGCGTCGCGCTGGCCGCCATCATCCTCGGCGCCTGTGCGCTCGTTGCGAGTACCTGGCACGTGTTCTTCGCGACCTGGGATGAGCCGGAGCATCTTGCGGCGGGGGTGGAGCTCCTCGATCGTGGCTACTACGAGTACGACACCGAGCACCCCCCGATCGGCCGTGTCGTACTCGCACTCGGCCCCTGGCTCGCCGGCGCCCATTCCTACGGCACCCCCCCGCCGAGCGGCGTCACCGAGGGAGAGGACATCCTCTACCGGGGCGGCAAGTACAACCTTTATCTGACGCTCGCGCGCGCCGGGGCGTTGCCCTTCCTCGCCTTGCTCCTCTTCGTCACGTGGCTGTGGGCGCGGCGGATGCTCGCGGGGGAGGGTGCGGCACTCCTCGCCGTGATCCTGCTGCTCTCCGTTCCGCCGGTACTCGGGCATGCGGGGGTGGCGGCGCTCGATGTGGCGGCGGCGGCGACCATCCTGCTCGCCCTCTATGCGCTCGATCGCTGGCTCGACACGCCCACCTGGCGCACCGCGGTGCTCTTCGGGCTCGCGAGCGGGCTCGCGGTGGGAACGAAGTTCTCAGCGGTCCCCTATATCGGCATGTCGCTCATCGCGCTCGGCCTCACTCACTGGCTGCTGAGCGCACGCGCGCCTCCCGGCACTCGCGTGCCCATGGCGATGAGGCGTGCGGGCGAGCTCGTCCTGGTCGCGCTCGCCGCGCTCGTGCCACTCTTCCTCGCCTACGGTATCCGCGCGCCCAATGAGGCGCGGGTCGCCGCGCGCTTCGACTGGGCGGTGTCGTATCTCCTGCAGCAGGGGGGGATCGACCATGCGTTCGGAGTGCTGCTGGCGCACCTGTGGCTCCCGCGTGAGCTCAAGGATCTCGTCAACGGCATCGTCGCCGTGAAGGCGCACAACGACGGCGGACATCTTTCGTACCTGATGGGTCAGGTGCGCATGACCGGCTGGTGGTATTTCTATCTGGTCGCGCTCGCGGTCAAAACGCCCATTCCGCTGCTGGCATCCGGCTGCATCGGAGTCGGCTGGCTCGCCCGCGAAGGCTGGCGGAGCGGGGATAACTGGCGCATCACCCCGGCATTGCTGATTCTGGCGATCCTGCTCTTCGCGAGCGGCTTCAGCCGCATCAATATCGGCATCCGTCACGTCCTGATCCTCTACCCGCTGCTCGCGCTCGGTGCCGCCTGGCTCGTGACCCGCGCCTGGCAGGCGCTACGCCGCATGGAGAACCGCCGGCTGGCGGGTGCCGGTACCGTCGCGCTCGCGGCGCTCCTCACCTGGCAATTGAGCACGCTCTGGGCCTCCTGGCCGGACTACCTCGCGTACTTCAACGAGACCGTCCCGCACCCCGAGCGGGTGCTCGTCGATTCGGACCTCGACTGGGGCCAGGATCTGCGGCGGCTGGAGAAGCGCACGGCGGAGTTGCGGGTGCCGCGCCTGAGCCTCGCCTACCGCGGGACTGCGGACCTGACGCGCGAGCCCTTGCCGCCGTTCGTCATCCTGCCTCCGCGCCAGCCGACCACGGGCTGGGTGGCGGTCTCGCAGCTCGCGCGCACGCGCAATCTCGAGGATTATGCGTGGCTCAATGCCTACCAGCCGATCGAGCACATCGGCAAGACCATCGATCTTTACTACATCCCGTAGCGGGCCGGTGCAGACTCAACCGGACGACGACCCGCTGCTTCGCCGCCTGCGGAGCTTCTGCCTCTCGCTCCCCGAGACCACCGAGGTGAGCTCCTGGGGCCATCCGAATTTTCGGGCTGGAAAGCGCACCTTCGTGACCTACGAGTGGATCAGGAAACGCCCGAGCATCGCGTTTCGCCTGGAACCGAGGGATGTGGCCAGGTACTCGGCAGCCCCTGGTTTCTTTCTTACACCTTACGGCCGGGGCCAGTGGGTCAGCCTCCAAGCAGGCGGCCGCGTCGACTGGCGGCTCGCGAAGTCCCTCATCCTCAAGAGCTACACTCTGGTGGCCCTGAAGCGAATGACGCATGCTCTCGGGAAGCCGCGGGCTCGCCTCAAACGGCGAGGGGCTGGCTGATAATCTTTGTTTGGGGGGTGGCGTATGTCGACGACGATCTTTCCTCGCATTCCGGCGTGGCTCGCCGGCTCGACCGTCGCGCTGGTGATTGCCGCGGCGGTCCGGGTCGCAGGCGCCGCAGGCTTGGCGGGCCTCATTCAATTGGTGCAGGCACTCGTGCTGATGGGGCTGTGCGCCTGCGCCCTCGTGGTCGCCGAGCGCTTCGAGGCACAGCTCGCGGACGGTTACTGGCCAAGTCCCACGTTTCGAAAGCTGGTGTTCTGGGTGCTGCTCGTGGTCGTCGATGGCTACCTGGCGTTGATCTTCCTGCGCGGAGGGGTGCCCTGAGCGCGATCCTGCCGATGAGCGAGGGCTCGGGCGCGAGCTGACCTTCATTCGGGGAAGAAATCCATGTATCTGCCTGCGCTTTTTCGTGAGGACCGACTCGAGGCTCTGCATGCGCTCATCCGCAGCCATCCTCTCGGGCTCCTGATCTCGCACGGACCGGGCGGGCTGCTCGCGAACCTGCTCCCCTTCGTGCTGAAAAGCGCAGGGAGCGACCGCGGGGTACTGCAGGCTCATATGGCCCGCGCGAATCCGCAGTGGCGCGAGCTCGACGGTCAGCCGGTGCTCGTCGTGTTTCGGGGGGCCGATGCTTATGTGAGCCCGTCGCTCTACGCAACCAAGAAAGAGACCGGCAAGGTCGTCCCCACCTGGAACTACGTGATGGTTCAGGCGCGCGGCACCGCGAAAGTGCGCGACCAGCTCGAGTGGCTCACGCCACAGCTGAACGCGCTGACCTCGGGGCGCGAGGCCAGTCGTCCGCAGCCGTGGGCGGTCGCCGATGCTCCTGCCGACTACATCGAGACGCAGAAGAAACACATCGTCGGGCTCGAGATCGAGATCGCCGCCCTCGAAGGCAAATGGAAGGTGAGCCAGAACCAGCCGGAGGCCAACCGTCGATCCGTGGTGGCCGCTTTCAGCACGGACGAGAGCACGCGCGAGATGGCCGAGCTCGTCAGGACCTACGGCAAGCTCGATTAGCGGG
>DATGJR010000110.1:0-9809 GCA_035295065.1 Steroidobacteraceae bacterium
TCGCATCGAGGCACGCAGCGTGCACGTGCATCTCGACGCAGGGCGTGAGTTTTATCGTGCCATCCCGGGGCGGCCCGTCCCCATGCTGCGGCGGTGGCTGCTCTGCGCAGCGCTCCTCCTTGCCCGCTCGCGCGCCGGAATCAGCCTGGTGCGCGCCCTGCGGCGCTGAGCTACAACGAACGCAGCGACAGCTCGGCGTCTTCCTCGAACAAGGTACGGTGCGCGCCGATCAGGGCAGAGTAAGCGGCGGTCTGCGACTGGAACGCACGGTCCCAGGTGAAGTGCCGCAGCACGTGGGCGCGTGCCGCGGCGCCCAGCGATTCGACATCGCGCTCGTAGAGTGCGGCAATGGCGCCGGCCATGCTGTCGACGCTTTCGGGCTCGGCGAGCATCCCCACGCTCTCATCGACCAGCTCCGGAAAGGCGCCGGCGCGCGCCACCACGACCGGGCGGCCGCAGGCCATGGCTTCGAGCGTCACGAGCCCGAAGGTCTCGCGGGACCCCGCGTGCACCAGGGCGTCGGCGGAGGCGACCCAGGAGGCGAGCTCGAGGCTGTCGCCGCGGTAGGGGAGCATGGTGACGTTGTGTGCGGGACGCGCCGCGCGGCTGCCACCGATGAGCAGCAGATGGTAAGGCCGGCCGAGCCGCGCGAACGCCTGCAGCAGCAGCGGCAGATTCTTCTCCTCGGCGAAGCGCCCCGCGTACACGAGGAGCCGCGTCTCCGGGGGCAGTCCCAGCCGCTCACGCAGCGCGAGCGTACGTCGCCGTGGATGGAACACCTCGACGTCGACGCCGAGCGGCTGATGGAGCGTGTGGTGCACGCCGAGCGTACCGAGGTAGTCGCACATGACGCGGCTCGGTGCGAACACCACATCGAAGCGCGCGTAGAGCGAGCGCAGGTAGCGGCGCAGCGCCGGTTCGGTGACGCCACCGAGGAAGCGCCGCCCCATGATCTGCGGCAGGTTGGAGTGATAGAAGCCGGCGATTGGAATGCCGCGCCGCTGCGCCACGCGCCATGCGCACCAGCCGGGATGAAAGGCATCGCCGGCTTCGATGACGCTCGGCTCGAGCTCGGCGAGCAGCCGCGTCCAGCGGCGCACGTTGAGCGGCAACCGGTAATTGAAGGTTCCGGGTACCGGATAGCCGGGCAGCGTGCACAGCCCGCCACGCTCGACGCACAGATCCGGGCCCGGGACCACGATGGTGTGTTCCCAGGAGGTGTGTGCGGTGAGCCAGGCATGCTTGGCGTTGAGGTAGCGTTTGACACCGCCGCTGGTCGGCGAATAGAACAAAGTGGTGTCGACTACGTGCAGTGGCTTCATTACAGCCGCATTGCACCTGCAGAGGATAGGGGTGTCAAGCCTTTAGGCGTGCGCCGGTTGGCAGCACCTGCGCTGCCAACCTGACGGCCGAGTCTGACAACACGCTCAGGCCGGTTTGATGTTGGCGTTGAGGCGGAAGAGGTTGTTGGGATCGAACTGCCTCTTGAGCGCGACGAGCCGGGGATAATTATCACCATAGGCGGCCGCGAGATGATTGTCATGATCGTCGGCGCCGGTGATATTCACGTAACGGCCGCGAGTGAGCGGCTCGAGCCGGGTCCACGAGCTGCGCACCCATTCCTTGTTGCGCTCGATGGTGTCGTGATCGGCGTCGGGTTTCCAGAAGCTGAGCACGTGCATCGAATAACGGTCGGTGCGGTTCCAGAACGCCGTGTCCTGGGGCTTGATGCGGGAGATCGCGCCGCCGATGGGCTGCATGCCGAGTGCGAAGGTGTCGAGCCGCGTGCTCTCGACGCAGGCGATGAAGGTGTCGACGAACTGCGCGGACACCTCGTGCACCAGGCCACCCTTGAGGTACAGCGCGTGCTGCGCGACGCCCGGTGCGTCATCGCTCCCCTGGAGCTTGAGGTAGGACTTCACGCCCAGCGAATCCTCGTGCGCCTTGCCGAGCTTACGCAGCGGTGCGATCGCGCGCTCGGCATCCTTCGCCGGACCGCAGTAGCTGACATCGAGCTCGATCAGCCGCTGGCCGTGATCGCCGGTGTCGATATCGATCCCGACGTAGAGCTCATCGGGCGCGCCCGCCATGAAGTCGGCGTAATTCCTGAGCAGAGCGCGACCGCCTGAGTCGAGCGGGAAGCTCAGTGCGCCGCCATACAAAGGGCCCACCTCGTGGAGCGCGAAAACGAACTCGGTGACCACACCGAAGTTGCCGGCACCACCGCGCAGTCCCCACAGTAGGTCCGGGTTATCGCCAGCGCTCACTTTCAGCCAGCGGCCGTCGGCGGTGATCACCTCGGCACCCACCAGGTTGTCGCAGCTCAGTCCGAACTTGCGACCGAGGCGGCCGATGCCGCCGCCGAGCGTGAGCCCGGCAATGCCGGTGTCCGCCACGACTCCCGCGGGAGTCGCCAGGCCGAAGCCCTGCGACTCGCGGTCGAGATGGGCCAGCAATGCGCCGCCGCCGACGCGCGCGCGCCGCGCGATCGGATCGACCTCGACCGCGCGCATGGGCGACAGATCGATCACGAGTCCGCCGTCGCAGCCGGACTGGCCGCCGAAGCTGTGGCCGCCGCCGCGCACCGCGGTGAGGAGTCCCTGCGCGGCAGCGAAATTCACGGCGCGCCTGACGTCCGCGGCACCGAGGCAGCGGGCAATGAGTGCGGGATGGCGATCGAATGCCGGGTTCCATAGCCGCCGGGCCTGCTCGTAACCGGCCTGTCCGGAGCTGAGCAGCTCGCCCCGAAGACCCGCCCGCAGATCATCGATGTCGGTGCTCTTCAGTGTGAGCGATTTGCCATCGAGGCCGGTGGCGGCCACATCGGCCGTGGCCGCGGCCGAGAGCCGGCGCAGCGGCAACGCGGCGGCGGTGATCGCTGCGAGGCCCGTAGTACAGAAAACTCTTCTTCTCATGTC
The DNA here is from genome assembly GCA_035295065.1 of Steroidobacteraceae bacterium. GTDB lineage: Bacteria > Pseudomonadota > Gammaproteobacteria > Steroidobacterales > Steroidobacteraceae > 13-2-20CM-66-19. The sequence continues at coordinate 2,919 of DATGJR010000110.1, forward strand.
CGTCTCCCCCCGGCGAGGGCGCTGAGCCTGCTCCCGCGGCGCTCGCGCCGTCAAGGATGCGGCGCCGCATGTGGCACACTAGCGCGCCCGAGGGGTCTCGCGAGGTGCTTTGATGGGTCAGCTGTTACGCCGACTGGTCGTTCTGCAGCCCGGCGAGGGTCCGGTGCTCCTCGCATCGTTCGCCACGCTCCTGTGCACCTTCTCGAGCTACGCGATCCTGCGCCCGGTACGCGACGCGCTGGGTGTTACCTCGGGACTCGAGACGATCCCCGCTCTTTTCTGGGCCGTGTTCGTCGCCATGCTGCTGCTGCAGCCGCTCTATGGCTGGCTGACCTCGCGCCTGCCACGCTCGCTGTTCCTGCCGTGGGTATATATCTTCTTCGCCGCCAATCTGGTCGGCTTCTGGGCGTGGTTCCACCTGCAGGCGGATCACACCTGGATCGCGCGCAGCTACTTCGTCTGGGTGAGCGTATTCAACCTGTTCATCCTGGCGGCCTTCTGGGGCCTGATGGCGGACGTCTTCACGCGCGAGCAGGCCGGAAGATTATTCGGCTTCATCTGGGCCGGGGCGAGCTCCGGCGGGGTGATCGGCCCTTATATCGACAAGACTCTCGCGGTGCCGCTCGGCTCGGTCAACCTGCTGCTGCTCTCGGCCGGACTGTTGCTCATCGCGCTGATTTTCATGCGTCTGGTCATCCGCTGGCATCAGCAGCACCGCGCACAATCGCCGCCGGCGCTCGGCGTGACCCCTGACAGTAGCGTTGCCGGAGAAATGCGCGGCGTCGGCGGGGGGGTCCTCGCGGCCTTCTCGCAGGTGGCGCGCTCGCCGTATCTGCTCGGCATCGCGGCCTTCGTGCTGCTCATGACCTGGGTCAACACCTTCCTCTACCTCGAGCAGCAGGCGTTCGTCGCCAAGGCGTTTACCAGCGCGAATGAGCGCACTCACTTCTTTGCCAGCATCGACCTGTACGTGCAGGTCGCATCGCTGATCATGCAGTTCCTGCTGTTCAGCCGCCTGTACCGCTGGTTCGGCATGCGGGCGATGCTCGCCTTCGTGCCCCTGATGATGACCTTGGGCTATGCGGTCTATGCGCTCGCACCCGCCTTCATGCTGCTGGTCGTCGTGTACGCGGTGCGCCGTGTCGCCGATTACGCCATCACGCGCCCGTGTCGCGACTCCCTCTTCACGGTGGTGTCCCGCGAGGAGAAGTACCAGGCCAAGAGCCTCATCGACACTTTTGCCTATCGAGGCGGGGATGCGACCAGCGGTTCGCTTCACAAACTGCTCGTCGACGGACTGGGCGCCAATCACTCGGTCGTTGGCTGGGTCGGTGCGCTGATCTCAGCTGTGTGGACGGTGCTGGCGCTGGCGCTGGGACGAGCGCAGGAGCGGGCTGGCGATACGAGGGCGGCCAATGCGCCCGCTGAGGCGGAGCAGGCCACGAGATAACTCGATTTCAGCGCACGGACAAGAGAGGCCTCATGCGCACTTCGCCCATACTCGCGGTCGCGCTCGCGAGCGCACTGGGGCTGGCGCGAGCTGAGCCTGCGACCGAGACCGCAGGCCTCGATCGGGCTGCCGCCATCATCGGCAATGCCCGCAAGATCCTCACGCCCGCCGGCGTCGAGCGATTACAGACGGTGCGCATCGGCGGCATCGACCAGTGGGTCTCGATCCGCGGACGCGACCGGAGAAATCCGCTGCTGCTTGTCATCCACGGCGGCCCCGGCTACGTGCTGCTGCCGGAGAGCTGGTGGATGAGCCGCGACTGGGAGGAGTACTTCACGGTGGTGCACTGGGACCAGCGTGGCAGCGGCAAGACGCTCCTCATCAACGACCCGGTGAAGCTCGCTCCCACGATGACGCTCGCACGCTCGGTGAGTGACGCGGAGGAGATGGTTGCGTGGCTGCGCCGGGAGTTCGGCAAGCGGAAGGTCTTCGTGCTCGGCCACTCCGCCGGCACTTACGCGGGGCTGCAACTCGCCGTGCGGCATCCCGACTGGCTCTACGGCTACATCGGAGTTGGCCACATGGCCAACATGCCAGAGAGCGAGCGGCGCGGGTGGGCGTTCGCGATGGACGCCGCCCGTCGCGCGGACAACGCGCAGGCCGTGCGTGAGCTTCAATCCCTTGCTCCCTACTTCGCCCCCGGGCATCCGAGCGCGCTCAAGGACCTCTACGTCGAGCGCAAGTGGGTCGGTTACTTTGGTGGCGTCATGGCCTACCGGCATGGGAATGAGGCCGACTCGGACCTGGTCAAGCTATCGCCCGATTACAGTCGCGAGGAGCTGCGCCACATCTACGACGGCAACGAATTCGCCGAGCGCTATCTGCTCGCGGAACTGGTCGATGGCGACTGGAGCGCGACCCACGCGCTCGGATGCGCGCTGTTCCTCTTCGAGGGCCGTCACGACTACAACGCGAATTCGGAGGTCGCGCGCGAGTGGTTCGACACCGTCAGCGCGCCCGAGAAACGATTCGTGTGGTTCGAGGATTCAGGCCACATGCCCATGACCGAGGAGCCGGCGAAGTTCCTGCTCTCCCTGGTGCGCCTGGTGCGTCCGATTGCCGAGCAGGCGGGCGATGCCGCCCCGTGAGATTCACGCGGCGCTCGGTTGTGCCTCGGCCGCCGGCTGCGGGGCGGGCTCGGCCGCGAGCCCGGCGAGCAGCTGATCCGCCGCGGCGATGATCTCGCTGGCGCCCGCAAGACGCTCGTTGCGCTGCTTGGCGAGGAGCTTCCCGAGCAGCGGCTGGTAGCGCTCGAGGGTCTGCGGAAGCTGCGGCAATGGCGCGCTGACGTGCTGCTGCAGCACGTCGAGCGCAGTCGAGCCGGTGTAGGGCTTCTGCCCGGTGAGCATCTCGTGGAGGATGATGCCGAGGGAATAGAAGTCCGAGCGCGCATCGAGCTGATCGCCGAGCGCCTGCTCCGGGCTCATGTAGTAGGGCGAGCCGCGCAACACACCGGTCTGGCCGGTCTTGAGGCTGGTGGTGGTGCCGCCCTCGATCTGCCGTGCCAGCCCGAAGTCGATGAGCGCCACCGCACCGCTCTCGCGCAGCATCACATTCGGCGGCTTGAGATCGCGATGCACGAGTCCCGCCTGGTGCACCACCTGCAGCGCCTCGGCGATGTGCTTGAGGTACTCGAGTGCCTCACGCTCGCTGACGCCGCGCTGCAGGCGCGCCTTCAGGTCCCCGCGCGGCAGGTACTCCATCGCCAGGTATTCGAAGCCGGCGTGCACGCCGTAGTCGTAGATCTCGACGACCAGCGGACTCCTGATGGCGAGCACGGCGGTGTATTCGCGCTCGAGGAACTGCCGTCCCGCCGCCTCGTCGCGCAGTGTTTTCGAGACCTTGAGGGCCACGTTGTGCCCGCGCGTGGCACTGGCGGCGAGATAGACCACGGCCTTCTCGGACTCACCCACTTTGAGGCGCAGCGTGTAGCCGGGAATGAAGTCCTCGCTCGGCGGTGTGGTGAGCAATGCCACCACCCCGGGGGCGGCCAGGGCTTCGGCGCTCGCCGTCGGCGCGGCATCCACCGAGGGCGGCGCCACGCCGGCGACGGTATCGCCGACCCGGCCGGATCTGGGTTCAGCCGAGGCGGCGTCCTTTGCGGCGCTCTTCGCGCGGTCGGCCTCGATGTTCGCGAGGCTCGCGAGGCGGCGCTGCACGCGCCGCTCAACGCGCCGCAGCGCGACACGCACGGCGGTGCTCAGTCGCTCGGGCGTCAGGAGCTTCTTCGGCAGATAGTCGAGGGCGCCGAGCTGAAGCGAGCGCACCGCGATCAGCTCGTTGCCGTCATCGGCAATTGCGACCACTGCGGGGGCGGCGGGCTGGTCACGCAGGCGGCGCAGGAGCGAGAGGCCGGGGGAATTCGGGTCCTCGGGGCTCGTACCGAAGGCGCAGCAGAGGATCAGCAGGTCGCAATCGCGACCGGAGAAGGTATTACACCAACGCTCGAATTCCGCGAGATTGAGTACGCTCACGCTGGCGCGCGGGCACAGCACGTCGAGGTGATGGCGCAGCCACTCGGCATAGCGCACGTCGTCCTCGACGATCAGCATGCGTGCGGGCGGCATGTCGCGGCGCGCGTTCATCTGCGCAACATGACGCAGCCGCGGGCCAATGTCCCCGTTTGGCTACGGATTCTGTGAAGCCGATTCTGTGACTGGGTTCAAGTTGTGATGCGGTTCCGGGCCTCCACCCGAGCCTCAGAGGCCCCGGCCAGCCCCAGCGCCAGCAGCCTCGCCGGCGGCCGCCGCCTACTGCGTCAACAGGAACTGTGACCCCTGGTAGGAGAGCACCGCCCCGCTCGGGGTGATGCGATCGACGTGCACGCCCTCGGGGAGCGAGTCGCCCTCGTGGACCTTGTGCATGTTGATGAGCACCCAGCGGTCCGCGGGCCGCTCGGCATAGGCATGGAGATCGAGGCGCAGCTGTGGAAGCTGTGCGCCCGGGGTCGTGGCCAGCTGCTGGTAGAGGGGCACGCCGGCTTCGGTGCCGCTCTTCACCGAGCCTGAGCTACCTGCGGCGCCTGAAGCGGAGGGTGAGTGCGGAGGCGCCTCGGCGGCCGGCGCATAGTCATCGGGGTTCAGGCTCGGGCCCGCGCCGTTGCGGCGGGGCGCAGCCGCAACCCCCGGGGCATCCGCCGCGACGCGCTGGCCGCTGTGCCTGGCATCGATCGGGGCAGGGACGCTCTCCTCATCGTCAGTTGCCGGCTCATCCAGAGCGGGCGTGGGCGCCGGCGCCATCGCCGGGCTCCTGACGAGGGCGGCCGGCTCGGGCGCGGGCGGCGCTGAGGCCTGGGGCGCCGGCGCCGGTGGAGGATGATCCGCCGCGGGCTGTGCAGTGTGCCGCAGCAGCAGCCACATCACGACGCCGAGATTTGCGGCAAACAAAACCGCGATGGCGACGGCCCATGGGGGGAGCGCTGAGCGGGGAGCCGCGACCTTGACCTCGAAGAGCGCCGGTCCCCCCTGGCGCTGGCGATCGGTCTCGGACTTCTTCAACGCATCGAGGATGAACGACATGGGTTAGCCGCCGTGACTTGCTGCCAGGATGGGCACGTCGGGCCCGGCCACGGCGCCGGCGAGCGCGATCTGCGTCTGCAGACCTGCGATGCCATCGACCGAGAGCTGGTGCCGCCGCTGGAACTCGCGCACGAGGCCCGTCAGCTCAGCATCGAACACGTCGCTCACCGGCGCGTTGCTGTCGGGATGCTCGAGGTGCTGCAGGCTCTGGCGCAGCCAGCGCACGTCCGCGCCGCGCATGCCGGCCGAGAGCGCCTTGACGGGTGAGCTCGCGGGGCGCCACAGCATCACGAAATCGCCGAGCCAGAAGTGGGACAGCTCGCCGAGGCCGATTGCCCGCGCCCCGCCGAGATCGAGCCGCGCATGCTCGTCATCGAGTCCGGTGAGGACCACCTGCGGGCTGCCGCCGGCGCCGTCGCTCAGCATGAGAATCGCGGGATGATTGAAAAGCCGCAGCTGTCCGTAGGAGCCGCGCTCGGCGACGCACTCGAGGTGCTGACGCAGCGCCTGGGTACACGGGTCGGTTCCGTCGACCTGGTATTTCGCGCCCCAGAGACTGAAGAGCTTCCCGAAGGCGCTGTCGGTATCGGTCTCAGCGGTATGCGTCGTCAGCAGCTGCGCGAGTGAGGGCGAGGCAGGTGCCGCCGGCGCTTTGGTCTCCTGGTCGGGGGCGGAGGTCGCAGCCGCGGTGGTGGTGCGATCGGCGGCATGTGCGCGCGCGCTCCAGGGACCCAAAGTTGCAAGCGCCGCCATGGCCACCGCGAGCGCGGCGGCGACGCCGGCCGCGGCCGCCCACGGAAGCCAGTGCGGCGCGAAGTGCCGGCCGAACACCTCGTTGGCGGCGTGCCGCACCAGGGTGCCCGTCACCCGGTGCCGATCGAGCGAGTACGCGCCGAGGAGCGCACGGTCGCAGATCACATTGATGACGCGCGGCACTCCGCCTGAGAGGCGGAAGACCTCGGCAAGCGCGCGAGCGCTCAGGATATCGGTGGTCGCCCCCGCGACGCGCAGTCGATGCAGCACGTAGGCGCTCGACTCCTCGCGCGACAGGGGATTCAGGTGATAGCGGCCGGTGATGCGTTGCGCCAGCTGGCGCAGCTCGTTGCGCGCGAGGAGCTCGCGCAGCTCCGGCTGCCCGATGAGAATGATCTGCAGGAGCTTCTGCGTGTTGGTCTCGAGGTTGGTGAGCAGTCGCACCTGCTCCAGCACCTCGGTCGAGAGGTTCTGAGCCTCATCGACCACCAGCACCACGCGCTTCCCGTCGGCATGCGCGCGCAGCAGGTACGCCGACAGCGTGTCCACCAGGTCCTTGAGGCTCTGCTGGGAAGCGGGCGGCACCTCCACACCGAGCTCCTGGCAGATGGTCAGCAGGAACTCAGGCGCCGTCATCCGCGGATTGAGGATGAGCGCGATCTCGGCATTCTTCGGCGCCTGCGCGAGGAGCGAGCGCACGATGGTGGTCTTGCCGGTGCCGACTTCACCGGTGAGCTGTACGAAACCGCCGGCCTCGTTGATGCCGTAGAGAAGGTGCGCGAGCGCCTCCGCGTGGCGCTCGCTCAGGAAGAGGTAGCGCGGGTCGGGGGTGATCGCGAACGGCTTTTCGTTCAGCCCGAAGAAACTGAGGTACATGGTCCGATGCTACTCGATGCTGTTCCCGCGACGCAGGGCCCGCTCGCCAAAGCGCGCGCGCGCCTCATCAAAGGCTGCATCGAGGCGGCCGTTACGGCGCTGCTCCTCGAACAGCCCCAGTTGAGCGGCGGGCTTCAGCTCCGTGAGGACCACGCCCAGCAGCCGAAGTTTCGCTCCGGGGTGAGTCGTGAGCCAGCGTGCCAGGAGCTCCGCGGCGACGCCGCTGATCACACG
>DATGJR010000111.1:0-8578 GCA_035295065.1 Steroidobacteraceae bacterium
CTGCCAGTGCGCGCCGCTGTCAGGCGTGCGCCACACGAGCCCATCATCGGTGCCCGCCCAGATGAGCGCCGCGGCGCGCGGGGAGGGGCCGATGGCGTACACAACGCCGCGGCGCGCGCCCGCGCCCTCGTGATCGTCCACGGTCGGCGGGTCGAGCGTCGCAGGGACAGCCGGATCTTTGCGGCTGAGATCGGGACTGATGGGCTGCCAGTGCACGCCGCGATCGGTGGTGCGGAAGATCCGCTGGTTGGCGAAATAAAGCGCGTGAGGAGGGGGCGCGCCGAAGAGGAGCGGTAAGGTCCAGCTGCCGCGATAGAGGTCAGGCCAGGCGAGCGCCGGGGGGACGCTGCGCTTCTCTCCCGTGCGCAGATCGACCCGGTCCACCCGGCCGCCGAAGACGATCTGCGGATCGTCGGGGTCGGGGGCGAGGTTGTCGCTCTCGCCGCCGACCGCGGACTCGTGGAACTCGGTGAGATTGATGCCGTCGATGTTGTCGGTGCGGCTGGGAATCGCTGCCGCGCCCGAGTCCTGCTGCGAGCCGTAGATCCAGTAAGGGAAGCGCCTGTCGGTGGTGACGTGATAGAACTGGCCGGTGGGCTGGTTGAACCACGAGCTCCAGGTCTCGCCGCCGTCGAGGGTCACCACCGCGCCCTGATCGACCCCGAGGATGCGCCGCTCGGGGGCGGCGGGGTCGATCCACAGCTGATGGTAGTCATCGCCTCCCGGGGCACCCTTGACGGGCAGGAAACTGCGGCCCCCGTCGAGCGAGCGGTAGACGCCGGTGTTGCAGACATAGACCGCGTCGGCGTTGCCCGGATCGACCGTGATCCCGCCGAAATACCAGCCGCGTTTCCAGACACGCCCATCATCGCTGACGCGGGTCCAGCTCGCGCCCGCATCCTCGGATCGATAGAGGCCGCCGCTCGCGGCATCGACCACGGCGTATAGGCGCTGCGGTTGCGAGGGGGCGGCCGCGATGCCAATTCGCCCTGCATGATCCGGCAAGCCGTGGCCGGCGACCGGCGTCCAGGTCTCACCGCCGTCGACCGACTTGTAGAGGCCCCCTCCCGGTCCGCTCGAAGGCGGGTACACGTTCCAGGGCGGCCGGCGTGTCTGCCACAGCGCCGCGTAGACCACCTCGGCATGACCGGGCTCGAAGGCGAGATCGATCGCGCCGGTGTCCGAATCCCTGAAGAGCGTGCGCCGCCAGCTCCTGCCGCCGTCCGTCGAGCGGTAGACACCGCGCGTTTCGTTGGGACCGTAGGGGTGTCCGAGCGCGGCGACCAGCACGGTGTCGGGGCGGGTGGGATCGACGAGGATGCGGCCGATCTGCTGCGAATCCTCGAGCCCGATCGAGCGCCAGGTCCGCCCGCCATCGTCTGAGCGATACACGCCGGTGCCCTGCGCGATGTCCGAGCGCATGTCGGCCTCGCCGGTGCCGACATAGAGCACGCGGTGGTCTGACGGCGCCACCGCGAGCGCACCGATCGAGCCGACCGGCACCGAGTCGAAAATGGGCGCCCAGGTGCGTCCGGCGTCGCGCGTCTCCCAGACACCGCCGTTCACCGCGCCGAAATAGAAGTGATGCGGCTCGCCGGGGACTCCGCTGACGGCGAGCACCCGGCCGCCCCGGTAGGGCCCGACGGAGCGCCACTTGAGCGGCTCCAGCAGTGACTGAGTCGAGGCGCCGGCGGCGCCGGCAAACGAGAGGATAACCAACAGCGCAACCGCGCCACGCGCTGAACCCACGCTTCACCTCGGAGCCGAGAAACGACAATTGTATACTTGGCTTCTTGGCTACACTCATCCTGAAGCGCGGCGAGGAGCGGCGCCTCGCCGCCGGTCACCCGTGGGTATTCAGTAACGAAGTCGACACCGAGCGCAGTCCGCTGAGCGCGTTCCTGCCCGGTGCGCTCGCGGAGCTGCGTACCCACCGCGATGCCTTTGTCGGCTACGCCTACGTCAACCCGCATGCGCTGATCTGTGCGCGGATCGTGTCGCGCGATGCGGCACATCCTGTCGACCGCGCGCTCATCACCCAACGCCTCGAATCGGCGCTGACGCTGCGCCGCCGCCTGAGCGAGGCACCTTATTACCGCTGGGTGTTCGGCGAGTCCGATGGACTCCCGGGGCTGGTGCTCGACCGTTACGGCGATGTGGTCGTGGGCCAGATCGCCACCGCCGGGATGGAGGCGCTCAGGGACGAGGTTGCGGCGGCGGTCTCGGATGTCGTGAGCCCCGCGGCCCTCTACTGGAAGAACGACAGCGCCGCCCGCGACCTCGAGCAGCTGCCGCAGGAGACGCGCGTCGCCTTCGGGAAGGTGCCGGAAGAGCTCACGGTGGAGGAGGCGGGACTGCGCTTCCACGCGCCACTGGCGCACGGCCAGAAGACCGGCTGGTTCTACGATCAGACAGCCAACCGCACGCGCTTCGCACGCTATCTGTCACCGCGTGCGCGGATCCTGGACGTGTGCTCCTACGTCGGCGGCTGGGCGCTGGCGGCCCTGCGCGCGGGCGCCGCACAGGCCTGCTGTGTCGATTCCTCGCAAGCCGCGCTCGATTTCGCGCGCGCCAACGCAACGCGCAACGGACTCGCCGTCGAGACGCTGCACGCCGATGCATTCGATGCGCTCAAAGACCTCGCCGCGCGCGAGGAGCGATTCGATGCGGTGGTTCTCGATCCGCCGGCCTTCATCAAGCGCAAGAAGGACATTCCGCAGGGACAGGCCGCTTACCGCAAGCTCAACCAGCTGGCGTTGGGTCTTCTTGGTGAGGAGGGTCTGCTGGTCTCCTGTTCCTGCTCCTATCACCTCGCTCCCGAGGAGCTGCTCGCCGCCATCCAGAGCGCAGCGCGGCACGAGGACCGCTTCGTGCAGATCCTGGAGGCGGGTGGACAGTCGCCCGATCACCCGATACATCCTGCCGTACCTGAGACGCGCTACCTGAAGGCGTTCTTCTGCCGCGTGACGCATGCGGTCGGCTAAACTGCGCGCCTCATGATCCGGTATCCGGCCATCAATCCGATTGCCTTCTCCCTGGGCCCGATCAAGGTGCATTGGTACGGGATCATGTACCTGCTCGGTTTCGCCGGCGGCTGGTGGCTGGCGCGGCGACGCGCCAGGGTGCCCGGCTCGACCTGGAAACCCGTCGACGTCGACGATCTGATTTTTTTCGCCATGCTGGGCGTCATCTTCGGAGGACGCGTCGGCTACGTGCTGTTCTACGGCCTCAAGTTCTGGGCGAACGACCCCTGGTATCCCCTCAAGATCTGGGATGGCGGCATGTCCTTCCACGGCGGACTGCTGGGCGTCGTCGCGGCGCTCACGCTCTTTGCCTGGCGCCGGGGGCGCAATGTCGCCGACGTCTACGATTTCACCGCGCCGCTGCCGGCGCTCGGCCTGTTCTTCGGGCGCATTGGCAATTTCATCAATGGCGAGTTGTGGGGCAAGCCGACGACACTGCCGTGGGGCTTCGAGTTCCAGGGACAGGTGCGCCACCCTTCACAGCTCTACGAGGCTGCGCTCGAGGGCCTGGTGCTGTTCTCGGTTTTGTGGTGGTTCACCTCGAGGCCACGCCCGCGGCTTGCGCCTTCGGGCCTGTTTCTCCTCATCTATGGCATCGCACGCACGCTGGTCGAGTTCGTGCGCCTGCCGGATGAGCACATCGGCTACCTCGCCGGCGGTTGGCTCACCGAGGGTCAGTTGCTGTCGTTGCCGATGATCCTGGCCGGCGCCGCGATGCTCGCCTGGGCGTGCCGCAGAGGCGCCCCGTCGGGAAATTTCGCGATCGTCGCATGAAGCAGTACCTCGACCTGATGCGCCGGATCCGCACCGAAGGGGTGCCCAAGCCCGACCGCACCGGCACCGGGACGCTGTCGCTCTTCGGCCAGCAGCTGCGTTTCGACCTCGCGCAGGGCCTGCCGCTCGTCACGACCAAGAAGATCCATCTGCCGTCGGTGATCTACGAGCTGCTGTGGTTCCTGCGCGGCGAAACCAACGTCGCCTGGCTGCGCGAGCACGGCGTGAGCATCTGGGATGAGTGGGCGGATGAGCGGGGCGAGCTCGGGCCGGTGTACGGCCACCAGTGGCGCGCCTGGCACGCGGCCGACGGGCGCGTCATCGATCAGATCGCCCAGGCGGTCGAGCGCTTGAAGCGCGAGCCGCACTCACGGCGCAATCTCGTGAGCGCCTGGAACGTGGGCGAGCTCGAGCAGATGGCGCTGGCACCGTGCCATCTGCTGTTTCAGCTGCACGTCGCGGGCGGCCGGCTCTCGCTGCAGGTCTATCAGCGCAGCTGCGACTTCTTCCTCGGCGTACCGTTCAACCTCGCAAGCTATGCATTCCTCACGCACATGCTGGCGCAGCAGGCGGACCTCACGCCCGGGGAGCTGGTCTGGACCGGAGGCGACTGCCACCTCTACGTCAACCACTTCGAGCAGGCGGACCTGCAGCTCTCGCGTACTCCGTTCCCGTCGCCGCGCCTCACCTTCCGCCGGCGGCCCGACAGCATCTTCGACTACCGCTACGAGGACTTCGAGGTGCAGGGCTATCAGCACCACGCGCCGATTCGCGCGCCGGTCGCCGTATGAGCACCGCGCACGCGCCCTCGCAGTCGCTCATCGAGGTGCGGGCTTCCTCGCTCCACGGACTCGGCGTGTTCGCGCGACAGCGCATCCCGCGTGGCACGCGCGTAATCGAATACCTCGGCGAGCGCATCTCCCACGAGGAGGCCGACCGGCGCTACGAGCACAAGGAGGCGAACGACAGTCACACGTTCCTCTTCATCGCCGACGATGCCACCGTGATCGACGCCGGAGTCGACGGCAACGAGGCGCGCTTCGTCAATCACGCCTGTCAGCCAAACTGCGAGTCCGTGATCGAGAACTCGCGGGTCTTCATCGATGCGATCCGCAGCATCGCCCCGGGTGAGGAGCTCACCTACGACTATCAGATCCGCCGCGAGCGCGACGATCCAGCGGATATCGACTCCGTCTTCGCCTGTCACTGTGGAGCGCGCGCCTGCCGCGGCACGATGATGTGGCCGCGGCGGCGGAAACGGCGCGCCCGATGAACGGCTCGCGCGCCCTGCGCCCGGCGGCCGTGGTTGCCGCGACCGGCATCGTCTATGGCGACATCGGCACGAGCCCGCTGTACACGATGCAGTCGGCGCTCGATACCGCCGGCCCCTTCGATGCCGAGGCGGTGCTCGGAGTGCTGTCGCTCATCTTCTGGGCACTGACCATCTCGGTCAGTCTCAAATATCTCACCGTGATCATGCGCGCCGACAACCAGGGCGAGGGGGGGATTCTGGCGCTCTTTGCGCTGGCGCAACGGCGGCTGATCACCGGCAGCACCTGGGCGAAGGTGGCGGTGGGGCTGGCGCTGGCCGGCACCGCATTCTTCTTCTGCGATGCGCTCATCACGCCGGCGATCTCGGTGCTGGGGGCCGTAGAAGGCCTCGAGGTGCTCGACCCCAGCTTCAAGAGCTCGGTGATCCCGGTGACCATCGTCGTGCTCACGGTGCTGTTCGCCTATCAGCACCGCGGTACCGCGAGCGTGGCCGCGCTTTTCGGCCCCATCATGGTGGTCTGGTTCCTGGCCATTGCCGTCATCGGCGTCATCCCCATCATCCGCAACCCGCATGTGCTGGTGGCGCTCAACCCCGCCGAAGGGCTCACGCTGCTGTTTCACCGGCCGCAGGTGGCGCTCGCGATCATCGGCGCGGTGTTTCTCGCCATCACCGGCGGCGAAGCGCTGTATGCCGACATGGGCCACTTCGGCAAGCAGCCGGTGCGCATCGCATGGTTTGCGCTGGTGGGACCCGCGCTGGTGATCAACTACTTCGGCCAGGGCGCACTGCTGCTCGAGATCGGCAAGTCGATCGAGCACCCGCTCTACCATATGGTGCCTGCGGCCGTGCTGCCCTGGCTCGTGGCGCTGGCAACGGCGGCGGCGGTGATCGCCTCCCAGGCCACGATCTCGGGCGCTTTCTCCATGGCGAGCCAGGCTGTGCACCTGGACCTCCTGCCGCGCCTGCGGGTGCTGCAGACCTCGGCGCTCGAGCAGGGGCAGATCTACGTGCCGATCATCAACTGGGTGGTGTTTCCCGCGGTCATCCTGTTCGTGGTCGGGTTTGGATCCTCTGACGCGCTCGGCGGCGCCTACGGCGCGGCCGTCGTCGGCACCATGGTCGTCACTACCGTGCTCGGCGCCTTCGTCGCCGCCACGCAATGGAACTGGCCGAAATGGCGGGTGGCGGCGGTCTTCGGCGTGATTCTCATCGTCGATCTTGCCTTCGTCGCAGGCAACATGACCAAGGTGCCGCAGGGTGGCTGGATACCGCTCACCCTCGGGGCAATCCTCTACTTCATCTTCATGACCTGGCGCAGCGGGCGGCTCGAGCTGCGCGCGGCGCTCGCCAAGCTGGCGGTGCCACGCAGCGAGCTGCCGAAACTGGTGGCCGGGGTGCAGCGGGTGCACGGCACCGGTGTGTTCCTCGCGAGCAACGCGGCGCTGGTGCCCTCCGCGCTGATCCGCAACATCGAGCACAACGGCGTGGTGCACCAGCGCGTGATCATCCTGAACGTCGAGATCGCCGATACGCCGCGTCAGGATCCCGCCGGCAGGCTGCAGATCGAGGAGCCGGTCCCGGGCGTGTATTACATCAGCGCGCGCTTCGGCTTCATGGAGACCCCCGACGTGGCCGAGGCGCTCAAGGCGTGTCGCACGCGCGGGCTGCGCGTATTCACCGAGGACAGCTCGTTCTTCGTCGGCCGCCACGTCGTGCGGGCGCGACCGCTCCCCGGCGTGCGCGGCGTGCAGCGCCGGCTGTTCGCGCGCATGCAGCAGTACAGCACGCAGGCAGCGGAATTCTTCCGCATGCCGTTCCGTGACCTCGTGGTGCTCAACACGGCAGTGGAGATCTGAAGGGGCGCTTGCAATAATCGCAGCGCATGAGCGCAACGCAACGCCCGCTGATCTCCCTGATCGTCGCCATGGCGCAGAACGGCGTCATCGGCCGCGCCAACGCTTTACCCTGGCGCCTGCCCGAGGATCTGAAGCGCTTCAAGGAATACACGCTCGGCAAGCCCATCCTCATGGGCCGCAAGACCTTCGAGTCGATCGGGCGTCCGCTCCCCGGACGGCTCAACCTGGTGCTGACGCGCGATACAGGCTGGCATGCCGAGGGCGTGACCGTGGTGCACTCGGTGGAGGAGGCGCTGCAGCAGACCCGCAGCAGCGAAGAGCTCGTCGCGATCGGCGGCGCAGAGATCTATCGGCTGTTGTTGCCGCTCGCGCACCGCATCTACCTCACCCACGTGCACGCCGACGTGCCCGGCGATACGTTCTTTCCGGCGTTCGATCCGGCTCAGTGGGATGACGTCGATTACCGCACGCAGCCGGCGGACGAGCGCCACGCGTATCCGGTGACATTCGTGACGCTCGAGCGGCGCGCGAGCCCGGCCGGCCCGCGACCGCACTGACGACGACCGCGAATCGGGCAGACCCCGGTGCCGACTACCGTCAGAGCGAGAGCCGCCTGGAGTTGGGGCGCGGCTTCGTTGCTCATCCTCTGCGCCTGCGGCCATTTTCTCGAGGACAACGGAACGCATCTTGCCTACGTGCTCGAGAAGGGCGCCGCGCAGCTGCGGGCGTCCCCGAACCCCGAGCTGCTGGTGCGCTATGAGACGCTCGATGGCGTGCACGATCCGTACTACATCGAGATCACGCCGTCATTCGTCGCGGGACAGACATCGAGCATCCCGGGTAGTTATCTGGTCGTCTCCGGCACGACCCGCGGGGGGACGAGCTACCACAACCGCTTCGTGCTCGTGCCGCAGCGGCTCTACGTCGAAAAGAGCCAAGGGGGGCCTAGTGAGCTTTTGCTCCGGCGAGGCCGCGACGGCAATGTCGAAGTAGTTGAGCTGCGCTAGAGTATTGAATGGCATGAACCCTTCCATTGCCCGATTCCGGCCGATCGCCGGAAAGGTGCCTGGAGGAGGAGTGAAGTGCAGTCAGGAAAATTGCCATCTTCTGCCTCACTGCTTTGCCTGCTGGCGCTCGTCGCGTGCGCGCACGCCAGAGGAGACGGAACGGACGCAGATGTCTTTCGGGCGCAACGGACCCGACAGGTTGAAGTCCTCGTTGCACATCCAACTCCGACCAACCTGGCGGCGGCGGCGTTGCTGGCCTGGCCGGGCGACCTCAACGGCGGGCGGCCTCTCGAATTAATCGCACAGGCCGAGGCGCTTGCGCCGCAGCGTGCGGAACTTGCCTGGGTTCATCTCGCGATCTGCGTACGACTCAAGTGCGAGGCCAAAGAGCAGCTTGAGGGTCATCTGCAGGAGATCGATCCGGATAACGGGTTCGTATGGGTCGCCGATCTGGAGCATGCGCAATCATCCGGGTCTCAGGTCGCCGTCACGGCAGCAATTGCCCGGATCGCCGCCAGCCCGAGAATGACGTTCTACTGGAACCCACTCGAGGTCATGATGGTGGACGCGTTGGCCGTGGCGAGTCCGTCTCAGAAGCTCGTCTCGCGAGGCTTTGAGGCCATCGGCACGCTTGCCGCCCAGGCC
>DATGJR010000112.1:0-2430 GCA_035295065.1 Steroidobacteraceae bacterium
GCATGCTCAGTACTACTATCACGCGCATCCGCCGGGGGACCGCGCAGCCGGCGAACATGGGCATTTCCACACCTTCCTGCGGCCGCGCGGCATGCCCGCGGGAGTGCAGCCGTTGATGCTGCCCGAGCTCGCCATTCCCGATGCGCCGGCGCAGCCCCATGGCCCGGTGCTGCCGCCCGCGCGGCAACCGGACCAAGGCGAGGACAACGATAAGCTCAGCCACCTGGTGGCGATCTCGATGGATCCACAGGGCCTGCCAATCCGGCTCTTCACGACGAACCGCTGGGTGACTGGGGAAACCTGGTACGGCGCCGAGGATGTCGTGCGCATGCTCGACCGCTTCGCGATCACCACGAGTGCGCCATCGGCGACGCTCAACCGCTGGATCACGGCGGTGTTCGCTTTGTTTCGCCCTCAGATGCGGGCGCTCCTTGCGGCGCGCGATGCCGCCATCATGAACTGGCGCCGGCGGTACCGCGGCAAGGTCCATGTCTTGGAGGACCGTCGATTGGCTGTGGCTTCGAGCACCGCCATCGACATCGAAGATCAGGTCCGGCGGATCGAGGCTGCGCTCAAGCGCGCTGCCTAGGATTAACCGGCTATTAGGCTTGTTTGCTCACACTGGACCGTGCGGACGCGCGTCTTCTTATATGCGCGTGCGGCCGGAGGATGATGGCTGACAATCTCACCCAAGTCGATGTCGAGCGACTGCTGGCAGACCCGTCGCCGGAAACGCGCGCCGACATGGCTGCGAAGGTTGCCCACGAATTTCGTCGCGGCAGGCTCACCGGAGAGGAGCGGCGGATCGCCGAGGAGATCGTGCGCGTCATGGCGCACGATGCCGCGCTTCGGGTGCGGCAGGCGCTCGCCGAGCACCTCAAGGAGAGCAACAGCCTGCCGCCCGATGTGGCTCGGCTCCTCGCCATGGACGTCGAGGCCGTGGCGGTGCCGGTCCTGCAATATTCCACGGTTCTGACCGACGAAGATCTGCTCGACCTCGTGAAGGGCGCAAGCTCCGAGAAGCTGACCGCGATCGCGCGCCGGCCGACGCTGTCGGAGCCGGTCTCCGACGCGGTGGTGCACACCGACGACCCTGCGGCGATCACGGCGCTGGTCGGTAACGAGGGTGCGAGGATCGGCGAGCCGTCGCTCAAGACCGTGCTCACGCGCCACGGCGCCAAGCCCGAGGTGGGCGAGACGCTGGCGCGTCGGTCGAAGCTGCCCATCTCGATTCTCGAGGGGCTGGTGTCCGCGGCCTCCGACCGGCTGCGCGAGGTGCTGATCGGTCGCCACGATCTGCCGGAGCGGCTCGCGAGCGATCTGGTCTTCCAGGCGCGCGAGCGTGCGACCGTCGGGCTGGTCTCGCCGCAGTCGCCGATGAGCGAGGCCCTGGAGCTTGCCGCCCATCTCAAGAAAGCGGGGCGCCTCACGCCCTCGATCGTGCTGCGGGCACTCTGCCTGGGCGATCTCACCATGGTCGAGGCCGCCTTCTCGACGCTGGGGCGCATCCCCGTCCACAACGCGCGGCTGATGATCCACGATGCGGGTCCGCTCGGTTTCAAGTCGCTCTACGACCATGTGGGCATGCCGCGCTCGCTGTTTCGTGCTTTTCGCGTCGCGCTCGACGTGGCGCGCGATACGCCGCTCGATGGCGGCGAGCACGATCAAGAGCGCCGGCAGAGGCGCATGATCGAGCGCATCCTCACGCAGTTCGAGGACATCGGCGCCGACAATCTCGATTTTCTTCTGAGCAAGCTGCAGGAGAAAGCGGAGTCCGAGGCGGTCTCCGCCTGATCTTCTATCGTCCGGGACCGAGCGGTCGCGCTACGTCGTTGCGGGGCGGCAAGTGGTGCTTGCGCAGACAATCCCGCATATATGCATCTCGCTGCAGCGCGCCTTCCTCGGTGAAGTCCGGGAACTTGCGGAAGGACTCCTTGCCGCAGGTGTCGCTCTGGCCCCACATCTTGTTGGATTTATCGAGCCGGGTACCCTCGTTCTGATAAAGCGTACCGGTGTCAGTACCTGCCGCGGATTGCGCGTAGCCGCTCGCGCCCGACCACACCTCGGCGACGGCCAGCGCCAGCCATAGAGCCATTCGCCGTCTCACCCTCATCGCCCGCATCCAACCGCTATCCACGCCGCGAAAGCCCAGTTTAGCGCCTCCGACTGAAGCGCGCCAAAGTCGTCACCATACGCGAAAAACGTTGCCGAGCCGCGCAAATGCTGGCTTTCTGTTCGGAGCTTCCGAGCTCGGGGGTCGGGAGGCGCGAGGTGCTGGCGAGGCGTGTCTATCTCTGGCTCACCCCGGACACGCATGCGTGGCCGGCGCTGGCGTTCCGCGTCGTTCATCACGTTTTTGCCGTGGCCGGACTGGTGGCCCTGGTCACCGACACGGTGGGCGAGATCCACGGGCGCGTGGGCCCGGTGCTC
>DATGJR010000113.1:0-4088 GCA_035295065.1 Steroidobacteraceae bacterium
TAGCGTCGAGGAAACGGGCCGCCGTGGCATGGCGGGCCGTCGGGAGCTCGCCCACCAGGATCGCGGCGAGCTCGGGCGCCTTGGGGCCGGAGATGCGCACGACTCCGATGCCGCCGCGTCCCGGCGGCGTCGCCGCGGCCACGATGGTGTCGGGGTGTGTCATCCGTGGACGAAGGCTAACCCTCCCCGCGGTATGCCGTCACGCCGTCTTTCAACTCTTGCGAAGACCCACCGCGCCGATGCGTCGGTTGATGTTCCACTGCTGCGCGATCGAGAGGATCGTGTTGGTCACCCAGTAGAGCACCAGGCCCGAGGGGAAGAAGGCGAATGTCGCCGACATGACGATCGGCATGATCATGAAGACCTTGGCCTGAACCGGATCGGGCGGCGCAGGGTTGAGCTTGTACTGCACGAACATCGCCACCGCCATGATCAGCGGCAGGATGAAGAGCGGATCGCGCGAAGACAGATCATGAATCCAGAAGCCAAAGGACGCCTGGCGCATCTCGACGCTCTCGAGCAGCACCCAGTAGAAAGCGATGAACACCGGGATCTGAATGACGATCGGCAGGCAGCCGGCGACCGGGTTCACCTTCTCGCGCTTGTAGAGCTCCATCATCGCCCGCCCGAGCTTCTCGCGGTCGTCGGCGTAGGTCTCCTGCAGGTTCTTGATGCGCGGCTGCAGCGCTTTCATCTTCGCCATGGAGCGGCCGCTCGCCTCGGAGAGCGGATAGAAGATCAGCTTGAGGAGCAGGGTGACGAGGATGATCGCCACGCCCCAGTTGCCGGTGGCCTTGTGCACATAGCTCAACGCGACGAACAACGGCCGCGCCAGAAACCACAAGCGTCCGTAGTCAGCCACGCGGTCGAGCTCGGGTGCGGTCGCTTCGAGCGCCCCCTGGAGCTTCGGCCCGATGAAGAGCGTCTCTCCCAGTCGAGCGTCATC
The DNA here is from genome assembly GCA_035295065.1 of Steroidobacteraceae bacterium. Classification (GTDB taxonomy): domain Bacteria; phylum Pseudomonadota; class Gammaproteobacteria; order Steroidobacterales; family Steroidobacteraceae; genus 13-2-20CM-66-19. Next base: position 947 of record DATGJR010000113.1, read on the forward strand.
GCCTGCACCGACGCTGAGCTGCGGCCCGGTGGCGGCGAGCAGGTACTGCTCCCCGGCCACGTTGAGCGTCACGCGGGAAACCATGCCGGCGGCCGGCACGATCGCGCTGACGAAGTAGTGCTGGAGAGCCGCGACCCAGCCGTTGGTCACATCGAGCGCGAGATGCTGGTCCTTCTCGTCGTTGACGTCGAGCTTGCGGTACTTGCCGCCGTCCCACATCGCCGGTCCGTGGAAGGCGTAGCTGTCGGTGTTGAAATACGAGCGCTTGGTGGGCAGCTCGTTGCGCAGGATCTGTGCGTAGGAGCGCACCGGCCAGGCGGCACCACTGCCGTTGTGCACCTGGTACTCGAGATCGATGCGATAGCCGCCGCGGTGGAAAACATAGGTCTTGGTGACCACGACGCCGTTGTCCCCATGCCAGGTGAGTGGCACGCGCAGCTCCGTGCCGCCATCGAGCGTGTAGCTGTCCGTGGCGCTCGTGAAGGTGGCAAGGTGCGTCGGGTAGGAGGCCTCATCGCCCGGTCCCGTGAGCCCGGACTCGAGCGCGTAGAAAGTCTGCGGGTCGTCGTGATTCTCGAGCCGCACGGGCGCAGGCTCGCCCTTCACCTTGGGGTAGGCGAGAAGGTCCGCCTGCTCGATGGTGCCACCGCGCGTGCTGAGCTCGACGTCGAGAACGTCCGTGCGCACGTGCACGGCCGGCGCACGCGCCACCGCTGCGGCAGCGGCCGGGGACGGCGTCGTGGCCGCCGGGGCGGGCGTAGCGCGCTCCGTGCTGCCGGGAGCGGCAGAGGACGCCCCAGGGGCGGTCTGCGGCACGCGGTCGGCGAGGCCTGCGGGCGGGGCAGCCGCGGCTCCCGGATGTTGCGGGCCGGCTGCGGTGGGTGCCAGGGCGGGCGGCGCGAAGTCGCGCTCCCATGCCATGTAGTCGTAGAAGAGCAGCAGCGCGAGCAGGCCCCACAGCAGGAGACGCGGGTTATTCATCATGGACATGGTTGGCACAGAGCATCCGCGGGGTCGACGGCACCGGGTCATAGCCTCCGGGATGCCAGGGGTGGCAGCGCCCGAGCCGCCGCAGGCCGAGCCATGTGCCGTACAGCACGCCAAAGCGTGTCACCGCCTCCAGCGTGTATTGCGAGCAGGACGGATAAAAGCGGCAGCGGGGCCCGAGGAGCGGACTGATCGCGTACTGGTAGGCACGGATCAGAAGGACCAGGCTCGAGCGCATGGCGGTCAGCCTGCGGCCCTGCGCCACAGCGCCGCGAGACTCGCCCGCAGCGCCGCGGGCTCCGCGGTGCGTGCCTGCGGCCGGGCGCTCACCACGACATCGAGAGCGGGAAGCTCACCCTGATGCAGCCGGAACGACTCGCGGATGATGCGGCGCAGGCGATTGCGCCCTACCGCGCCGCCCGCGGCACGCACTGCCACCGCGAGGCCGAGGCGCGGAGCACCCTTGTCGTTAACAAGCGCAATCACCGTGAAGAATCCGTCACTCAGACGCCGCCCGCGCGCATAGGCAGCATCGAAATCAGTTTTGCGCCGCAGGCGAAGCTGCGCCGGCAGAGTCAGCCGACCACGCATCGGATAGATGGCGCGCTGCTTTCCGGCCACGCGCTGCGTGGCCTCGCCGTTAGGGTATCAGCTTGTGGCGGCCCTTGGCGCGCCGACGTGCGAGCACCTTGCGCCCGTGCTTGGTCGCCATGCGCGCACGAAACCCGTGAGTGCGCTTGCGACGCACTTTGCTCGGCTGATAGGTACGCTTCGTTGCCATTGCCGCGGGCTCCGTGGACTTTGAAGGCGGGATAAAAAAGGGCGGCAAGGCTAAGCCGTTGAGCGCCAAGGTGTCAATACGAAATGGGGGGTCCGCGGCAGCGCGGCGCACGCTCGATAGCCTTCAGCGCGCGACGCGATCGGTATAGACTTCGCGACCTTTTCCTCAACGATCAACCAAACCGAAGACGCGGAGGCAACGCGCGGTGGAAGCGTCGCTTTGGACTCGCTGCATGGGCGCGTTGGAGGCGGAGCTTCCGGAGCAGCAATTCAATACCTGGGTGCGGCCGCTGCAGGCACTCGAAGGCAATGGCGCACTCAAGCTCCTCGCGCCGAATCGTTTCGTGGTCGACTGGGTGAACGCCAATCTCCTGCCGCGCATCGGCGAGCTGCTGCGCCATGGCGCCTCCGGGGATGCCCCGATCATCACCGTCGAAGTGGGCTCACGCAGCCAGAGCGCGCGCAGCGCGCCGGCGGCCGCGGCGAACGGTCGGCCGCGCCCGGCCGAGGGCCTGGTGGTCGGCGCGCGCATCAATCCCGATTTCACCTTCTCGAGCTTCGTCGAGGGCAAGAGCAACCAGCTCGCCAAGGCCGCCTCGCTCCAGGTGGCGGAAAACCCCGGGCGTGCCTATAACCCGCTGTTCCTCTATGGCGGCGTCGGCCTCGGCAAGACGCACCTGATGCACTCGATTGCGCACCTCATCAAGGAGAAAGACCCCGAAGCGCGTATCGCCTACGTGCACTCCGAGCGCTTCGTCAGCGACATGGTGCGGGCGCTGCAGCACAACTCGATGAATGAGTTCAAGATGGCGTATCGCTCGCTGAATGCGCTGCTGATCGACGACATCCAGTTCTTCGCCGGCAAGGAGCGCTCGCAGGAGGAGTTCTTCCACACCTTCAACGAGCTGCTCGAGGGCCAGCACCAGGTGATCCTCTCCTGCGATCGTTACCCCAAGGAAGTCGAGGGGCTCGAGGAACGCCTCAAGTCACGTTTCGGATGGGGCCTCACGGTCGCAATCGAGCCGCCGGAGCTCGAGACCTGCGTGGCGATCCTGATGGCCAAGGCGGCGCCTGCGCGGATCGTGCTGCCCGAGGAAGTCGCATTCTTCATCGCCAAGCGCATCCGCTCCAACGTCCGCGAGCTCGAGGGCGCGCTGCGCCGGGTCGCGGCAAATGCGCAGTTCACCGGTCACCCGATCACGCTCGACTTCGCTAAGGAGGCGCTGCGCGATCTGTTGGCGTTGCAGGAGAAGCTGGTCACGATCGAGAACATCCAGAAGATGGTCGCGGAGTACTACAAGATTCGGGTCGCGGATCTGCTCTCCAAGCGGCGCAGCCGCTCGGTCGCCCGGCCCCGGCAGCTGGCCATGGCGCT
>DATGJR010000114.1:0-10838 GCA_035295065.1 Steroidobacteraceae bacterium
GCTGCTCTCGGTGAGCTCGCTCACCGTTATCGGCGCGCCGCGGAACTCGAGCTGCTTGCCCGCCGAGCGCGGCGAGGCAAACAGGCGCAGCTCCTTCAGAGGAAAACGCCGCCGCTCGAGGCAGCCGATCATCTCCACTCCGACCGCGCCCGTCGCTCCGACGATTGCCACCACCGGTGCGGGGCGGACCTGGGACCCCATGCTGGATTCTCCGTTCACCTTGTCACGAACTGCTGAGTTTCCTACCTGAGTGGCGGCGCTCTGTAAAGCGCCGCTCAGGCCGGCCGGCGCAACCGTAGCTCATAAGTGCGGTGAATGCGCGGATTGCGCGCGAAATCCTCGGGTAGCGTCGCCCCCGAGACGTTGGCCACCTCGTAACGCTCCTCGAGCGCTTCTGCCAGGTGGAAGCGTCGGGCATTGGTCGAGAAGACGATCAGCCCCTGGGGAGCGAGCACCCGCGCGCATGCCTCGATGAGCTCGGGGTGATCGCGCTCCACGTCCAGCACCCCCTCCATCCGCTTGGAGTTCGAGAAGGTCGGAGGCGCGAGGAACACCAGGTCGAAGCGCCGCGCCTCGCGCGCTGCATGGGCGAGCCACTCGCGGCAGTCGGCCTGAGCGAAGGCATGGGCGGGACTCGCGAGCGCGTTGAGGACCAGATTGCGCTCGGCCCATTCGAGATAAGTGCGCGACAGATCGACCGAGAGGGTCTCGAGCGCTCCACCGGCCGCCGCGTAGACGGTGGCGCTGCCGGTGTACGCAAACAGGTTGAGAAAGCGCCGGCCATGCGCCGCCAGGCGCAGCCGCGCGCGCGTCATCCGTTGATCGAGGAACAGGCCCGTGTCGAGATAGTCATCGAAGTTGACATAGAACCTGAGGCCGCCCTCCGCCACCACCTGGAAGTGCTCGCGTTCCCCGACTTTCTGGTACTGCTCGCCGCGGCGCGTGCGGCGCCGGGTGCGCAGGCGGATGCGCTCGGGCGCAATCCCGGTGACCTCCGGGAGCGTGGCCAGCACTTCGCCGCGGCGGCGGCGCACGGCCTCGGCCTCGATCTCCGCCGGCGCCGCGTACTCCTGCACGACCAGCCAGTCCGCCTCCGGGTCGAGCGTGCGGTAAAGATCGATCGCGAAGGCATACTCGGGCATATCGGCGTCGTAGAGGCGGTAGCAGGAGACGCCGAATCGGGAGGCCCAGCTGCGCAGGCGCTTGAGGTTCTTGGTCAAACGGTTGGCGAACATCTGCGCCCCGGGAGTGTCCTTCAGGGGAGCGAGTCCCTTGCCGAGCGTGCCCGGGGTGCGCGCACTCTCCTCCTCGACGCGGATGCGCAGCAGGCGGCATTCGATCCCGCCGTTCCACAGTGCGTGCGTGCGATGAGCCCGCAGGCCCAGCTCCCTGCCGAGATCGGGCGCACCGGTGAGCACTGCAGCGCTCCAGCCCCGAAAGCGCTCGCGCAGCACCGCACCGAGCTCGCGGTGCACGGCACGAGCCGCTTCGCGATCCTCGAGTCGCACCCCGTAGGGGGGATTGGTGGCGAGCAGGCCCCGCTGCGCGGCGCGCGGTGCGGCATCGCGCAGCTCGCCCACCTCGAACTGCACCGCCTCCCCAACTCCCGCCCGCAGCGCGTTGGCGCGCGCGCTGACGATCGCTTGCCCGTCGCGATCCGTGCCGCGCAGCCTCACGCCATCTGGCGCGACCGCGCGGCTGCGCTCCCGGGCCTGCGATCGCAGCCGCTCCCACAGCGCCGGGTCATGGCCGCCCCAACCGAGAAAACCGAAGTAATCGCGCTCGAGCGCGGGGGCGCGATCGAGTGCCATGAGGGCGGCCTCGATCACCAGCGTGCCCGAGCCGCACAGCGGATCGAGGAACTCCGCGCCCTCGCCCGCCAGCACATCCCATCCGGCACGCAGCAGCATTCCGGCGGCCACGTTCTCCTTGAGCGGTGCCTCACCGGCGGCACCCCGGTAGCCGCGCCGGTGCAGGCTCTCGCCCGCAAGATCGAGCGCCAGCGTGATCTCGCTGCCGCGCGCGTGCGCATGGACGCGCACGTCGGGACGCACCACCGCCACGTCCGGACGCGCGCCGGTGGCCGCGCGCAGCGCATCGACGATGCCGTCCTTGAGCTTCAACGCTCCGAAGTGCGTATGAGTGATCGCGGGGTGGCGGCCGCTGAAGTCGCAGGCGAGCGTCGCGCCGGCCTTCAGATGCGCAGTCCAGTCGACACGCCGCACCGCGGCGTCGAACGCCGCGATGTCGCGCGCCTCGAAGTGCGCGATCTCGAGGAACACCCGGTTGGCGGTGCGTGACCACAGGCAGGCGCGGTACGCGCTCTCGAGCGTGCCGGCGAAGGCGACGCCGGCCGAGCGCTCGCGCAGCTCGAGAGCACCACAGGACTCGAGCTCGCGCGCCAAAAGATCCGCGAGCCCGCGCGGCGCGCTCGCGAGGAACTTGAGAAGTGGCGGGGACACGCGCGCGGGCCGCCGCTCACGTCAAATCTATCCACGTAGACTTCAGCTCGGTGTACTTCTCCAGCGCGTGCAACGACTTGTCGCGACCCATCCCGGATTGCTTGAAGCCACCGAAGGGCACGGTCAGATCGTCGGCGTCGTAACAGTTGACGTACACGGTACCGGCGCGCAGCGCACGCGCCACCCGATGTGCCGTGGTGATGTCGCGGGTCCAGATCGCCGCCGCCAACCCGTAAACGACATCGTTGGCTATCTCGATCGCCTCCTCCACCGTCTTGAAGGTGATGGCCGAAAGCACGGGGCCAAAGATCTCCTCGCGGGCGATCGACATGGTGGGCTTCACACCGTCGAATACGGTCGGCTCGACGAAATAGCCGCCACTGTCGGTGCGAACCCGCTGCCCGCCGACGCGCACCCGTGCCCCGGCACTGCGCCCGGCGTCGATGTAGCCGAGCACGCGCTTCATCTGCGTCTCATCGACGATGGCGCCGAGCCGCGTGTCCGGATCGAGCGGATCGCCGGGCGCGAGGCTGCGGCTGATCGCCTGCACCTTCTCCAGCACCGCCTCCCTGATCCCCTCCTGCAGCAGCAACCGCGAGCCCGCCGAGCACATCTCGCCCTGGTTGGAGTAGATGGCGGCGGCGGCGGCGGTGGCGACCTTCTCGACGTCCGGATAGTCGGCGAGCACGATGTTGGGCGACTTGCCGCCACACTCGAGTGACACGCGCTTGAGGTTCGACTGCGCGGCGTACTGCATCACGAGCTTGCCGGTCGCGGTCGAGCCGGTGAAGGCTATGCAGTCGACGTCCATGTGCAACGCGAGCGCCTTGCCGGCCGTATGCCCGAATCCCGGCACCACGTTGAGAACGCCGGCGGGAATGCCGGCTGCCACGGCGAGCTCCGCGACGCGCAGCGCCGTCAGGGGTGATTTTTCGGACGGCTTGAGAACGAGCGAATTGCCGGTGGCGAGAATGGGCGCGATCTTCCATGCCGCCATCAGCAATGGATAGTTCCAGGGCACGATGGCGCCGACCACGCCCATGGGCTCGCGTGTGATGAGGGCCAGCGCGCCGGGTCCGGTCGGCGCCACCTCGTCGTAGACCTTGTCGATCGCTTCCGCATACCACTGCAGGCAGCGCGCCACGGATGGGATGTCGACCTTCAGGCTGTCGGAGATGGGCTTGCCCATGTCGAGCGTTTCGAGGAGCGCGAGCTCCTCGCGATTCGCAAAAATGGCCTCCGCGAAGCGCAGCAGGATCTTCTTGCGCCTGGCGGGTGGGAGCTGCGCCCACACGCCCTTGCGGAACGCAGTGCGCGCGGCGGCGACTGCGCGATCGATGTCCTCGCTGTCCCCGGCCGCGACACGCGCCAGGAGCTTGCCGGTCGCGGGATTGACCGTGTCGAAGGTGGCGCCCGAGGCGGCATCGACGTAGCGGCCGTCGATGAAGGCCTGGGTACGGAAAGTGAGGGCGCGGGCGCGCTCGTGCCAGGAGATGGGAGCGGGTTGTGCGTTCATGAAGCGGCTTCAGAAGGTCGGTGGGGTGCAGGCGCTGATGATCTCACACGCCTCGCGTCCGGGATTGCGGAAGCGATGGGGCAGCTGGCTCGCGAAGTAATAAGCTTCGCCCGGGCCGAGCACGCGCGTGGCCCCTCCCACCGTTAGCTCGATGCGGCCGCGGATCACGACGCCGCCCTCCTCGCCCCGCTGCGCGCGCGTCTCCTCGCGGGTCGCGGCCCCCGGCGCATAGCGCTCGTGAAGCAAAGTCAGCTGCCGCCCGCCGCGCTGTGCGGCCACCAGCCGCCGCGACAGCTCGCTGTTGCCGAGCTCGACCAGCTCCTCGGTGCCGAAGAAGGCCTGCGGGGTTGCCGAGAGATCGAGCGTGAAGAACTCGGCGAGCGACATCGGTATGCCATCGAGCACCTTCTTGAGCGAGCTCACCGACGGACTCACCCGGTTTTGCTCGATGAGGGAGATCAGTCCGTTGGTGACTCCCGCGCGGCGCGCCAGCTCGCGTTGTGAAAGTCCGAAGGTGGTGCGCACGTTGCGCAGCCGTGCACCGACGTCGAGGCTCATCGTTTAATATCCTAGACAGAAAAGGCGGCAATATCGGCCTGGCGGCCTTATTTGTCCACTTTCTTTATCAGCCGGCCCAAAGGGCCTGTCCGCCGTCGAGGAGCGCAGGACGGGCGAGATCGTCGCCCGCCGAAATGCGGCGGGCGCAGGAGACGGGCCCCCGCCGCCGCGAGTGGGTCCCGAGCGCGGTTAGTGTCGGCCGCGCGAGTCGCGGGTGCGGGACAGCACCGTCCACGCAAGCAGCGCAATCACCAGCGCGCTGCCGATCAGCATCTCCACGTCCGAAAGCCCCAGACCGCTGCTGCGCGAGGCGACGACAGTTATGGTTTCCACGGCACACCTCCAGGAACGACGAACCCGACTGCGACGTTCCTGAAGGTTCCGCCCGATTGCCCTTTGAGGTGAAGGCGGCCGTCGCGGATCTGCGACGGGCATCAACGCGCGAGAGTGTTATGTCAGCTGCGCGCTTCAAAGATCGCGTAGATCTTGCTGCAGTCCTCGAGCACTTCCCAGGTGCCGCTGAAGCCGGCCGGCACGACGAAGGCGTCGCCGGGACCGAAGCTCGAGCGCTCGCCCTCGGCGCTCTCGATCACGACCCTGCCCCGTGTCATGACGCACAGCTCGTTCTCGCTGTAGCGCACCCGCCATTTGCCGCGCGTCGCGGACCAGCGCCCGGCAAAGAACTGCTGGCTCGTGTCCGTGTAGAAGTTCTGCACGCGAAGCTCGGGCGTGCCGGCGATCAGGCGTTCGCCCGGAGGTTCGGAGACGTCGGGTTCCACGGAACCGTCGAGCCGGACGATGGAGCTGCTCATGAGTGCGCCCCTCAGGTACTGGTGCCAGGAAATTCTAGCGCGAAGATGCGCCGCGGACCGGAAAGTCCGCGGCGCCCCCGCCTTCAGTCCCGGTGGCTCCCGGCTCACGGGCGCACTCCGGGCAGTCCCATCGCCGAGCTCGCCACCTTCACCGGCGCCGGCGACGGCGGCCGCTCGAGTCGCACCGTGACGCGACGATCGAGCGCATAGGCGTCCAGATCGCCCGCGGTGCTGCTCGACTCGCCACAGCCATGTGCCTCGATGATGAGCCGCTCGCGCGCCAGGCCGGCCTGCCCGAGCGCGGTGGCGACCGCTTCGGCGCGCCGTGCCGAGAGTGCCTCGTTGTAGTCGGCGGACCCGCGCGGATCGGCGTAGCCCGCAACGCGCACCTTCGCATCCGGCATGGCGGCCGCCAGCGCCCCGAGCTTCAGGAGCGGCGCCATATCCTCGACCCTGATGGCCGCCTCGTCGGTACGAAAGCTCACGTCCATCCCAACCTCGTCCGTCACGGCGAGCGTCTGCTCGAGCTGCGCGCCGTGGGTGCGCGACTCCCCGAGTGAGTCGTTGAGCTGCGCGACGCTCTCGCTGAGGCGCGAGCGCTCAGCTTCGCTCCTGTGGAAGCGATCGCCGAGGAGCCCTCCGGCGGCCGCGCCGATGATGGCGCCGAACGGCCCGGCCGCGGCCGCGCCCACGGCGAGGCCGGTGACGATGCCAACATCCTCAGCTTTACCTTTGTCGTCCTGCGCCCCGCTGGCTGCCCAGGCGGGGACTCCCGCGATCAGTGCGGCCACTGCGAGACCGAGTGTGGTGCCCCTGCGCTTCATGTCTCTCTCCTTCTGGTTAGGACCGGTTGGTTCCGGCACGAGAGACATTTCAGCGCCGCCGCAGGCCGCGGCCGTGATGCAATGAGAGCGCAGTCGGGATCCTTTGTGGCAGAAAATGGCGCGCCCGCCCCCAACCCCTGAGGGCACCGGAGGCGCAGCGGTCGCATATACTGCGCACCCCCCACCGAGGTTTCATCATGCGGCTGCTGCGCGCGCTCACGGTCCTCATCGTTCCGCTCACCACCCTGGCCATCGCGGCGCCGGCACCCGCCGCTGCGGATGAGGATGTGCTGCGCGCCACGCTCACCAATGGGCTGCGCGTCATCGTGGTGCGCAACACCCTCGCGCCCGTCGTCACGACCTCGGTCAACTATCTGGTCGGCTCGGACGAGGCGCCGCCAGGCTTCCCGGGAACCGCGCACGCCGAGGAGCACATGATGTTCCGCGGCAGCCCGGGCCTCACGGCCGAGCAGCTCGCCGACATCGGCAGCGTGCTCGGGGGCGACTTCAACGCCGACACGCGCGAGGATCTCACTCAATACCTGTTCACGGTTCCGGCCGAGGACCTCGACCTGGCGCTGCACATCGAGGCGCTGCGCATGCGCTCAGCTCTCAATTCGAGCGGCGAGTGGAGCCAGGAGCGCGGCGCGATCGAGCAGGAAGTGGCGCAGGACTCCTCCGAGCCGGGCTACGTGCTCTACTCGAAGCTGCGCGCGCGGCTGTTCGCCGGCACTCCCTACGCGCACGATGCGCTCGGCACGCGCCCCTCCTTCGATAAGACCACGGCGGCGATGCTGCGCAGCTTCCACGACCGCTGGTACGCGCCCAACAACGCGATCCTGGTGATCGCCGGCAACGTCGAGCCACAGGCCGCTCTCACCCTGGTGAAGAGTCTGTTCGGCGACATCCCGAGAAAACACCTGCCGGCGCGGCCGGCGGTGCATCCACGCCCGATCGTGCCCACCTCCTTCACCGAGGACACCGACCGGCCGAGCGGCACGCTGATGATCGCGCTGCGTACGCCGGGACCCCGCTCCGCGGATTTCGCGGCGCTCGAGGTGCTCTCGGACGTGCTCAGCAACCACCGCTTCGACCTTTATGGTCTGGTGCCGCAGGGCAAAGCGGTCGGCGCGGAGTTCGCGCTCGAACCGCTGCCCCTCTCGGGCCTGGCGTTCGCCGCGGTGACCTTTACCGCCGGAAGCGACTCTCATGCGCTCGAGCACGACGTGCGGGCGATCCTCGCACGCGTCGCGCGTGAGGGGGTGCCGGCGGAGCTGGTCGACGCGGCCAAGCTCCAGGAACGAAGCGATGCGCAACTGCAGCGCAACTCCATCAGTCAGCTCGCGGCCGTCTGGTCCGATGCGCTCGCGATCTACGGACTCGACTCCCCGGACGATGACCTGAGACGCATCGAGCAGGTGACGGTCGCCGACGTCAATCGCGTCGCGCGCAAGTATCTCGACCTCGGCCATGCGGTAACCGGGGTGCTGCTGCCGCGCGGCTCCGGCCGGCCGGTGAGCGGGGGCGGCGGCTTCGGCGGACACGAGGCGATCGCACTCGGCGAAGCACACGCCACGGCATTGCCGGCGTGGGCGGCGCGTGCGCTCGAGCGCCTCAGCGTGCCGCCCTCCACGCTCCATCCTCAGGTCAGCACGCTGCCGAACGGGTTGACGCTGATCGTGCAGCCCGAGGATGTCAGCGACACCGTCAGCGTGTTCGGCCACATCCGCAATCGACCGGAGACCGAGGAGCTCCCCGGTGAGGAAGGCGTCAACCAGGTGCTCGAAAGGCTCCTCCCCTATGGCAGCGAGCGGCTCGATCGGCTCGCCTTTCAGCAGGCGCTCGATGCCATCGGTGCCCGCGAGACTCCCGGGACCGACTTCGCCGTGCAGTCGCTCGCCAGCCACTTCGAGCGCGCAATCGAGCTGCTGGCCGACAACGAGCTGCATCCGGCGCTTCCCGCCGCGGCGCTCGAGGTGATCCGCGGCCAGGTGGCGCAGGGCGTCGCCGCCCGCAACGTGAGCCCCGCGTTTCTCGCGCAGCGCTCGCTCCGTAGCGCGCTGTTCCCCTCCGGCGACCCGAGTCTGCGCATGTCGACGCCCGAGTCCGTTCGCGCGCTCACCGAGGCGACGGTGCGCGGCTACTATCGGCGCGTGTTCCGTCCGGACCTCACCTCGCTCGTGATCATCGGCAAGGTCACCCCCGAGGCGGCCGCCGCGGCCGTGCAACGCTACTTCGGCGCCTGGAGCGCCGCGGGCACCGCCCCGCCGACCGATCTGCCGCAGGCGCCGCCGAACCGCCCGGGGGTCGTTGCCGTGCCGAACGCGAGTCGCGTCCAGGACCGCGTGGTGCTCGCCGAGAATCTCGCGCTCACGCGCACCGATCCTGACTACTACCCGCTGGAGCTCGGCAACGCGGTGCTCGGCGGCAGCTTTTACTCGACGCGCCTGAGCATCGATCTGCGCAAGAACGCCGGCCTCGTGTACAGCGTCGGATCGTTCCTGCAGGCTGGCCGCACCCGCAGCGTCTATCTGGTGGACTACGCGAGCGACCCGCAGAACGTCACCAAGGCCGCCGACATGGTGGTGCGCGAGCTCACCACGCTGCAGGAGACTCCGGTGGGGGCGGATGAGCTGACACGCGTCAAGGCCTGTCTGCTGCGCCAACTCCCGCTGAGCGAAGCCGGCATCGCCGAGATCGCCCGCGGCATGCTCGCGCGGCGCGATCTCGGGCTGCCGCTCGATGAGCCGACGCTCGCCGCACATCGTTACGTGGAGCTGGACGCCGCTGCGGTGCAGGCGGCGTTTCGCAAGTGGATCCGGCCCGCGGATCTCGCGCGCGTCAGCGAGGGTCCGGTCCCGCAGTAGCCCAGGAGCTCGACGCCAACGAGGCGATCTGGGCCTTCTTCCGCCGGCACTCCCTGCGCTGATCGGCGTCATGTAGCTGTCATACGTCGGCCATCCGTCTATCCCCATCGGGGGATGGCAGCTGGACCGTCCGGACGGTAGGGTCTCGCGCCTTGCCCGAAAACCCAGGGATTGACCGCGTACAGCCTGCCGCTGCACTCGCCACTGTATGTACTTCCGCCAACCCATTCCAATACGTCCCGCGCGCGAGCGGCTGCTCGATGCGGCAGAACGAGTGGTTGTCGAGTCGGGCGCAACGCACCTGACGCTGGATGCCGTGGCAAAGTCAGCGGGCGTCAGCAAAGGCGGGCTGTTGTACCACTTCCCTTCCAAGGAGGCGCTGCTCGAGGGCATGTTGACGCGGCATTTCGACGACGTGGATGCCGAGGTCACGAAGCGCCTCACGACCCGCGCCGGCAAGGCCACGCGCGCGGACCGGCTGCGCGAGCGCGTGCGGGTGCTGCTCGAGCTGCACCCCGAGCGCCCCGCGGTCGGCGCCGCCATGGTAGCCGCGTCCGCGGACAACCCGGAGCTCATGGCAGGCTGCCGCACGGAGTATCGCAAGCTCCTCGATGAATTTGCCCGGCTTCCCGGGGGCTTCGAGCGCACCGCGCTGGTGCTGCTCGCGGTGCAGGGCCTGCTGCTGGCGGAGCTGCTGCACCTCTCGCCCTATACCCCGAAGGAGCGTTCCCGGCTCGCAAAGGCTTTGCTGCGGGCCGCCGATCAGTGCGGGAGCACACAATGATGCGCAACGTCCCACGCTTCGTGCTCGCGATGCTCGGCGCCGTCGTGCTGGCGGCGTGTGCGGTCGGACCCAACTTCCATTCGCCGGCTCCCCCGGCAACCGAGCACTACACGCGTGCGCCGGAGCCGACCGGCACGGTCAGCGCGCCAGGGGCGAGCGGCTCCGCGCAGACCTTCAGCGCCGAGCGCGACATTCCCGCCGACTGGTGGACGCTGTTTCACTCGCAGGCGCTCGATGCGCTGATGCGGCAGGCGCTCGCGGACAGCCCCACGGTACAAGCCGCCCGCGCAACGCTGCTCAGCGCCGCCGAGACCTACAAGGCACAGCGCGGCGGACTGCTGCTGCCGGCGGTGGATGCGACGGGCACGGCCGTGCGGCAGAAAGAGCCGGGCGCCGCCTTCGGCCAGCCGGGCACCTCCTTTCTCTTCAACCTGTTCGACGCATCGGTCGGGGTCACCTACCGGCTCGATCTCTTCGGTGCATCGCGCCGCCAGGTGGAAGCTCTGCGGGCGCAGGCTGACTACCAGCGCTGGCAGCTGGAGGCGGCCCGCCTGACGCTCGCCGACAACGTCGTCACCACAGCCGTCAACATCGCTTCGCTCCATGCGCAGGTGGCCGCGCTCACCGACATCGTCACGAGCGAGCGCGATCAGCTCAAGGTGGTGCAGCGGCAGTTCGACGCCGGCGCCGCCTCGCGCTCGGACTTATTGGCGCAGCGAACCCAGGTCGCCGAGAACGAGGCGCAGCTGCCCGCCCTCGAGAAGCAGCTCGCGCAGGCGCAGCATCGCCTGGCGGTGCTCGCCGGCCGCACCCCCGATGACGAGACGCTCCCCGACTTCACGCTCGATCTGCTGACACTGCCGGCGGACCTGCCACTCAGTGTGCCCTCGAAGCTGGTGCGCCAGCGACCCGACGTGCAGGCGGCCGAGGCGCTGCTGCACGAGTCGACCGCGCAGCTTGGCGTGGCGACCGCCAACATGTATCCCCAGCTCAACCTCACCGGCTCGATCGGCTC
>DATGJR010000115.1:0-12107 GCA_035295065.1 Steroidobacteraceae bacterium
GTACATGTCCCCGCGGGACTCGCCCGAGAGATCATCACTCGCTCAACGCCCGCGCAGTTCGTGCAGCACGCCCGAAATCCGGCGCGCTCGGTCACGATCGGCGGACGCGCCACGGTGCTGGCCCCCGCCTATGGCTCTCCCTTCGTCAGCGACCTGGAGCGCGGCCGCCGCTACGGGACGCTCGAGGACTTCAGCAATTTCGTGAAGCTCGCTTACTCGACTCCCTGGCTGCACCACTCGGGCGGCACCGTCTGCGAGCCGACCGACCTTCCCGTCAACAAGCGCCACCTCGACATGGTGTTCGCGCACATCTCGCTCTCCGACAAGCCTTTCATGGGCTCGGTCACGAGCGCCGCACGCGCCGCGGACTCGATCGAGATGTGCCGCATTCTCTTCGGGGCCGAGTTCGTCGACCGCCATTGCGTCATCCTCGGCAACGTCAACGTGAACTCCCCGCTGGTCCTCGACGGCGAAGCGAGCCGCGTCATTCGCACCTATGCGGCGGCCAACCAGGCACCGGTGTGCGTGCCTTTCATCCTCGGCGGCGCGATGGGACCCGTTACCACCGCCGGCGGACTCGCCCAGTGCTTCGCTGAAGCCATGTTCTGCGTCGCGCTGGGGCAGCTCGAGCGACCCGGCTCGCCCGCGATTCTTGGAAATTTCCTCTCCTCCATCTCACTCAGGAGCGGCGCCCCGACCTTCGGCACGCCCGAGCCCTCGCTCGCCTATTTCGCGATCGGTCAGCTGGCGCGGCGGCTCAACGTGCCGCTGCGCTGTGGGGGCAACCTGTGCGCCTCCAAGGTGCCGGATGCGCAGGCCGCCTATGAGAGCGCGAGCTCGCTGTGGCCCGCCTTCCTCGCGGGAGCGAACTTCGTGCTGCATTCGGCCGGCTGGCTCGAAGGCGGGCTGGTCATGTCCTACGAGAAATTCCTGATGGACGCCGAGCAGTGCGGCGCCTTTCACGTCCTCGGCCGCGGCCTGGCGCTCGATGAGAATGCCTTCGCGCTCGATGCCTTCCGCGAAGTGGGGCCGGGAAGCCACTTCCTCGGCTCGGCCCACACGCTGCGCAACTACGAGACGGCGTTCTTCGATTTCGAGCTCTCGGACAACAGCTCCTTCGAGCAGTGGTCCGAGGACGGCGCGCACGACATCGTCTGGCGTGCCCATCGCAAGTGCCAGGCGATGCTCGCGGCGTACCAGCCGCCGCCGCTCGATGCAGCGGTGCGCGAGGGCCTCGAGGCCTTCATCGCGCAGCGCAAAGCCTCGATGCCGGACACCAGCTACTGAAGACTCAGGCCTTCTTCGGGTGCGCGCTCAAGTTCGACTTGAAGAGCTCGAGCATCCGGCTCCAGGCCTTCTCGGCCTGCGCATCGTTGTAGACGCTCGAGTCGGGCGGACACCAGCCGTGCAGCGCCCCCTGGTACACCTCGATCTCGGCGGGCACCTGGGCCCTGGCAAAGGCCTCGCGCAGCACCGTCTTCTGCTCGGGCTGTCGCTGATCATCGTTCGAGGCGATGGCGATGAGGAAGTGAGCCTTGATCTTCGGCACCAGCAGGTGCGGGCTGTCGGGCTTGTCGGTGACCATGGCGCCTCCGTGGAAGGAGGCTCCGGCGCCGATGCGCTCGGGCAACGCCGCCGCGGTACGCAGCGTGTAGGGGCCGCTCATGCAATACCCCATGGTTCCGATATGCCGCTTGCGGTCGACCGATGATTGCGAGTCGAGCCAGCTGACGTAGGTCTTCGCATCCGAGACTACCTTCTCGGGCGAGAGGCTCCCCATGAGCGCCATCAGGGCGTTGCGGGTCGGCGGATCGTTGAAGTCGGGGTGCTCGGGCGCCGTGGGCGCGTGCTGGGTGCGGTAGAAGGGGTTGGGAACCATCACCGCGTAGCCGGCCTCGGCCAGCCGCCGCGCCATGTGCCTGAAGGCCGGTCGCAGCCCGAAGATGTCCGGCCACATCAGAACGCCGGGGTGCACGCCCTCGCTCGGGTGCGCGAAATAGGCATCACAAGTGCCATCGGGAGTCTTGATGTCGACATCGGACTCCTCGATCCATGCGGCGCCCGCCGCCTTCGGCAGGAGCGAGACCATGCCGGTGCCCAACGTCAGTGCGCCGAAGCGCCGCCGCGACAGTTGCACCGACTTCAGCTGGTATTCGAGCATGTCGTCCATCGAGTCGCTGTCGCACATGGAGTCTCTCCGCTCGCCGCAGGGGCGCGCAGTATATCGCGCCAGAGCGGCCCCCCAAGTCGTCCTGATCCCGAGGACGGGGCGGACCGCGTGCTCGCTTAGAATGGCGCCGCACTGCAACCAACCACGAAACGTGCCGCGTACATGACCGCAGGGACCGAGTTGGCGGCGCAAGCTGAGGTCTCGCGTCGCCTCCTCCCGTGGCTCGTCGCGGTCGCCTTCTTCATGCAGGCGCTCGACACCACGATTCTCAACACCGCCGTGCCGGGCATCGCCCACGCGCTCGGCGTCGCCCCTCTCAGCATGAAAGCGGTGCTGGCGAGCTACACGCTGAGCCTCGCCGTGTTCATTCCCATCAGCGGCTGGATGGCGAACCGCTATGGCACGCGGCGCGTGTTCAGCAGCGCCATCGGGCTCTTCACCCTGGGATCGCTCCTGTGCGGGATGGCACGCAACATCCACCTGCTGGTGGCCTTTCGAATTCTGCAGGGCTTCGGCGGGGCCATGATGGTGCCGGTCGGGCGGCTCACCCTGGTGCGCACTTTCGGCAAATCGGAGTTGGTGCGCGCCATGAGCTTCGTGGCGGTCCCGGGGCTGCTCGGCCCCTTGTTCGGACCGCTGGCCGGGGGCCTCCTGACTGACCTTGCGCATTGGAGTGTCATCTTCTTCATCAACGTGCCCGTTGGCATCGCGGGCCTCTACTTCGTCGAGCGCTATCTGCCGGATTACCGCGAGGCGGACAATCCGCCAGCGGATCTCGTGGGACTGATTCTCTTCGGCTCAGGTGTAGCGCTGCTCTCCTATATCCTCGAGATCTTCGGCGAGCACTCCCTGAGCACCGGGTCCGTCCTCGCGCTGCTCGCTCTCGCGGGAGTGCTGCTCGCCGGTTACGGACTGCATGCCACGCACCGCGCGCGCCCGCTCCTGCGCCTGGCGCTGTTTCGCATCCGCACCTTCCGCGCCGCGGTGAGCGGCGGTTTCTTCACGCGCATCAGCATCAGCGGCATTCCGTTCCTCCTGCCGCTGCTCTTTCAGGTAGGTCTCGGCTACACGCCGATTGAGTCCGGACTCCTCATGATGTCCCAGGCGTTCGCCGCCATCAGTCTCAAGATGATCATGCCACGCATACTCGCGCGCTTCGGCTACCGCGCAGTGCTGGTCTCGAACACGCTGATGCTGGGAGTCCTGATCCTGCTGTTCGCCACCATCGGGCCGGCGACTCCGGTGTGGCTCATCGTGCTGCAGGTGTTTGCCTTCGGGCTGTTCGCATCGCTCCAGTACACGAGCATGAACACGCTGGTGTATGCAGACGTGAGCTCCGAGGCGGCGGGCGATGCCAGCACCATCGCGAGCACCGGCCAGCAGCTTTCGATCAGCTTCGCAGTGGCCGTCGCATCGCTCGTCACCGCGCTTTTCGTTCCGGACCGCTTCCACACGGCCCCGGGTGAGCTGCTGCACGGCATCCACGAGGGGCTGCTCGTGCTCGGTGTTTCGACATTGCTCTCGACGCTGGTATTTCGAGGGCTGAGGCGCGATGACGGCAGCGCCGTGAGCCGCCATCGCGCGAACGGCAAAGGCCGCGCTGAGGTTTTTAGGCCTTAGGGTCTATTCCGCTCGTACAACGTCGTCCTTACTCTGCGCCCCGTCGAGATTCCCCTACATCCTCATTGAATTTTCTTGTCGTCATTCGGCGACGTGAGGGAGGTGCTCGACCAGGAGGTTTGCATGCGAGTTTGGCTGGCGAGCGCTCTTCTGTGGTTTGTCGCGGCGACGTTGCAGGGTTGTGGGGGAGGCGGGGGATCGGGCAGCACCACCGGCTCGGGCGCCGCAACCCCGAGCAGCGCTGTGGATCCCGGAACCTCACCGGGCGGCACCACGACATCCGCCCCGAGCACATCGACCCCCACCGCATCCAACCCTCCCCCTCCGGGCATCTCGCCCAACGCGCTGTGGTCGTGTGACTTCCCGCAGGCACCCACCGACTGCGGTCTCAACGAGCAAACGGCCGAACCCACTCGCGCCATCCTCGTCTCTCCAGGGCGCGACGGGCCGAATGCAGTGCAGCTGACGACTCAGCCGGGCGATTCCAACATCGACGGCAGCGGGCCGGCGGAGCGCGCCGACCTCCACCTGGGCGCTTCCTCGGACTACTGCAACCAGGGGCAGGAGGAGTGGTGGGCGCACTCACTGAAGTTCCCCAGCGGGTACGCGGCGCCGCCTTCAGGCTCTACTTGGAACTGGGGCGTGGTCTTCGATTTTCATAACACGGGGCCAGCCGCGCAGGCCAACTTCCAGATCCTCTCGCTTCCGACCGGACTCGAGATGTGGATTGCGGGCGGCACGACGCCGGCCAACCAAATCACCGATCCCGGTGCCTTCAGTGTCTCGCTGGGCCCGGTCATCGAGAATGTCTGGTACGACTTCGTGTATCACGTGAAGTGGTCTTCAGGGAGCGACGGCTTCTTCCAGGCGTGGCTCAACGGACAGCAGGTGATGAATTTCAGCGGCGCGACGCTCTACGCCGGCCAAAGCTGCTACCTGAAGCTCGCCGACTACCACACACCGATCGGCGTTGCGGTGTCGGTGATTCACTCCCGTATCGTCCGCGGTGCCAGTCAGGCCGATGTGGCTATGTGATGGTCACTCGACGGTTACGAGCGCAAGCTTGCCGACACCGCTTTCCGCCAGCACGAGCTTTCGATCGCGAGTCGACATCATGTTGCGGACCACGCCGCCGCCCGAGGGGATCGCCCAGGACTGGAAGCGCTCCGAGCGCGGATCGAAGCGCACCAGCGTGTTCGGCCGCACGCCCGATTCGCTGTACCAGATGATGCCATCGAGTGCGGTGATGCCGTAGGGGAGCGAGACCGCGCCACCGGGAGAGGCCCATTCCCGGGTTGCTCCCGTGCGCGGATCGAGGCGGCCGAGATAGCCGCGCGCGTAGTCGGAATACCAGATGACATCATCGCCAGTGATAGCGATTCGGCGTGGCCGGGAGCCCGCGTTCGGCAGGGTGTATTCATGAATGGCGAGCGTGACGGGATCGATGCGCCCGATGGCATGGGTGCCGAACTCCGCGAAGAACGGCACACCGCGCGAGCTGACGAGGATGCCATAGGGAAGCGCGTGGGCGGTCGGGGGCGCGATAAGCCGCACTTCGCCGGTGGCGGGCACCAGCCGGCCGACCAGCCCGGCTCCCTGCACGGTGAACCACAGCACCCCGTGCTGATCGAATACGGCGGTGTGTGGATCGCGCGCACCTGGATCCGGCATCCGGTAGGCCGTGATGGCGCCGCTCGCCGGATCGAGCTTGCCGATATAGCCGGCATTGTTGGCGGTGAACCAGATGTTTCCCGCGCTATCCGCCACCAGTCCATGCGGGCCCGAGTCGGGGATCGTGGTTGGGTACTCGCGAATCGCTCCGCTCGCAGGATCGATGCGCCCGAGGAGGCTCGCGCGCTGCCCCGTGTACCAGATCGCGCCATCGGCCGTCGCAAGCGGATCGTGGGGGAAGGCTCCCGGGGTCGCCACCGCCCACTCCTGGAAACTCACGCGGACGCTTCCCGGAACGAGGGTGGGCGCAGGCGGGGGGCGCTCCGGGAAATTTCGCGCGAGATAGTCCGTAAGCACCGGGAGCTCATCCGGCGTCACCGCCGCGCCGAGCTTCGCCATGCGGCCGAGGACGTTGCGCCAGCCGTCCCTCGTGTACCCCGGGACCGCGAGGCGCCCGGCCTCATGACAGCTCGTGCATCTCGCCGCGGCAATGTCCTGGCCGTTCCCCGCCGGCAGCTGTGCGGGGTCCGGTGCGGTGCGGCCCCAGGCGAAAGAGGCGAGGAGAGCGAGGGAGACAGCCACTACCGAACCCGGGGCTGCGCGCATGGAGGCGATGCTACACAAAAAACAACGCCGCCCGAAGGCGGCGCTTGTTACTGCCCGTCAGAGCCTTAAGCTTCAGGCAGATGAGCGGCCGAAGCGTTCCTTCACCACCGTCACGAAGTGACCGAACAGCAGTACGAACGTCAGGGCGATCTCGATTGCAACAACAACTTCCATGTCAGTCTCCTGGTCTGTCAGCGGCGCGAATTCTAGGGGCAAACATCCTCGCGCGCAGTCCGTCTTTCGGGAGAGTGCACAGCGCACAGTCGGCGGATTGCGACGCCGGTCAGCGCCACGCGCTGCGGTTCGTTACATGGAATTAACCTTCGAGCCATGCAGGCTGTGAGCTGACGCACGGTATGGCGTGGCTCCGACTCGCGCGCCCGAGGGGCGGGAAGCAGGTAAAGTGACGTACCTCCCGGGGGGTGCAGGTGCACAGATGAGACTTGCGATCGAGGTGGTCGGGTGGATCGGAGCGGTCCTCATCGTCCTCGCCTATGCGTTGCTCTCGGCGGGCAAGGTGGCGGGCGACTCGAGGCTCTACCAGTACATGAACATCGTCGGCGCGCTCGGCTTCGTCGTGAACAGCGGCTGGAACGGCGCCTATCCTTCGGCGGCTCTCAATGTCGTGTGGATCGGCATCGGGAGCTACGGACTGCTGCAACGCCGGCGCACGCAGCTCAAGGGCAGTGCGCCCATTCACTGCGATTAACGGGAGTGCAGGACTGATGAGATCAAAGAGTTTGGGCCTCGCCTCGGTCGCGTTGCTCACGGCCATCGTCGCCTCGGCGACTCCGCCTCAGCAGCCCATCACCGCGACCCTCGCACTTGCAGGCGGCAGCTCGCCCCTCATGGCCTTCGGCGGGCGCAGTCCCGCGCAGCTGCGCAGCGGCTTCGGTGGCAAGCTCGATGCGACGCTCGCGGATCTTGCGAGCCACGCCGCGTCCGTGCGGCCCGGACATGAGCTCGAGGATCTGCATTCGTTGAGCCCCGCGGCACACTTCGCCCGCAGCAGCGCCGGCACCGAGCCTCTGGTGGCCGTCGATGCGGTCACGCGCGGCGATCCGAAGCGCCTCGAGGCAGCCCTGATCGATCTCGGACTCGAGCATCCTGCGGTTTTCCGCAACGACGTCGGCGGCTGGCTGCCGGTGAGCGCGATCGAGGCTGCGGCCGCGCGCGCTGAAGTGGCTTCCCTCCGTGCGGCGCTGTGGCACACGCGCGCCGTGGTCGCGACGCAGGGCGACTTCGCCCAGGGCACTGCCGCGATCCGCAGCCAGCACCCGAGCCTCAACGGCTCGGGCGTCATGGTCGGCATTCTCTCCGACAGCTACGATTGCTACGCCTACTACGCCTCCCACCAGGGTCAGCCCGGAATCCCTCCGCCGCGAGGCCCCGCGGGCTACGCCCCCTATGGCTTCACCGCCGATGCCGCGGCCGATGTCTCCTCGGGAGCCTTGCCGGCTAACGTCGATGTGCTGCAGGAGGCCAATTTCAACAACCAGGGCTGTGTCGATTTCGGCTATCCGATCTTCCTCCCCTACGCCGACGAGGGGCGCGCCATGCTGCAGATCGTGCACGCCGTGGCCCCCGGCGCGAAGCTCGCCTTCTATACGGCCTCCAACAGCGAGGCGGATTTCGCCAACGGCATCCACGCACTCGCCAGCGCCGGCGCCAAGGTCATCGCTGATGACGTCGGATATTTCGATGAGCCCTTCTTCCAGGACGGCCTGGTAGCGCAGGCCATCGATGCCGTGCAGGCGGCTGGCGTGACCTACTTTTCCGCGGCGGGCAACAACGGCAACCTGGCCTATGACGATGCGAGCTCGGCGACGCACTTCACCATCGCGGGAACGGGCTCGCAGGTGAACGAGATGCTGCTCAACTTCGACCAGACGCTCGCCACCAATGCACCCGCGCTGACCGTCGACGTGCCCCAGCTCGCGCAGGGAAACTTCGCGGCGCTCGTCGTCGAGTGGGACCAGCCCTATCTCACGGGCGCCTACCCGGGCACTCCCGGAAGCACGCCTGGAGCGATCAGCCAGATCGACGTGTGCGTCTCCTCGGCCGTGAGCTACTCGATCTTCAATCTCGCCGGGTCGACCGTCACCTGCACCGGACCCAACGCGCTCGGCACCGACCCCGTCCAGGTATTGGTCGTCGGTAACCCCGCCAACGCTGCGTCCCTGACCGCGGCGGGGACGGTCAGCATCACGGTCGGCCTCGCCGGGGGCAGCGCTCCCGGGCGGATCAAGGTGGCTTGGGAAGACAACGGCGCGGGCAGCACCATCCAGAACTTTCCTCAGGCCAACGCCGCAACGATCCAGGGCCATCCGTCGGCAACCGGAGCGGCGGCGCTCGGCGCGGCGTTTTTCCCGCAGACACCGCTCTGCGGTGTGGTGGCCACCGCCGCACTCGAATACTTCTCATCGTTCGGAGGGACCTCGGCCGGCGGCTTACCCATTCTGTTCGACGTGAACGGCAATCGGCTCGCGCAGCCTGATAACCGGCAAAAGCCGGACTTCGTCGGACCGGACGGAACCAACACCACCTTCTTCGGCTTCCCGATCGCAGACAGCAACGGCTTCTGGACCGACAACTCGAGTGTCGCCGGTTGCGCGAACAACGCGAGCTACCCCAACTACTTCGGCACCTCCGCCGCGACACCTCACGCGGCCGGGGCTGCGGCGCTCATCGTGCAGGCCAATCCCACCCTGACTCCAGCCGAGATCATCAGGGCGATGCAGACGACCGCCGCTGCGATGCACAGTCCCTCACCCGATGCGTCAACCGGCTACGGCTTCCTGCAGGTGGGGATGGCACTCGATGCATTGCCGGCGGGACCGCCGATGATCAGCGTTTCGCCCACCTCGATCACGCTCGGGCAGTCGGCCAACCTCACCTGGGATGGCATCAACGCCACGAGTTGCACGGGCTCGGGAGCGCTGAGCACCTCGGCCACGAGCGGCAGCATGAATGTCACTCCGGCCGCGACGGGAACGCAGACCTACACGCTGAGCTGCAGCAATGCGCAGAACACCCAGGCGGTGGCGAATTCGGCGGTGTTGACGGTCTCGGCCGCTGTGCCGACTGGAGGCGGCGGCGGCCACGGCGGCGGCACGCTGGGCGGCCTCACGCTGCTGGCGCTGGCCGGCCTGCTGCTCGCGCGGCTGCTCCTCTACCCGTCCTTAGTGAGCACGTCCGCGAACACGAAGCCCTCGCGCTCGATGACTTCCCCGACGCGCACCGCGATGGGTGCCGAGAACATCGGACCCGCCGACACCACGGTGTGAAACTCGCCGTTCTCGCCGCACGGATCCACATCCGGCGGGAGAGCGGCGAGCAGCGCGGAATCGAAGCGGCGACCGGCAAAGCTGCGATCGAGACGGCGCGGATCGACGCACACGAGGTGCGCCTCGAGGCCGCTCGCGATCATCTCGCGCGCCAGGGCCGCCGTGTCGCGCTGCCAGAGCGGAAAGATCGCATGCATGCCAAGCGCGGCGAGTTGCCGCTCGCGGTAAGCGCGGATGTCCGCGAGGTAGAGATCGCCGAACACGATGTGCCGCACGCCCTCTTCCTTGAGCCGGTCACAGGCACTCGCCAGGCGGGCCTCGTAGACCTCGTTCGAGCACGGGCTCGGCAGCATCACTTTCAGCGACGGCAGCCCGAGGGCGCCGATCTGACGCTCGAGGAGACTCGAGCGCACCCCGTGCATCGCCACCCGATCGTAGGCCTCGCTCAGCGTCGTGAGCACGCCGACCACCTCGGCGAGACCGAGCCGTCGCGCCTCGCACAGGGCGTAGGCGCTGTCCTTCCCGGAGCTCCAGGAAAGGAAAGCTTTCGGTGGCTTCGACACGCTGGCATTATCGACCTGAATCAATCCGTTAGGGGTGTCAACCGAAATCCGACCCCCGCGTTGGGGAGTTGCGCGCCGCACGGCGCCGCATGTGGTCTCAGAGGTGAAGGCACTATGAAGAGACGGCTCCTTGGTGTGGCCCTGGCCGCTGCGGCCACCTGGGCTCTCGCCGGTTGTGCCCTGCAGGTACGATCGGACGTGAACCGGGCCGCATTTCATCCGGGCCAGTGCAAGAGCTTTGCGTGGGCGGGCGCCTTCCGCACCGACAACCCGATGCGGGGCACCATCGCCAACCCCGTGAACGAGAGCCGGCTGCGCGCCGCCATCACGACCCATATGCAGGCCGCCGGTATTACGCTCGTCGCGAACAACTCCGATTGTCTGGTCGGTTACGGTATTGGCTCGAACACGGCGGTCGATTGGTATCCGGCTGGCGGGCCTTATGGCCCCTACGGATACGGCTATTGGGGCTGGGGCTGGGGCGGTCCATGGGGACCCTACGGCGCCTGGGGTTGGGATACGCCCTACGTATACCGTCAGGGAACCGTCGGCATCGATCTCTACGATGCGAAGACCAAGGAGCCGCTCTGGCATGCCTCGGTCGATGAGGATCTCTACGGTGCGACCGGCGCTGAAGCAGAAAAGCGCATCGACGCCGCGGTCGATGCCCTCTTCACCAAGTTCCCAGGCTGAAGCTCAGCTCCCGGTGATCTGAGCCATTAGGGGGACGGAGCGCTCCCCCGCCGGTGTTCTTGTCGCTCGACCGGCTCGCGGCGCAAGATCGGCCGGTGCGCAGCCCCATCGGCCTTGGGTTCGTATTCCTCAACGTACTCGCGCAGCAGCTCGGGTTGCCCGTTCCCGTGGTGCCTACCCTGCTGGTCGCCGGCGCCGTGGCTGCCAGCGGCAAGATGTCAGGATCGGCGATCTATGCGCTCGCGGTCGCCGCCTGCCTCATCGCAGACAGCACCTGGTACACCGCCGGCCGCCGCTATGGCGGCCGCGTCATGAGCCTCCTGTGCCGCGTCTCGCTGTCGCCGGATTCCTGCGTCAGCCGCACGCAGGGTGCCTTCGAGCGCTGGGGGCCGAAAGCGCTGCTGGTCGCCAAGTTCGTACCGGGCCTCGCCCTCATCGCACCGCCACTCGCCGGAGCGACCCGCATGGGTTTCGGGCGATTCCTGCTCTTCAGCCTGCTCGGCGCAACTCTCTGGGTGGGAGCTGCGCTCGCCGCCGGGGCGCTGCTGCGCAGCTGGATCGAGCGGATCCTGCCGCAGGCCGCCCAGATCGGCGGGGGCGCTGCGCTCGCACTGCTCGCGCTGCTCGCCGCCTACGTGGGATACCGCTGGTGGGAGCGGCGGCGCTTTCTCGCCGCGCTCGACATGGCACGCATCAGCGTCGAGGAGCTGCGCCGGCAGATCGAGGAGGGAGCCGCGCCGGTGATCGTCGACGTGCGCTCCTCGACTGCGCAGGCGATCGAGCGGCACCGGATCCCGGGCGCGGTGCACGTGCCGGTAAAGGACGCAGCTCAGCACCTGAGCGAGCTGCCGCGTGATCGCGAGATCATCCTCTATTGCAGCTGCCCGAACGAGGCATCCGCTGCCAGGGTGGCGCGGCTGCTGATGAACCACGGCTTTCGGCGCGTGCGCCCGCTGAAGGGCGGGCTCGAAGCCTGGATTGAAGCCGGCTACACGGTGGAGGCCGTGGCGCGCACCGACGTGCACACGACGGCCTCGGCGGCGCCGCTACGGACCTCGTGAGCCGATCAAGTGATCGAGCCCGGCTTGCGCAGCATCTTGCCGAGGTCGGCGACGTGCGCTTCCTCGGCGGCTATCTGGGTGCGCGCGTACTCCTCGAGCATGATGTTGCGCCCCGCGGTCTGCGCGAGGAGCTTGCGGTACTCGGCAAGGCCTTCCTGCTCGTGCTCGAGCGCCTCGCGCAGGATTTCATCGACGTTGTGCTTGTGAGTCTCGAGCAGCGCCCCGAGACGGAGTGAGGGGTGCCCGCCCAGGCTGGTGATGTGCTCGCCCGCCTGTATGGCGTGCGCCTGCGCCTCGTCGGCCTGCCCCCGCAACCAGCCGACGATCGGGATGCGGTTGTGGCCGAAAATCATGAAGCTGTAGTGCAGGTACCGCACCAGCCCCGCGAGCTCGAGCTCGAGGATTTTGTTGAGTGTCTCGACGACCTTGCCGGTCT